>JAHJKP010000036.1 GCA_018821985.1 Pseudomonadota bacterium
CCCATTCTCAGAACCGGTCCCTGGCTCCACTCTCTTTGGTGGAAATACCTTGACTTGGAGAACAAAAAACAGCGAAAATAAAGAAAATACAACAGACTAATTTAATAAGAAAAAACAGGTTTTGTTACGTATACTCAGGAAACATATTAACTTGCGGTTTTTCTTAAATGGTTAACCTTGTCACTAGCATCCTCTTAATTTTTTCCCCGAAATTTCTGTTAAAAATGTTTCAACTGTGATTTGATTAATAGTCTAGGATTTGTGGAGAGAGAATCAGGATTAACTTCAACCAGCTTTTTCTAAAAAACGGTTAAGGTTGCCAATGGCTTTATACATATCGTAGAGTGAGTGGTATCAGGTTTCCTGATACCACTCATATGGGGCATGATATCTAGATAGAAACCGGATGTTTGTGTCAGAAATTCCTGTCTAACCATCATTTGATTGAATCAAATCCAGATAAGGAGCAAATAAATGAAAACGAAGTTCTTTCCCATCCTGTTTGCATCAACCCTGCTGGTGCTTAGCATGCCCCTCGCTTCAGTTGCTGAAAAAAATATCCCAAAGGTGGATAAGGAGTTTTATCCCTATGCGCCTTCTCTTATTAAATGGGATAAAACCAGCGCCGGGTTCAATGAGCCGGCAACTTGTGGAGAATGCCATCCAGACAAATTTGAAGAATGGTCAAGCTCCATGCATGCCATGGCCTTTCAAGATCCGGTCTACCAGGGGGAACTCCACGCCGCTATCGAGGCCGTAGGGCATGACATTGCCCGCCAATGTGAAGGCTGCCACACCGCCGCCGCTGTGGTGCAGGGCGAAATAAAGGGGGCCGGGTTCAAGGGGTTAAGCCCTCTAGCCATGAGCGGTGTATCCTGTGATGTCTGTCATTCCATCAAGAGCCATACGCACTGGCAAACCCCCACCCACCAGCCAGAGAACGGTTCGTTGGTACTTTCCCCAGGAAAAGAGGGGCCGGATGGTCCTGTTCTTACCAAGTATGGCCCCTTCCCTCCAGAAGAGGGTTGCGGCGAGGGCTTCCACGAATGTGTCGAGTCGCCGCTGCATCTAACCAGTGAGCTCTGCGCCTCCTGCCATCAGGTCAACCATTACGAGACCCATACCCCCCTGGAGGCCACCTATACGGAGTGGAAAAACGGCCCCTATGCGGTGAACAATATCCAGTGCCAGGATTGTCATATGGTAGATATCGAGACCTTTAAACGCTCGGCCGATGATTTTATCAGGCCCCAACGTAGTGAGTATCGCCATTATTTTAACGGCGCCAACTTCCTGCTCTACCACCTGTCTGAACTGGCGGCAAAGAAGGCGGGCAACGACGAACTTGCAGCCAATGCCCATAAAAAATTCGAAATGGCAGTAGCCCGCCTCCAAGCCGCTGCCGAGCTGGAAGTTTCTCCGGTATATCGAAATGGCAACTTAGCGGAAATCAAGGTGCGGGTAAAAAACAAGCGGGCTGGTCATAATCTGCCCACCTCCTTGAACAATATCCGCCAGATGTGGCTTGAGATCACGGCCAAGGATGGCAAAGGCAATATCCTGATGTCTTCCGGCACCGTGAATGCCGCAGGGAAACTCCCCGAAGACGTTCGGATCTTCAACTCGGAAGGCCAGCATGAAGGGTTTCATTTTGCCATTGATCCATGGGAGATCCAATCTTTTGGTAAAAATAACACCATACCCCCAAAGGGGTACAGTGACGTCTATTATGGCCTGGCAGCCCCAAAGGGCACGCCCCTCACCATTGAGGTCAAGCTCCGCTACCGGCAGGCTGACCAGAAGGTGGCTGAAAAACTCCTTGGTCATGTGCCAGAGGACATCAATCTTGAGGCCATTTACGGCATCAAGGAGATTCCCGCCCTGCCCATAATCGATATGATCAACACCGTGGTCACCATCAATAAATAAGCTGCAACAAACATAGCTGTTACATAAAAAAACCTGCGAACATTCTGAAAATGGCGCAGGTTTTTTTATGTAGCGCTCGCATTCCTTTTTCAGACAAAAGCACTCTCACCAAAGCAATCTGCGCTATCACTATCTGTCAAAGCAAACCGACGGCTATAGATACAGCCTTGCACGTGGCGAATAGCACAAATAGGAGTTGATCTCTGAATGATACTGAGAGATGGCCCCAGTTGTTTGGACAGGTTAGCAGCGAAAACAAGGTAGATAGCCTTCATATTTATACCGCCAGCTTGATGATCCGTCGGGCAAAGTATGCCTCATTCGAGGTTCTGTCGTCCAGACTTGAATGAGGACATCGTGTGTTATAAAAGTCGATCCAGTGTTTGAGACCTTGCCGAACCTCGCTCCCGGTCTCAAAGGCATGGAGGTAAATGCATTCGTATTTCAGAGAAAGCCAGAGCCTCTCGATCATAACGTTATCCATCCAGCGCCCTTTACCATCCATAGAGACACAAAGACAAGCGTCTTTGTGCCTAAAGGTAAAAACGTCGCTGGTAAAACTACTAACCGCGACGTTTTTATTAGCACATCAGATATCAGGCTTTTTCAAACTGCCCTTCGGTGAAGGTGACTACTGTGCGGTTACGTATAATCAGGAAACATCTCAACTTGCGGTTTTTCTTAAATGGTTAACCTTGCCAAGAGACATCTTTCTCTGCTGAAATTCTGTTTGAGTGACAATCCATAGGAGAGAGTTTGCCTCTCTGACTCAGAGATTCGCTACATATATTTTCTGATTCCCCTCATCGTCATAAAAATGAAAGTTGATTCAAACAATCACAGGCAAAATATTTTTAATGGGATTTTGGAAAAAAATAAAAAGATGCAGAGATCCTTTAAGGGATGGCCTTGTGGCTTCTACCATAGACAACCTTGTCAAACTCTCTCTGAATCCCACTTTAACAAATTAACGAAAAAATCATTTTTTTATTGCACTCTTTTCACATGGGAGTTTAGGTGCATATGTTCGTTATCTGCGATTCTATCCATCTACAAACGTTACTTTTTCCTGAAGGAGAGTTATAGAATGGCAAGTTTCCTCTTCGTGTTACGGTCAGATGATAATGAGAAGGCCACGAGATGTTTCCAGTTTGCCAATATTGCTCATGGTAAAGGTCACAACGTTAACATCTTTCTTGTGGATGACGGGGTTTTCTGGGCAGACAAGGAAAAAGACGGCAGCAGAAAAACGATTACCGGCGATTGCCCCGCTGATTATCTTTCTTCTCTGGTTGAAGCCAATGTCGAGGTAGGGGTGTGTACTCCCTGTGCCAAAGGCCGTAACCTGCCTGAAACTCAATTTTATGCCAACATGAAGCTGGATGGCGGGCCCCACCTGATTGATATGGCGGCAGAGGCAAAAGTTTTTAATTTTTAATTACGGGGCAATCCAATGAAAAAAATCGTTATTTATTCTTCGCAGACCAGCAATACTAAAAAATTGGCAGAAGGGGCTGCGGCTGTTCTTGCTTGCGGGATGCTGCCCGTCACTGAAGTTGGTGAGATTGACCACTATGATTTTCTGGCCGTAGGCTTCTGGTTCAAGGGTGGACAGCCAGATCCGTCCATACAGGAATTTCTGCCGAAACTTGTTGGCAAAAAGGTGTTCTTTTTTGCCAGCCACGGCGCGGCAACAGATTCTGATCATGCCAGAAACGGAATGAATCAAGCGATAGAGTTGGCCGCTGGCGCCGAAATTATCGGTAGTTTCCATTGTCCCGGCGAGGTGCCGGAAAAAGTGCAGGCAGCCGTACGGGAGAAAAACCCCAAGGCCCCATGGTTGCTCAATGCTCCGGATGCTGCCGGACATCCTAATGCCCAAGATATTGACCATCTGCAAACAACATTGCTGGCAGCTATGAAATAATTAGCAATCATAACGAATAAACGCCTTGAATATTCCACACACTTTGCAAACAATTGAGAAATGACAAGGATGGACTGTGCATGAAAACCCCTTTTGTTTATCTGTCTAATCAAACCACTTCATATGTCTGATTTCTCTCAGCATCGGCAGCGAATAGAAGAGACCTTTGACCAGCTTCGAGAGCTGATCAACAGGCTACAGGCTTTGGAAAATGAGTATCGCCAGCAGGAAGAGACTCTTTTTATCATCTCTGAATTTGCCAATGACTGGGAATACTGGCAGGAAATCGACGGTCATTACAAATATGTTTCTCCCTCCTGCAAACTGGTGACAGGGTACGCTCCAGAAGAATTCTACAACGACCCGGCAATGCTGAAAAAAATTATTGTTCCTGACAACTGGGAGAAATGGAAGGCCCATAGCCACAGCATGGAAAAAAATGGTCGGGTTGCTCCCATTGAGTTCACAATCCGCACCAAGGAAGGAAAAAAACGTTGGATTCACCATGTCTGCCGAACAGTTATCGGAAAAGACGGAAAAAATATTGGGGTTCGCGGCAGCAATAGAGACATAACTGAACTAAAAGAGTTGCAGGAACAGCTCAAACACATGGCCGGCCATGATCCGCTTACTGGCCTGCCCAACCGCGCCCTGTTCATGGAACATCTGGAGCAGACAATCAAGGAGGCAAAGCGTGACTCCACCATATTTGGTGTGGTCTTCATTGACCTTGATGGTTTCAAGGAAATCAATGATACCTATGGCCATGAAGCCGGTGACATGGTTCTGAAAAAAGTGGCACACACCCTGTCCGAGGTAATCAGAGATAATGATATTGTTGCCAGGCTGGGTGGAGATGAATTTATCGGAATATTTAATGTTACCCATGAACGTGATACGGACATTATCAGGGAAAAGATTATTGCTCTTCTTCCCCATGAAATTCACTGTTCTACCTATAACATCATGATCCATTACAGTCTGGGGATGAGCCTCTATCCAACGGAAGGCAACAGCCTCAATATCCTTCTTAAAAAAGCTGACCAGTCCATGTATCGACAAAAAGAAATAAATAAGGCAGAACGAAAATTACTTCAAGCTTCAGGCACACAAGAGTACTCTTCTTCCGGTAATTAGACTCCAGTATGAATAAGGAAACAGACAGGCAAAACGGTTTTCAAAAAAGTGATTCCGTGGAGCGCCTGCTCGGGTTCAGCACTAATCTGCTCATCAAGGATCTGTTTGAGGTCATGAATGAGATCCTGGCCCACCGTGACCTCTCCACCTATAAACATACCTTGCGCGTTGCCCAGATCGCCAAAGCCCTGGGGAAGGAAATGGGCCTGTCTGAAGAGGATATGACCATTCTGGAACTGGGCTGTCTTGTCCACGACATAGGAAAGACCGCCATCCCTGATGCGGTACTGCTCAAACCGGATCTCTTTAACGACCAGGATCGACGGATCATGGAGTATCATCCGCTGATCGGCGCCAAACTCTTTGCCCCGCGGCTTCACGATGACCGTATCACCAATATCATTCTTAAGCACCATGAGCGACTGGACGGAAGCGGATATCCACAGGGGCTTCTTTCCACCGAAATCGATCGCTTGTCACGTATTACCGCCGTGGCAGATGAGTTCGAGGCGCTCACCAGTAGACGGCCCTACAAAACCTCTTTTTCCACTGAAACCGCCCTGGCCATCCTTCAATATGAAGCGGAAAAGGGAACCCTGGACAACAATATCATCAACGTCCTTGCACGGATTGCCGGTTCCCTTGTCCTGGAAGAAATAACCCTGCAACCCACCGGCCATTTCATGGAGGAAATCGAACATTTTCGACGGGATACCTTTTTTCGTGACACCCTGAGCGAACTGTACAATTATCGTTACCTTCTTGTGCTCAGTGATCTCAAGGTGCTGGGAGAAAAGGGTACGGCCGGCTATCTCCTGCTTCTTGTTGGTTTCAGGGGAATGGGTCGTTTCCAGGTAGAGCATGGAGTCATTATTGCCGGACAGGTTCATGATGAAATTGGCCAGCGACTGAAAGATACCGTTGCCCAGTATCGGGAGAAACGACTAAATTACGACGGATCAGTCATGCTCTTCCGCAAGTACTGCGACTACATGATCTACGCCGAAGGAGACAGTGAAGATTCCTTGCAGGAGTTTATTCATGCAATCCGGCAACAAGTCAACCAGACCCACGACGAATGGGGCATTGAAGCCAACATTTATCGAATCTGGTTTCCTCGCGCTACGCCCATCGATAAGGCCATGACTAGACTTTTTTCATTGGAGGTCAAAGATTTGGAATCCTGCAGAACAACAAGCCCTACTCCTGCCGCCTGAACATCTTGATGCGACAAAAAATAAAGATTCAGGAATAAGCTCTGCGGACCGGGGTATACGACAGTCAGTGAGCAGTCCGAAGTGGCTCGAGCCGAAGGGGGAACTACTTCTTTGCCCCCCTTCACAATCTTTCCTTATTTGTTAGTGCCTTACAGATTGTTTTCGTTCATACTCTTTTCAGCACCCACTTAAGGGGTGAAAAATAAGAAAAATAATCTGCGAAAGGCACTTATCCCTCACAAGGGGACTGAACTGAGTACCCGTCAAGCGAGTACTGAATAGAGTACCTCCTCGTGGGTGTTAGAAGTATCCACTCGCCTAAAAGGCAAAAAGGATTTCGCTATTTTTACTCTGACCCCGTTTTCCGTTTTTAGTTTTGGACGTATGCTAACATCGCGTTGCACTCACCGCCGGGCCAGCTGACTCGCCTCTTTTACAAGTGCCTAGGCTAGCGTAGGATCGTTGAAAAACTAGGCGATAGACGGTTGAGTGCAAAGGACTCCAGTATC
The DNA here is from genome assembly GCA_018821985.1 of Pseudomonadota bacterium. GTDB lineage: Bacteria > Desulfobacterota > Desulfobulbia > Desulfobulbales > Desulfocapsaceae > UBA2270. The sequence goes on from JAHJKP010000036.1 coordinate 6,720, forward strand.
TATAAAAGTTTCTCTGCTCCCTTATAGACCTCTTCCACTTTCAATGCCGCCGCTCCATGTCCTGGATGGTTTTTCGGATTCCACTTTTTCATATCATCAAAGATAACACCTTCTTTGTGGTATTCAATACTCCCCTTAATCTGATAGGATGTTCCTTCTTTTGTTATAAAAAGAATCGTTCCCTTGCTGCCTGAAAGTATATTCTCTAGTGTTTTAGAGAAGTAGTTATTCGCAATGACTATAATATCTTCGCTGAATTTTGATACGCAGGTTGCATATATCGCATTAGGATGTCCAGCTTTATCTACAGTTGCTAAAATGATGGGACCTTCATGGTTTTCCCATGCCTTACTCACTTTCTCAGGTAATTTTGCCATAATATTTCTCCTTATGATGTAGTATAATAAAAAAATTTCGGCCGCACCGTAACCTGCCGACGCGATTGCCATCTAACAAAAAAAAGGTGCCAGGAGACAGGAAAAGAACGTGAGAAATGATAACAAGGGGCTTGATCTCGTTAATGAAATCAATGCTTTCCTGAATCGCCTTTCACATCCAGTAGACTACCCCTTCCGTTATAAAATTGACACTTGATATCGCAAAACAGATTATCTTGAGTCCACGTGCGATGATTTGTTTGCAGACTGTTTTTTGTCTTTGTCGTTGAGCTGATTTGATTATTCAGATTCAGATACATACTCAAACCTTGGTATTTGTCTTCCATTCACTTCAACGAGTGGGATCGGTCTCCACTATTGTCGACCGATCCCACTCATGTCCTGTCACTTTTCCAATGTGTCAAGAGGCTGCTTTTCGTCCGGCATAAACCATTCTACGGCAAGTCCCAGCGGGATTGCCAGCAGGATGGTCAGGCCACCACGAACCAGCGCAAAAGGAAAACCGAGAAACTCCGCCTCAATAGGCAGCATCTGAGGTTTAATTGCCCAAGCGGCAAGGACAATGGCGATCACGGCCCATCGTGCCCCAAGATGGCGCAGGCTCATGAGGAGTGGAAAAATGACATAGGACGGCCCGATGAGAATGGACCCGCAGACGACTGCAATCAGCAACCCCTTGAAGCCGCCTTCCTTGCCGAGCAGGGAGCCGATCAAATCGCGGTTGACCCAGACCTGGATCAGGCCAATCAGGGCAAATACCGCCATGATAAGAATAGTTACCGAGGCGAAGAGGTTTGCCCCATACCTTATAGCCTCAAGGGCCTTCTGAGGAGAAACATACCAGGCCCCCAGGTAAAGAAAACCTACGAACAAGATTATGTATTGCCGGAATAGACAGCCAAGGAAATTTTTAGCCCAGTTCATAGCAGACCTCCAAGCAAGAGACCCGAAAAAAGTGCGGCAATAAAGGTCAGGCCGTTGCGGACCAGGGCAAAGCGCCAGCTGAAAATAGTGGCTTCAAAAGGCAAAGTCACTATTCCCACTGAAATCCATGCTAGGATAAAGGCCGCCACCGTCGGCGGCCAGGCGCCATTCGCCAAGAGGGAACCGGCAATGGGATATGCCGCAAGCGGCGGGCCGATGGCAATAGCACCGAGCAGGCCGCCCATGAGCAGAGACAGGAGGCGATTCCCCTTGCCCAAGACGGATTCGATCAACTCAGGCGGCAGAAATTCTTGAAACAGGCCAACCAAGGCAAAGATAGCCAGGAGCAATGGCAGGATATTAAGCAAGGCTCGGGCGCCGCTCTTGATTGCGACCTGCGCCTTCTGTTTATCACGACTCAATGTCCAAAGGTAGGCCAGGCCGACCAGAAGCAGATAGATTAGTCCGGTATGTACAATAGTCATTGTGTATACTCCTCTTGCTACATTGGGCCGCCGAAGATGATGGGCATCGGATTCCTATTCGGTTATGAAAGATGGTAAAAGTGATGTCTTGTTGTAACAATCAAAAAAATTTGATTTCGGATTGTGCAGGAATGCCGAGATGGCGCGATTTTTTTTTAGAGGTAGTATGATACCATCAAGATCCTCCCGCTCAAATAGTTTTCCTTCTGTCGGCCTCCGATCACCATATCAAGCCACCTGACTAATGCTCTTGCGAAAATGGATCAGGGAGGCGACGAATATTGAAAAAATGGGTCGCGTCGTTGCTTTCCTCATCTTCTGATTCATCCTTAGTGCTATAGCATTGAAGACTCCAAAAAAATCAATGCAGATCGTTTTCAACAATTACTCTTCGCTATTAAGATTACCACATCGAATATCTAAAAATATCAAATTCTCCTCCGGTTGAGATGTCTACTGTTCCCGTCTGATTTTAGCCTTAATCATTTATAGGCTGCTATGAATGAGAAAAATCAGGAAACATCTTAAATTGCAATTTCCCTTTAATGGTTAAACCATTGCCAATGGCTCCTTTCTGATATTTCTTTCCATCTATCTGTTAAAAAAAAATCAGGTGTGATTAAATAAATCGAGAAGTATTTGTGAAGAGGTGGTCAGGATGAAGGTTAAGTCACCCTGTATTGCTCGAGTTTGAACCTTGCCAAGGACATCTTTCTCTGCTGAAATTCTGTTTGAGTAAAAATCCATGGCAGTAAGCTTTAGTTCGACTAGATAGCATTCAGAAATACTGATGACCAGGATAGAGATGAAACTAACAATTCAAAATTTACAATATTTCTGTTCATTATTTTTTCTTCCCAAGAGAAAAACGGACTTTTTTCGTCTGGTTGTCTTTTTTATCCTTACAGTAGGCGTCTGGCTATCCCTTGGTAGCGGCCAAACGTTTGCCGGTACTGGTAATTCCCTTGAGAAAGTCTCGCTGCAGTTGAAGTGGTATCACCAGTTTCAATTCGCTGGCTACTATGCTGCTAAAGCCCAAGGATTTTATCAGGAAGAAGGCCTTGATGTGACAATCGTTGAAGGCGGCCCCCCTAATCCCTCCCCACTTGAAAGTGTTTTGTCGGGTCAAGCTCAATACGGTGTACTTGATGGAGAACTTCTTAATGTGCGTCTCCGTGGAGAGCCGGTTGTCTTACTTGCCGTGATCTTTCAGCATTCACCTAATGTCTTAATGAGCCGTAAAGATAGCGGCATCACAAAACCCTCTGATTTTATCGGCCGGACAATCATGTTTACAAAGGGTCACTCTGAAATCGAGTTTAAGTCCATCTTCATCTATGAGGGAGTTCCGCTGGATAAAATTAAATTCGTGCCGCATACAGGCTCGATTGATCCTATAATTGATCGGCGCGTGGATGCCGACACTGCCTACCTCACCAATGAACCATACATGATGCTCAAGCGCGGCGTTGAGCCAGCTCTGCTCAAACCGATCGATTACGGAATCGATTTTTATGGGGACTCGCTCTTTACTACAGAAAACGAAATTCGCCTTCACCCCGAGCGCGTCGGCGCCTTCCGACGTGCCAGCATCAAGGGATGGGAATACGCCCTGAATAACATCGACGAGATGATCGATCTCATTATGACCTTCCCATCTGTAAAAGAACACAATGTCACCGCTGCTCAGCTTCAGTTTGAAGCTGAGAAAATGAAAGAGTTGATTCAACCTCAATTGATCGAAATTGGCCACGTGAATCCATTACGCTGGAAACACATGGCGGATACCCTTGTCCATCTAAAGCTTTTTAAGCCTGATTATTCGCTTGATGGATTTATTTACGATCCCAATCCCAAACCCGACTACAAACGGCTGCTATTGGCCATTGGCATCATAACTTCTATACTCTTGTTCGTCGGCATTTGCGCTATCGTTCTCTTGTTATTTAATCGACGCCTGGCACGGGAGGTCGTAGAACGCAAGCAGAGCGAGGCGCAACTCGTAAAAGCCAAAAAAGAATGGGAGTATACCTTTGATGCCATAGCTGACATCATCACTATTCAGGACAAAGATATGCATATTGTCCGAGCCAATAAGGCTGCCCATGATTTTTTCCAGGTACAGTACGGAGAACTGAACGGCAAACGTTGCTATGAACTCTTCACCGGTGGTTCAGAGCCTTGCTCGGAATGTCCTCAGTTAGCTACCCTTCAGGATATAGGCAAGCATTCAATAATCATACAGCATGAAAATCTGGGTAAATTTTTTCAGGTATCCTCTTCTGCTGTCCTTGCTGACAATGGGGACATTCAGTATCTCGTCCATGTAGCCAAAGACATCACCGAACAGAAAAAACAGGAACAACTTGCACAGCAAATAAGCAGACAACAGGAACAGTTAAAACGTTTTGAAAGCCTGAGAACAATGGCTGGAGCGATCGCCCATCGTTTTAACAATGCCATGATGGCGGTTCAGGGTAATCTTGAGCTCATGCTCATTACTCTCCCTGATAATTTAAAAGAAAAAAAATTGGCATCTGATGCGTTACGGGCCGCGAAAGGGGCATCCCTTGTAGGTTCCATGATGCTGTCCTATTTAGGCCAGCGGCCTCTGCACCTTCAGGTCTCGTCTCTTTCAGAATTGGCCGGAGAATGTGCCACAGAATTGAAGAATCAAATGGAGCCTTCCATCTCACTCAAAGTTATTTCACCCCCTGCCCCCCTTATCTGCTCCATGGATAAGGAGCAGATAAGAGAAGTACTGACCAACATACTCATCAATGCCATTGAATCGTTGAACGATGAAGCCGGCGAAATAGAAATAAGCTTTGGGACTGATCATTTTGAAGTGGCTTCTTTCCCTGTTGTTTTTCAAGATAATGACACGAAAAACGGTATGTACATATTTTGTCAGATAAGGGACACGGGTCAGGGCATTCCCGCGGAAAATCTGCAGCGTCTTTTTGAACCATTTTTTACCACGAAATTTGTTGGTCGTGGTTTAGGGCTTGCTTTGAGCGTAGGTGTTATGCGGCTACACCATGGAGCCATTCTTGTTGAAAGCAAGCCTGGTGCTGGAACCACTGTCAGAATCCTGTTGCCTGGCATGGAACATTCTGAAAAAGAGATAACGTCTTCTGCCGGTAGCAAGAAAGATGTCGTGAAATTATCAGGTGATCTTCTGTTTGCTGATGATGATGACCTCGTTCGTGATCTTGGTAAAAGAATGCTGGAGACACTGGGTTTCACTATCCATACTGCTGTCAATGGCCTAGAGGCCGTGGAAATGGTGCAAAGACAGGACATTAATTTTCGGGCAGTGGTACTGGATATTTCCATGCCGGTGATGGATGGTATGGAAGCAATGCGGGAAATAAAAAAGAGCAATCCCGATCTCCCCATTTTACTGAGCAGCGGTTACTCCGAAAAGGATTTTCCTATTGAAAAGGATTTGGCCACCAAGCCAGATGGTTTTCTGCAAAAGCCGTTTCTCTTCTCTGATTTGCAACAGAGTCTGGAAAAATTACTCTCCTGATATTTGAATTTTTCTTGCACAGAAAAATCTAGGATGACCATCTTGAAGGTAACTTCCTAAAAATGTTAGTTACAAGTACAAGAGGATATCTGTCATTTTCATCAACAAAAAAAAACAGAGCGTTATAAGTTTTTGGCGATTGATATGAAAAAAGTAATACCTTTAATTAATCCATGCTCAATCCATACTCTCCCCTGATGTTGTTCCGCAATCTCTTTGACTATGGCTAGCCCGAGACCCGTTCCTTTGACGTCAAGAGATTTGTTTTTTCGCTTGAACATTCTAAATATCCCATGAGAATCTTCACGTTTTATACCCTCGCCGTCGTCTTTGATAGACAGTATGTGATGCTCATCTGTTTCCTTATAATCTACTTCTATTACACTTAATTTTTCTCCACCATATTTCAAGGAGTTGTCGACAAAATTGCTCAAAGCCCGCAAGATTGATATCCGATCAGCCTTTATATTCGGCAAAGAGTCAGGCTCATGGAATTTAATAGATCTGATATCAATTTGTGGCGAAAGCTCATCCCTGATCATTTGCACCGTCTTTTGAAGAGAAACCATTTCCAGCCGTAATGGACTTTCTTTAGTCGATATGAAGGTATTGATTTTTCCAACCAGGTTCTCAACATTCTCAGCAGATCGCAAAATTTGATCGCATAATTTAAGCCCATTTTCATTCAAGGCTTCACTGTGCTGTTCTTTAAGGCGTTTCGCTAATCCATAAATAGCTACAGCAGGATTTTTGAGGTCATGAGCAACAGAGTAAGCAAAAAACTTGATATTTTCCGTGGCCTTTTTCAACTCTTTCTCAGCGGATTTACGATCGGAAATATCCGTGTGTGTCCCGACGAACCGGAGAGGACGACCATTTTCATCCCACTCAACCACCTTGCCCCTGGCAAGTGTCCATTGCCAATCCCCCACCGTATTTTTTAAGCGAAATTCAGCAACATAACGAGACGTTTTACCTTCAAGATGATCGTTTACAGCGCTGAGGGCTTGTTGTTTGTCTTCGGGATGCAAAAGGCTTTCCCAGGTGATCTTCTGTTTCTGTATGTCATCATCATTATACCCCAAAAGAGAGGCCCAATTCTCACCGTAAAAAACATCACCAGAACAGATATTGCGGTCCCATACCCCATCAGAAGCGGCATCAAGTGCTAAATGAAAATGCCGTTCACTTGCTCGTAGAGCTTCTTCCATTTGTTTACGTTTTGTAATATCCCGGTTGCTTGCTCTTCTGCCGAGATGTTTTCCATCTTGAGCATATACCGGTTGACAGCTGTGCGCGAGCCACCGGGTTTCACCAGTTTTTGATACTATTCGGAAATCAAAGTGAAAGTCTGTTTCCTTGGTAAGTTCTTGTTGTATATGGTCAGCAAACCGGATTCGATCTTCAAAATATGTTATGGAGACTAATAGTTCTGGATCATTGAGATAATCTTCTGGGGCATAACCAGTAATACGCTCACATGATGGGGAAGTGTAAAGGATTTGTCCGTCTGGGGTGATCCAGTATTCCCAGTTATAGGTAAAATCAGCAAAAGTGTGAAATTTTTCTTCACTCTTTCTGAGCTTTTCTTCGTATTGTTTCCGGTTAGAGATATCGGTTGCTATTTCCAGACGTACTATACGTCCGTCAACCCAGATAATTGCCCTGTCAGCAATAGCATACCATCTTCCATTAATCGTATTTTGGAATTCCCAGCTATAAACCCCAGCCAGCAGACCATATTTGTTAAGCAATTTTTCGTTTGTACAGAATGGACATGGGCCAGACTGATTGACTTGTAACTTTTCCCAACACTTTTTTCCGACAATATCGCCGAATTTTTTTGCAGTATACTCATTTACAAAGAGAATCTCATACGTGTCCATATCGGCAACATAAACAATAGCCTCTAAGCTATTTAAAACAGCATACAGCTGATCAGGAATATCCCATAAAATTTTTTCAACTTGCTGGCAGCCAGCAACTTCTATTTCCAAGTCTTTTACTCTTTGGAGTAATTCATCATAATCAGGGTTTTTGCGAGTCATAAAAATGTCCTTTTAAGCCTATTTATTCATGATTCATGCATGGAAAGAGGGCTTTGATTATTGGTAGGGTCAAAAAAATCAGGTAGCTTAAAGCTAGATTTCTCATACAACCAGCCATTGTTTGGATGCAATCCCATATGGCTTCATCTTTTCGTAGAGAGTCGTTTTGGCTAAACCGAGTTGTTCAGAAACGTTGTTTTGCTTTCCTTAACAGTTCCTCGGTCGAGTCTTTACCGTTCATTCATCACTTCGATTAAGTATATGATTAAATTGTAATAAAATACAACCCTGTAATAGTTAATATAATGCAGAGTTTTGCATCTGTATTATGTATGGAACTTATAGTTTCACATAAGCGGATTCAACTTTGAAGTGCAACTCCCTGTGGCGATGTACCATAGCACATCATCTTACCATTCATGGGAAAGAGGACAAAATGAGAATACCAACGGGTTACTTCGCCAATACTTTCCAAGATCAATGTAACTGGTTGATGTTGCGTCCGAGGTAGTAATTGAAGCTGTCCACAAACTCAATAGCCGACCACGGAAATGTTTGGGGTGTAGCACTCCATATGAAGTATTTGAAGAGGCCACGGGGGTTGATATGAAAAACTTACGGGGCTATGCATTTATCACTTGAATCCAAGTTCAAAGATATTCCGGCGGAGAAAGGATATTCCTGGTCTCTCCCAAAAAGGCAATTGGGCGGCAGCGATCATCACCCCTGATTGAGGTTTCACTCATTCTCTGAAACTCCCGAGTCCAGCAGACTGACAACCATTCGGTCCCCACCGATACCACACATCTGTTGCCACACAAGTGTAGTTTGGCAACAGATGTGTGGTAAAGCCTCTTCTCCTTTTTCACTTTTTTCCCACCCCCTCTGCTCATCTCTCTCATTGCGTCACCCGCAAATATTCAGCGCTATCATCAGCATACTTTTTAAAATATATCAGCATGTTATTCGCGCAAGATCTCAGTTCACAATGAAAACATCCAGAGAAGAATACCTTCATCTCTACTGAGAGGCCCATCTTTTTTTACCTACGAATACAATATGATACCAAAACATTCACCCCGGGAGACGAAGAGCCACCAAAACATGGCACCATATGTGCAATAACTCTAATCAAAGTGGATAGGTCAGAAAACTATACCTGGTGGCACGATGAATGAGCCGTTGAATCGCACAAACACCTTCTCTGTGAACGAACAGCAGATACAGAAATGGCTCACCGATGAAGAGGGCTGCCTCGCTTTTCTTTTTCACAAACGCTGGCCGCAAGGCTTCCACTGTCCATACTGCCGATGGCAACACCAGCAATTACCCCCATCCCGTACTGTTATCTGCGCACACTGCGGCCATCCATCCTCTATCAGCACCAATACCATTATGCATGGCAGCAAAAAAGCCCTGTCCAAATGGCTCCTTGCCATCTGGTGGATCTGCGCTAATGAGACTGAAACCAGCGCCAAAAATCTGCAACGTCTTCTCAAGCTCTCCAGTTATCAGACCGCTTGGACCTGGTTGCAAAAATTACGCATGGCCATGGGGACGGCAGACAACACCGCCTGTCATGGTTTGGTCGAACTGGGATGCGCCCCTGTCATGCCCGCCTGGGAAAAACCCAATCAGGCCCTGGTCGTTGCTGCTGCAGAGACCATTCTTCCTGCAGGGATAACCGGAAGAATCAGAATGACCACCATCGAAAGACTGGAACCATCGGCAATCAATGCATTTTTGAGAACAGCCGTCACAGCAGGAAGCTCTGTCTTTGCCCCTGGACTCCCCGCCTACAGAGAAGTAGCGCAGGAAGGATATCTATATGTCGTCGACGCTCCGACTCAAAATCCCCATCGAGCAGAACAACTTATCAAAAGCTTTGAGATATGGCTAAACAAGGTCCATCGCGGCGGCGTGGCGTTGAAGCACTTGCAGCTCTATCTGAATGAGTTTTGCTTCAGAAGCAACAGTGCCATGCTGCCAAATATGGAGGCAGTCTTCAATCTCCTGCTCGAAGGTGTTCTGGCCCATAAACCTAAACCGTATCGAGAACTGGTATCCACCAGGATCGCAAAGGAGACTTCATGAACAACATACAGATAGGATTACTGATGCTCCTTCTCACCACCCTTGGCCTTGTCGGCTATAACGTCTGGCTGCGGGAAACCACACCTCCTGCCATGACCTACAGTGCCTTTCTGGCTGATCTTGAAAAGGCGGAGATAAAAAAGATTCACCTCCGGGGCGGGGAAATCACTGGTGAGAACAAAAAAGGCCACACCTTCAGCACCTTCTCTCCAGATGTGCCGGGACTCATGCCACAGCTCATCGACAAATCCGTTGAAATAAGCGCCGACCCTTCTGAGCCTGGTCTTGGAAACTTTTTTCAGTCCATGATCCCCGTCATCCTGATCCTTGGCGGTTGGCTGATCTTCAACAAAACCAAGTCAGGGAAGGCCTCGGGGTCAGGATTCAGTAAAGGAAAAAGCTCCCACCTACTCCCCATCGGACTCAGTAAGATCACCTTTAAGGATGTGGCAGGAATTGAAGAGGCCCAAGGGGAGCTCACCGAGATCGTCGACTCACTCAAAAACCCTGAAAAGTTCAGCAGACTTGGCGGACATATTCCCAAAGGGATCCTCCTGCAAGGCCCTCCCGGCACCGGAAAAACCCTGCTCGCCAAGGCCATTGCCGGCGAGGCATCCGTTCCCTTCTTCTCCATCGGCGGATCTGATTTTGTGGAGATGTTTGTCGGTGTCGGGGCCTCAAGGGTGCGTGAACTCTTCACCGAGGCCAAAAAAAATGCCCCCTGTATTATTTTCATCGACGAGATCGATGCCATAGGCGGAAAACGCAGTGGCGGCAATGCCAGCGGCTCTAACGATGAGAGAGAGCAGACCCTGAATGCCCTGCTCGTGGAAATGGATGGATTTGCCTCTGACGAGACCGTCATCCTGGTAGCTGCCACCAACCGGCCTGACATGCTTGATCCGGCGCTGCTTCGGCCTGGCCGTTTTGATCGTCAGGTCACCATATCCCTGCCGGATGCCAAGGGCAGACTGAAGATCCTGGAAGTCCACAGTAAAAAAATTGTTATGAGTCCGGGCATCAATCTGGCAGAGATCGCCAAAAGCATCCCAGGCTTCAGCGGGGCGGACATTGCCAATCTGGTCAATGAGGCAGCACTTACCGCCGCCCGGCACGGCAAGGATTCGGTCACGCAGCCCGATTTTGAAGAGGCCAAAGACAAGATCGTCATGGGTCTGGCCCGCAAGAGCGTGGTCATCAGTGAAAAAGACCGCCGGCTTACCGCCTATCATGAGGCTGGACACGCCATAATCGCCACTCTGCTTCCGGAAACAGATCCGGTCCACAAGATAACCATCATTCCCCGGGGCAGGGCCCTGGGCCTGACGCAGCAACTGCCGCTGGATGACCGCTACACCTACTCCTATGAATATATTATCAACAGGATCAAGATCCTCATGGGGGGACGGGTTGCAGAAGAACTGATCTTCGGCAGACTGACCACCGGCGCCAGTAACGATATTCTCACGGCAACCGAAATTGCCACCCGCCTGATCTGCGAATGGGGGATGAATCCGACCATTGGCCCGGTCGCCCATATGCAGGAGCAGGGCGGCTTCCTGGGTGGCGGCTCTTCGGTCAAACCCTACAGCGAGCAGACCGCGCAGACCATCGACCACGAAATCAAAAAAATCATAGAAGAATGCTACGAGGCCACCAGGCAACTGCTGTCGGATCACAACAAATTTCTCCATAAACTGGCGGAGGCTCTCCTGGTCAATGAAACCGTAGATGCCGAAGAAATGGCCATCGTTTATCACTGTTATCTCAATCAAAAAGAAATTGAAGAATCATTAAAATCAAAAAGGAACAGGACAGAACACCCATGAACTGATCATCGCACATCTTTGTTTTGTTAATTTTTTTTTCAAGGAGGAAGACGTATGCGAACAAGAAAGAAAATGCTCCAAGCCACCCTGGCCATTGCCATTGGCGGCATACTGCTCTGGCCGGAACCAGGCAGGACCATGGAGGCTGCCGATGCGCCGGAAACGGTGGAAATCAACAGCCTGGCCCGACTCTACAGCGGGGTTGATTTCAATCACGCCATGCATACGGAAATAGCGAGCTGTGTGCAGTGTCATCATCACACCACCGGTGGAGAGGTGACCGACCCCAACTGTATCCGCTGTCACGCCAAAAGCGGTGAGGCCGATACCGTTTCCTGTAAGGAGTGTCACAGCAGTGATCGTTTCAGTAAAGATGACCTGAGCAAACGGGATAACCCTGCACTCTATCATATTGACAAGCCTGGACTGAAAGGCGCCTACCATCTCAACTGCGTGACCTGTCACCAGAAGACGGGCGGGCCGACCGGATGTCAGGATTGTCATACCATGACCGAGGCAGGGGAAAAGATGTTTCAAACCGGCCAACACGCCCCAAGTGAAACCACAGGCGGTGAACACAGTGGCCATTAAGCATCTTTCCAGATCCAGATTGTTCAAAAAAAGAGGTAACCAGCAATGAAAACAACTGTAAGCCGCAGAACTTTTATCAAGGGCGGACTTGCCGGAACCGTTGTCGCAACCGTGCTCCCAGAAAAAAAGAGCCAGGCAGCAACCTTTGAAGGCTATCCGGATGGCATGGGCGTACTCGTCGATCTGACCCGTTGTGTCGGCTGTCGAAGCTGCGAAGCCGCCTGCAACGAGGAACAGAAGCTTCCCCAACCGGACAAGCCTTTTGATGACTTCTCAGTTTTTGACGAGATCCATCACGGTCAGAAACGACGAACCGACGAGACCCGCTACACCGTTGTCAACCGCTATGATGTCCCTGGTCTTGACCACCCACTGTTCCGGAAGATTCAGTGTAACCATTGTCAGGAACCGGCCTGTCTGACCTCATGTTTTGTCAATGCCTATACCAAGACCCCGGAGGGTGCGGTTATCTACAACCCCAATGTCTGTGTCGGCTGTCGTACCTGCATGATCGCCTGTCCTTTTAATATCCCCACCTTCAAATACTCCAGCGCCTTTAATCCGCGGATCATGAAATGTATATTCTGCTACGATACACGCCTGAAGGAAGGAAGACCTCCGGCCTGCGTTGAGGCCTGTCCCCAGGAGGCCCTGACCTTCGGCAAACGTAATAAGCTGCTCGAGATCGGTCGTCAGCGGATAAGAGAAACCCCTGATAAATATGAAGATCATATCTACGGTGAACATGAGGTTGGCGGCACAGCCTGGATGTATCTCTCAAGCGTTCCCTTTGATCAGGTTGGATTTGACACCCATGTCCCCAAGGAACCGATTCTTAATTACGTCAAGGACTTCCTCGGTATCGTTCCCATGGTACTGACCGTCTGGCCGGCCCTCTTTGCCGGTTTTCATCTCCTGGCAACTCGGAAGGACTGGCTGAAGAACAAGAATGAAGATACACACGAGGAGGAATAGAACATGAGATTTTTTTCCCATCAACGACCTGAACTCCCCATTGTCGACCATGTCAAACCGGACGGCAGCCAATGGACACTCAAAGAAAAGCTGTGGCTGGGACTCTCCGGCTCAGACTACTTTAAACAATTTTTTCGCAATCCCGTAAACTGGCTGATGATCGGTATCTTTGCCGTTGGCATCCCTCTTCTCTTTCAGCGCTACATTTACGGACTGAGCGCCGTCACCCATGCTTCCAATGATTATCCATGGGGACTGTTCCTGGGCTTTGGCCTCTTTGGCATGGTGCCGCTCTCTGCTTCCGGCTTCATGCTGGGCACAACGGTAGAACTCTTTGGGCGCAAGGATTTCCACCCCATTGAGCGGCTGGCCCTGCTCAATGGTCTGCTGGGTTATTTCTTTGCCGTAATCTTTTTGGAGATTGATTTAGGGATGTGGTGGCGTCTGTACTATCCCATGATTGTATCCTTGGGACCGGCGGCCGTGCTCTTCCTGGTGGCCTGGCATGTTGCCACCTATCTCTCAGTCCAGGTTGCAGAGGTCCTGCCCGCCTTATTCGAATGGATTGGCTGGCTCAAGGGAAAACGAATCATCCGCTCAATGACCCTGGGACTGACCATCGCCGGTATCATCCTCTCCACCCTGCATCAGGGCGCCCTGGGTGCGCTCTTTACCTATGCGCCGGCAAAGGTCCATCCTCTCTGGCTGTCAGCAAATTTCCAGTGGATACACTTTTTCTGTTCCTCCATCTTTGCCGGTCTCTCGATGGTCATTGTCTCCTCGACCCTGATCAGAAATTTTGCCGGCTGGCGCTGTGATGATGAATTCAAAAACTCACTGGACGACATCACCATTAAACTGGGCAAAGGATGTTCCTTGGCCATGATCACCTATCTGGTCATCAAGGTAGTCGCTATTGCCCATGACCAGGAATGGGCCTATCTGCTCACCGGCTGGGGAAGTTATTACCTGCTGGAACTGGGAGTTGGAGTTGTCCTGCCCATGTTCATGTTTGCCATCGGGGTCAGAAACAATCGCGCCAGCCTGGTACGTTTTGCTGCGGTCATCGCTGTCTTGGGCATCGTCTGGAACCGTCTGAATACTTCCCTGGTCTGCTTTAACTGGCAGCTCTATCAGGAAATTCCGCACTGGAAGGAAGTATGGATCACAATCACCATCTACTCACTCTATTTTCTGACCTACCGTTTCATCGTTTACCGTCTCCCGATAGTCTATAGCTGGAAAGGAGAGAAGTAAGCAAACAGCAGCAAGGTCCCTGATTCGCCAGGGGCCTTGCCGTATACTCAAACAAGGATGGCAATCATGACCTCAGAAAAAAAAGGTGGTTTGATCCAACAATTTCTTCTCGGACTGCCTCTCAGAAAGACATTGCTGGCAAGCACCGGGATTGCCATCCTGCTGTTACTTGTGGTGAGTATTTTGGGTATCAGACAATATATCCTCTATCAACATTGCGAACAGGTCGTCACTACCAGTAAACATCTGCTCTTTCAGTTCAGCTCCATCAAGGAACATATCAATGAAGCTCTTATAACCAAGGAAAAGTTGCACTTCAAAGATATCCAGGGTGAAATCGAAGATCTGGATAGCATTATTGATCTCATCCAAGATGACATCCTGATTCCTGAGGAGTTCAAACAGGGATTCATGAACCAGACTGATCTGATTGGACTGGTCGTCAAATTACGGTCGGTACAAGAGACAAATGACACGCCATCATCAGAACAGCTTTCTGCCGTAACAACATTACTCCGCTCAATGTATGGAAGCATAGCACAATTCCATCAAGGCCTTTCGTCCTATACCCAGGCCCTGCTGCTCGGCCTTCACAAAACATTTGCCGGCTGTCTTGCCCTGGTCATCTCTGTGATCAGCACTCTGCTCTTTCTCATAAACCGATCCATCTCCGGCCCTCTCCTGCAACTGGGCCAACAGTTGCAGGGCATCACAGAGGGAGGCAAGAAAGCGCACAAAGAGCAGAACACGAACCTTGACCTCTCAGTTCATGAAATTGTGAACTCCGTTACCATTCTTTCTGCGGAACATCAGCGCCTCTCCAGGATATTCAGCGCCATTACCCTTTATGAAACACTCGACCAAAAAGCCACCTCACCAACAGAACGCTGGCATGATATCTGCTCTGCCCTGCAGGCCAATGCTGACTATTGTCTGGTCTGGGTCGGCGACCTCCTGCAGGATGAAGAGCTGCCGCACCCGGTCAGCGCCTGTGGTTGCCTGGGGGCAACCGAGGAAGGATGTCTGGATATCCTTGATCATCTCCTCAAATATTGCAAAAAAGATGGTGGACTGTGCGACTCTGTGAGCAAGGCCATGCAGACCAGAAGGACGACTGTCTCACGCCTTTTTACCTCTTCGCTTCCTGAATCCTTACGCGGCCTGCTGCCGTTTACCGATGATACCTTTTCCAGCGCCTCTTTTCCCATACCATCCCGAGACAAAACAGTTGCCATTATCACCCTTTATAATCCCGGCCATGACTGTTTTCAAACCTGTGAGACAAGACTTCTTGCTTATTTTTTCAATCATCTTGTCAATAATCAGAGAGAAGCGGCCCCTTCGACTTTGAGCTCCACCCCGGCCGACACTGTATCCATCCAGACACTGTCACGTATATACCGATACTACGCGCTGGGAAGCCTTACCACCGGCCTTGCCCATGAACTCACCGACCTCTCCAATGGGGCCATAAACTATACCCAGGCCCTGCTGGATCTGACTGATGATCAACCGCAGACCATGGAACCAAAAGCCCTTCTGGATAAGCTGTTGGCAGAAGAGAAAAAGATATCGCGCCTGGCGGTGGATCTCCAGCAATTCAATCGAGACACCGGTGAAGAAAGCAGACAATACTCAGTTCAGGAACTGCTTCAACCCATTGACACCCTGACCAAAGGACAGGCACGAGCAGAAGGGATTGAACTGCAGGTCTCAATCGATCCGGGCCTTCCGCTGATCCCCAAAAATGGTCCAGACATCCAGCTGGTCATCCTCTCCTTGGTCCAGAATGCCAGAAACAGAATTTCAGCCAAATATCCCGGAGGCAGAGATAAAAAGAAAAAGATTCAGATACGAGCCACCCTGGCCCAACAAAAAGCTTACAACCAAGTGCTGATTACCATCCAGGACCAGGGAACTTCCTGGCCATCTCTCGAACCGGCTCAGAATGATTCCGGATCTGCCCCGGAACCATGGCTTGAACTGCACCAGTGTAGACTGTTTCTGCAAAATTTCGGCGGTGATCTTGTCATTGAATCAGATTCTGACCAGAAGAACATCTGCTCGTTATTCTTGCCCTGCTGATCCTCTGCTTTGTCATCCTTGAATCACTTCTCCTCATATTCTGATTCAGCCATCCCTCCTCCCCCTATCCACAATAGCTCACCACACTTCCGTAGAAACCACGCCACACTCTTTATTCTCAACACCACGCTTATGCCGTTTTCTTCGGGCCACACCTCACTTCTGTAGCAAGCTCACGATGGACAAGTCGAAGGCAATTTCATCTATTTTTATAATAAAATCAGTATGTAAGAAAAATAAAAATAATATCTTACCTCATAATGACAAACTGGCATCATTAATGCTTTAAAGAAGGTAAAGAATGACAAAAAAGATGGAAAATCAAACACATAAAGGAGGACATCATGAGAACAAACACACTGACCAGCAGAGAAACAAACGTCGATACCGGATACGAAGCTTCTAAGTTTGCCATGGCAACCGGCATCACCATGGCAGCCATGGTTGGAATCTGGGCATGTGCCTGCATGATCAACGCCGTGTTGAGCGGTGGGATCGGCAGTGTGATCAAAGGATTTCTGACTGCAGTAACCGGCGCTTAGGTCTCATACCATAAAATCCGAACAACTTGATAGAAACAACCAGAGAAGGAGAACATCATGAGAACAAATACACTCACCAGCAAAGAAACGAAAATCGATACCGGATACGAAACTTCTAAATTTGCACTGGCAACCGGAATCACCATGGCGGCTCTGGTTGGAATCTGGGGATGTGCCTGTATGATCAGCGGCCTGGTAAGCGGCGGGCTCGTGAAAGGATTTATTACTGCAATAACCGGACTTTAAGACGTATACAATAAATTAGAAGACCTTACTATAAACAAACACAGAAGGGGAACACCATGACACAGGAATCTTCAAAAACAGCAAGTAGAGTTATCCTTGGAATCGGAACGATCATGTGTCTGTGGGTTGGCGCGGCACTTACGGCGGCTCTCTCTCAGGCCAACTGGTCCATCAGCGCACTGGCAGGACAGTATATGGTGGCAACGGGAATGATTAAACCTTTACACACAATGGTTGATTTCTACACCCACATCAAGGGCATTGAATATCTGATCTGTGTTGCCTTCTTTGCCGCCTTCCCGGCTTTTTACCAATACGTTAACAAGGAACAGAAAAAGGTTCAGGTCACCAAATAATAATCAACTCTCTTCAACAAGGCCGGAAGATCTGACACTGAAAGATCTTCCGGCCTTGTTTGTTATTACCCGCTCTACCTCATCACCCGCCCATCTCGAAGTCCTTCACTCCCCCATAGCGTTTCATCTCTCATCAATGTGAATCCGGCACGATTGATAATTTGCGCCCAAGAAAAAGTCTCAACCTACAGATCCGCTACTGCTTCATGAAAATCCTACGCCAGCCCAAAGCCATCCAAAATCACAAGATCCGGGCAGGAGCAGAAGACGGATAAGGCAAATCATCCTCCGGTGGTAAGGGTAACATGCTGTCTTGCCGTAGAGTAAATCTCCATCAATCCCCTTTGAAAAAATGGAGGCAAGGAGACCTGGCTGCTTTGATGGATATGGCAATCATCGTGAAAAATTTTGGCAAGACAGACGTGCAGAACACTTCATCACCCTATCCACAATAGCTCACCACACTTCCGTAGAAACCACGCCACACTCTTTATTCTATACACCACGCTTATGCCGTTTTCTTCGGGCCACACCTCACTTCTGTAACAAGCTCACGATGGACAAGTCGAAGGCAATTTCAACTATTTTTACAATAAAATCAGTATGTAAGAAAAACAAAAACAATATCTTACTTCATAATGACAAACTGGCATCATTAATGCTTTAAAGAAGGCAAAGAATGACAAAAAAGATGGAAATTCAAACACATAAAGGAGGACATCCTGAGAACAAACACCCTGACCAGCAGAGAAACAAACGTCGATACCGGATACGAAGCTTCTAAGTTTGCCATGGCAACCGGCATCACCATGGCAGCCATGGTTGGAATGTGGGCATGTGCCTGCATGATCAGCGCCGTGTTGAGCGGTGGGATCGGCAGTGTGATCAAAGGATTTCTGACCGCAGCAACCGGCGCTTAGGTCTCATACCATAAAATCCGAACAACTTGATAGCAACAACCAGAGAAGGAGAAGATCATGAGAACAAATACACAGACCAGCAACGCAACAAACGTCGATACCGGATACGAAACCTCTAAATTTGCACTGGCAACCGGAATCACCACGGCAGCCATGGTTGGAATCTGGGCATGTGCCTGCATGATCAGCGCACTGTTAAACAGCGGGATAGGTGGAGTTGTCAAAGGATTTTTAACGGCAGTCACAGGCGCTTGATCCTCATCCACGCATATTTGCTCAACTTGAGGCGCCTTGAAAAAAACATCTTTCAAGGCGCTTTTCATGGAAACGAAAACACCAAGAAGACACCATGAGAACAACATCTTCGAAAACAACAAGCACAATTATCCTGGCGATCGGCTCCATTATGTGCCTGTGGGTTGGCGCAGCAGTGACCGGCGCTCTCTATCAGACAAACTGGTCGATCAGTGAACTGGCAAGACAATATATGGTTGCATCCGGCATGATCAAACCTTTACACACCTTGGTTGACTTCTACACCCACATCAAGGGCATTGAATACTTGATCTGTGTGGCCTTTTTTGTCGCCTTCCCGGTTTTCTATCAATATGTAAACAAGGAACAGAAACAGGTTCCCGTTATCAAATAATCCCCAAACCCCTCCATCCAGCAAAGAAGACCCGCTTACCAGAGGGTCTTCTTTGCTGGATGACTCAATTCATCTCCGATATCTCCCTCCTCCCCATCATTGTCGGTTGTTACTCCCCCTCTGTTAATCCGGCACGATAGATGCAACAGCAAACCCATACTGACAAAATGCCTGACATCTGACACAGATGTGTAGTACGATCTGTCTGAATACCACACTTTGTGCCACATAAGTGTGGTTCAAAGTGTGGTATATGAAAAAATGCAGGGAGTGCTTCATGACCGTTACCCTATCGCAAAAAGAGATTAAACTGTTACGACAGCATGAACGACGCAACAAACTGCTCACCGCCATAAGCGAGCTCAACGCCACTGAAGATACACAGCAGACTCCTCATTCTCTTTTGAAGGAATGCTGCCGCATCATCCTCGACAAAGAAGAGTTCTGCCTGGTGTGGGCCGGCATAAGAGATGCGGAAGATACCTGTATCACCCCCCTCGTGGTATTGACCTCTGGAAGGCTGCCAAAGGAAGATTGTATGCGTCTGGTCGAACAGGTCATCATTGAGATGAATGAGAGCAACCCTGCCGCCTGCGCCCTTCTGTCCGGGAATCGGGTCGTCATTCAAGACATCACCGTCGGCCAATACTCTCCAACTCTCCATGAAATGGCTGCAGAAACCGGCGTTCGCTCCTGCTCCTCCTGGCCGCTACTCCACAAAGGTTATGAATACGGGGTTATCAACATCCACTCAGACCAGGCCGGTGTTTTTACAGAATCCGAGGTCGATTTCCTGTCCCTGGTCATTGCCGATATCTCACTTGCCCTCTATTCCCAGGAGATGAGAAGCCGCCTGGAGATTGAGCGCGACTTCAACCGTGAGATCGTTGATACCGTGCAGGCCCTGATGGTCTCAATTTCGCCCGGCGAGGAGATACTCTCCTTTAATTCCAAGGCAGAAGAGGTGACCGGATATTCTCAGGAAGAAGTATACAAAAATTACTGGGTTGACGTGCTGATGTCCCCGGAGAATCGCATACAATGCCAAAATCTGGTTTCTGAAATTCTTAAAGGCAGTAGCGACAATATGAATTTTCAGACAACGCTGTTGACCAAGAGCAACGAGACCAGAATTATCAAGTGGCACGCCTCCAACCGCCCCGATGTCCAGCAGAGCAAGGTTGGCCTGGTTCTCTTCGGCATAGACATAACCCAGCAGGTACAAGCCGATCTGGCACTGAATCGCGCCATAGCGAAATGGGAGAATCTCTTTACCTCCATCCAGGACCCGGCCTTGATTGTTTCCAGTGATAATATTATTCTTGACGCCAATCCGGCCACCTTTGCTGCCGCCCGAAAGACCAGGGAGGAGGTGATCGACAAGAAGGTGTGCGACATCCTCCACGGCGGAAGGGCAGCCGGTGCCCTTTGCCCCTTAGAGGCTCAGATCAGCACCAGAAAAAGCATGATCAATGAAGCTGAACTGAGAGGGTTGAATGGAAACTATCTTATCACACTCAGCCCCCTTACCCCAACGAAAGGCCATCAAGAGGCCACCCTGCTGATCGCCAGAGATCTCACCGAAGAAGAACAGATGAAGGCCGAGGCCATGCGGGCAGCTCAACTGGCCTCTGTTGGCGAACTGGCAGCAGGCGTCGCCCATGAAATCAACAATCCCATCAACGGGATCATCAATTACGCCCAGATCATCCTGGACGACCCCCATGATAGCGAGAACATCGACAACCTCCATCGCATCATCAAAGAAGGCAAACGAATAGCGGGAATAGTCAGCAACCTCCTTGACTTTGCCCGCCGTCACGAAGACTCACAGGCCCCGGTGGTTCTCCAGCAGATCATCATAAACTGTATTGACCTGATCAATCATCAACTGAAAAAAGACAGTATCATCCTTGAGCTCAATGTACCTGACACCCTGCCGCTCATCATGTGTAACTCTCAACAGATCCAGCAGGTGCTGTTAAATATCATGAGCAATGCACGCTATGCCCTGAATAAACGCTATCCGGAGGAAAATCCGAACAAACGTATAATAATAAAAGGTGAACAGATAAACCAAAAACAAAAATCATATATTCGCCTGACCATCAACGACAAGGGAACAGGAATCGAGCATGACATCATGGATCGTCTGTTTGATCCTTTTTTTTCAACGAAACCAAATGGTGAAGGAACAGGACTTGGACTCAGTATCAGCCATGGCCTGGTCCTGGAAAACAATGGTTTTCTCAGGGTCAGCAGTGAAATGGGCCGTTCCACTTCCTTGATCATTGACCTGCCTGTTGCCGAGGCCTCTGGAGGCGCAGATGACAACTAAAACACGCATTCTCTCTTTCATAACTCTCCTTTTTGTCGGATGTACTCTGGCCCTCTATTATCTTGACCGACTGCAGGCAGACAGAACATCAACCCTTCAGCTCCCGCATGCCCTCTGGTCTGCTATCATTATGACCGGACTCTGTGTTGCCACATTGGCCCTGATTCATAAGGGTTGCAAACAGTACACCATGCTCCTTGCCGAAAAAGGCATACAGCTTGCGGAAAGCACCCGTTCCCTCCTGGAGACCCAGGCCAGCCTGGAAGAAATCGTGGAACGAAGAACATTTGAGCTGGCAGTCGTGAACGGCTCTTTGCACCGGGAAATTGCCGAACGTATCCAGACCGAGACAGAAAGCAAAAAACTGCAAAAACGGTTTGAGATCATCCTTGATTCGGCTGCGGAAGGGATATTCGGAATCGACACCAAAGGCAATGTCACCTTTATCAACAAGACCGCTTCCCGTTTACTGGGATGGCGGCGAGAGGATCTCATCGGCAACTCACACCACGACATTGTGCATCATTCCCATAATGACGGCAGCAAGTACCCCATCTCCGAATGCCCGATCCACAGGAGCTATAAAGATGGATCCGTCCACTATGAAGCCGATGAAACGTTCTGGACAAAATCAGGGAAAAGTTTCCCCGTGGAATACACGAGTACTCCCATTGTTGAAGACGAGACCCTTAGCGGTGCGGTGGTGGTCTTCCGGGATATTTCCGAAAGCAACAAACTCAAGAAACAGCTTGAGCTAATTGTCAATTCAGCCGGTGAAGGAATCTTTGGACTGGATGCCCAGGGCAATGTCACCTTTATCAATAAAGCCGCCTCGATCATGCTGGGCTGGGAAGCGGAAGATCTGATCGGGAAATCCCATCACGACCTTGTCCATCACACCCATGCCAACGGCGAGCACTATCCCGAAGAAAAATGCCCTATCTATATGGCTTACAAAGACGGTGCTGTTCACTTCAAGTCGGATGATATCTTCTGGACCAAGAGTGGTGAAACCTTCCCTGTCGAATACACCAGCACCCCCATCCGGGAAAATCGACAACTCACCGGGGCGGTTGTGGTCTTCAGAGACCTGAACACGTTTACCTGAAAAAGAACTCCGGTTATGTGGAGTCTGTAGGGGTTGAGCCAACAGACTACCGTCTCAATAAGCTGAGGAGTTATTAACCTGTCAAGGAAAATGCCATGTCTGAATATGAAGAGAACAACTCTGCCATTCTTGTTGTTGACGACGAGGAAAGCCTGCGCCACACCTTTCAGATCTTCCTGAAACGCCAGGGCTATTCACCGGTAATCATGGCCGCCACCTTTGAAGAGGCCGTCACCGCCCTGACCAGCCATTCCTTTAGCCTGATCATCAGTGATATTGTCCTTGAGGGCGCCTCCGGAATCGACCTGCTGAAACGAACCAGGGAATTGGGGATGGATTGCCCGGTTATCATGGTCACGGGCTACCCCAACGTGGAGACAGCAGCCGAGGCCGTGCGCCTGGGAGCCTTTGACTATATCCCTAAGCCCGTTGAGAAAGAGACCCTGCTGCGGACCGCGCGCCTGGCCCTGCAACAGTATAAACTGACAACTGAAAAAAAACGGGCCGAACTGGAACGGGAGCAATACCGTAGCTCCCTGGAAACCATCTTCCGCAGTGTCACCGACTCCATTCTGACCGCAGACCGTGACCTCAACATTCTCAGGATGAACCCGGCTGCCCGGATTCTTTTCCGTGAAGTACGGCCACAAATGGTTGAGGGCGCAAATCTTGTCTCCAGTTGCGGCAGCGACGACCTCTGTTCCTTAAAAGATGATGCTGAAAAAGTCCTGCGCACCGGCATTGAAATCACGGAACATCGGATTGAATGCGCCACCCCCGACAACCGGCAGAAGGTCCTCTCCATCTGTCTCTCTCCTCTGGAAGATGGAAGGGGTGGGTTTCAGGGTATCGTCATCGTCGTTCGTGACATGACCAGTAAAATCCCCCTGCAGGCCGGCAGACGATCCACCTTTCACCGGATCATCGGGGCCAGTGATGTCATGCAGACCGTCTATACCATGATCGAAAACGTGGGCCGGGTTGACACCACGGTTCTTGTTACCGGGGAGTCCGGCACCGGCAAGGAGTTGGTTACCGAAGCCCTGCATCTTGAGAGTCACCGCAAAAATCGCCCCCTAGTCAAGGTGGATTGTACTGCGATCCCTGAAAATCTCCTGGAGAGTGAACTCTTCGGTCACAAAAAAGGTTCTTTTACCGGAGCCGACCAGGACAGAATGGGCCGTATCCTTCAGGCAGACGGCGGCACCCTGTTTCTGGACGAAATTGGCGATATCTCCCCGATGATGCAGTTACGCCTGCTGCGCTTTCTCCAGGAAAAGACCTTTTATCCAGTGGGCCGGGACACCCCGATTCAGGTGGATGTCAGGGTCATTGGCGCCACCAATGTGGATCTGAAGAAGAAAGTCCAGGAAGGGGGATTCCGTGAAGACCTCTACTTTCGCCTGCGGGTTATCGATATCATCCTGCCTCCACTGCGGGAACGCCAGGATGATGTTATCCTTCTGACCAACCACTTTATTCATAAATTTTCCAGCAGGATCGGCAAGACCGTGAGCGGCATTTCTGATCAGGCCAGAGCACTCCTTTCCGCCTATCCCTGGCCTGGGAATATCCGGGAGCTGGAACATGTCATCGAACGGGCCTGCGTCCTCTGCTACGGCTCAACCATATCCACAGAACATCTTCCCCTTGAGGTCACCACCTACAGACCGGAACAGGCCCCATTTGGTCACAGTATCATAACGCCAATCCCATACCCGGAGACCACGCCTAGCGGCGACTACATGGTCCCTCTTGAACATATGCCCATCGCCGACCGAATAGTGGCCGCACTCAGTAAAGCCGGAGGGAACAAGGCAAAAGCGGCCCGCATCCTGGGCATGGATCGCTCCACCCTCTACCGGAAGGTGCGAGAGTTACAGATTGACCTGAATACCCTTTCCCTTTAAAGCGTCATTCAACAATAAACATAACCGTCTTTGGTTCCCATACGGTGCATGGAAACCAAAGAGGTATAACGAGTTGGCAGGTCGGACTTCAGTTCAACAAAACGAGGGTGGCACGCCCTGCTGTCGGGTTGAAACCTGACCCTGGTCGGCCGGCCATTCCCGGCATGATGGTGTTTCCGCAGAGACGCGACAAGGAAAATTTGGTGAATCCGGGGAGTTGGGAGAGTATTTATGCCCCCTCTTATCTGGTTCGCAAATCTTGCCAGATCTGGCGGATGGCCGCAGCCGCCGGGCTTTGCTCATTACAGACCACCGGAATGCCCTGGATCTGACAGGCGACCACTATGGGGTCAAAAGGAATACGACCTAACACCTCTACCCCTCTTTGGGCGCAGGATGCCTCTATCGTCTGTGCCATTTCCGGGTACAGATCCCATTTATTGATACAGACAAAGGATTGCAGCCTGAAATGAGCAGCCAGATCAAGGACTCGCTCCAGGTCATGCCAGCCGGACTGACTTGGTTCGGTCACTGCCAGCACCATATCGACACTGGCAAGGGAGGCGATAACCGGGCAACCGATCCCTGGCGCGCCGTCAATCAGGATCAGATCAGCCCCTGTTTCTTCTGCCAACTCACGGGCCTGCCGCTTAATAAAAGAGACCAGTTTCCCTGAATTTTCTTCACCGGCAAAGAGCTGGGCGTGAACCAGAGGACCATATTTGGTATCCGAGATGAACCAATTCCCACAGTAATTTTCTTCCAGGATAATGGCCTGCTCCGGGCAGAAATGTGCACAAACACCACAGCCTTCACAGCGTAAGGAATTAATCTGGGCCACATGAGACAGGGAAATGGCCTCAAACTGGCATAGATCAACACAGACACCACAGCCACTGCACCGATCGCTGACAACTTTTGCCTTAACCCCGGAACGGAATTCATTCTGACTACGGGCCTGAGGATCAAGCAGCAGATGCAGATCAGCGGCATCCACATCGCAGTCCACCAGGATCTTGTTTTCCGCAAGACAGGCGAGCGACCCAACCAGACTGGTCTTGCCGGTCCCGCCTTTGCCACTTAAGATGACAATTTCTTTCATGCACTCACCTTCTGTATCAAGGCCTGCAGAAAGGGACGCAGATCCGGGCGAATCTTCACCAGGGTTTGGCCCCGGGCATAGCCTTCCGCAACTTTTCGGTCAAAGGGAATTTTGAGCAGAACCGGGATCTTTTGCTGCTGGCACCACTGCTCAACCCGCGCGTCACCCAGATCAGCCCGATTGATGATCACACCACACGATTTGGAAAAATTAACAAGGACTTCGACGGCAAGTTTCAGATCATGGAGCCCAAAAGGAGTGGGCTCGGTGACCAAGATCACATAATCGGCATCAGAAATAGCCTCAACAAAAGGACAGGATGTGCCAGGCGGCGCATCAATGATGACCAGCGCCTCCTGGTCCGCCTTCTTCTTCACCGCCTTCAAAAGAGGAACACCCATGGCCTCTCCCACCCGCATCCGGCCATGGACAAAGCTGATATTCCCAGCCATTCCCGCCTCCAGCACTCCAATCTCCCGCTCACTGCGGACAATGGCGCCTTCCGAACAGACCTGAAAGCAGCCAAGACATGAATGACACATCTCGGGAAAGGTCATGATAGTCTTGGCAAACAGGGTTATGGCGTTAAAGCGGCAGATATCGCGGCACTTTCCACAATAGGTGCATTTCTCTTCCAGGATCTGGGGAACAATAACCGTGCACCGCTCGCGGGAAGTGAGATCTGGTTTGAGGAAGATGTGACCATTGGGTTCTTCCACATCACAATCAAGGTACTGGACCGGGCCGGGGGCACACAGGGCCAGACTTGTTGAAATAATGGTTTTGCCGGTTCCACCCTTGCCGCTGGCAACTGCTATCTGCATCTGTGCACCCTATCTCTTCCTGTTTTGACCTTTGCCGGCACCCTGGCCACGGCCCATACCCGCCGCACCTCCTCCTTTTCCCTGACCGCTTCCGCAACCGCGGCATCGTCCACCACCCATGCCACTGCCGGAGGTGTCAGTTTTGGTGGGGGTACCGGGAGGAGAAGAAGCACTGGCCTGAGCCTGTGACCCGAGCCGGAATTTTTCCACGGCCTCACGCACCATACCACTGACATCAGAGACAACCTGAATACCCGCCTTTTCAACCACCGGCATGGCTTTGGGCCCGACCCGTCCGGTGAGAATTGCTTTGACACCTTTATCAGCAACCAGGGCTGCCGCGCTTATCCCAGCCCCTTGGGCCGCATCACGACCCATGGAATTGTCTATTGCCTCAAGGATCGCACCGGTATCACTGTCAACAATGAGCAGAAAGGCTGCCCGGCCAAAGCGGGGATCAACGCTGGAATCCAGTTCCATGCCTGTGGCGGAAACAACAATTTTCATCATACCCTCCATTTCTATTACAAGGGATTTCCGTAAAAACCCTCAGAAAATCATATCCATTACGTGATTATACACAGAATATAATGAGATATTGCACAAAATCAAGAGGAAATATGATTATCGTGAAAAAAAGTTTCTGGTCTGAAGAAACCAACGCCAGCCTTTTGATCAATGGGTCAACACAGAATAGCTCGGGGCGGGTGAAAGTCGGTATGGGCGGTTGTATTGGGCATCAAGATACCTTCTTTGCCAATCAGGGTACCGGGGTTGGTCACGGAATTGCAGCCAGTCTGAAGTGGCCCGGGAATCTCTATAGGTGATAGCTCAATTTCCTCTAAAGGTACTTTAGAAATTAATCAAAACCGAGTCAGCATAACTTTGTTGGACATAAACACCGGATGTTCCCCACGGGTTCGGGTATGAACAGGATCTCTCGTAAGCGGGAGATAAGCGAGTGAACAGGGAAGCTTGCCAGGTGTAGCAACGTGGAACAGCGGGTCAGCGGAAGAAGTATCAGACCTGTCTGATGGATTTGCCCTTGGAACAAATAGGGGTTTAAAAGGTCGCAGCAGAAACGCCAGTTATCTGACTCCCCTACCGCGACCCAATAGTGAGTTTCAAGCTGGCGCAGATGGCCGCCCATTTTGCACTTCGCCGAAGAGGGTCAGTCAACATACCTTTTGCTGTGTTTAAAGATAGTTTCCTGTTGACTTTCCTCTAATATATTGATTTCATTATTATGATATCGTACAATTAAAGATAGTCAAACACTACCATTACAGAAGAATATCACCATGCCCGTATTTAGCCATCATGACCTGACCCTGCTCAACCCCTCGTTTGACTCGCCCTTGGTTGATGTCTTGACGGAGCTGGAACATCTGCGCCGACTGCAACTGCAGGGCACGACCCCGGCTCAGGTTTTTTTTCAACTCAAGCACATCTTCCACATGCTGGAAAGTTTGGGCTCAGCCCGTATCGAGGGGAATCACACCACTTTGGCCGACTATGTGGAAAGCAAGCTGGAAGGCACCCGGCAGACTCCCTCTGACCAACTGCGGGAAATGGAAAATATTGAAGCCGCCATGGCGTACATTGAGGAGAGTATTCAGCCTGGCGACGGGCTGACAGAGCATTTCATCCGTGAGCTGCACACCATCACGGTCAAAGAGCTGGAGCGGGAGGGAGATGCCACGCCAGGAGCCTACCGGCAGACGCAGGTAAGAATTGCGCAGTCTGAACACCTGCCGCCCGATCTCATCCAGGTGCCACACTACATGCAGGAACTGGTGGCGTTCATCAACGAAAATCACCCGCCAAAATATGACCTGATCAAGGTGGCCATAGCGCATCATCGTTTTGGCTGGATTCATCCGTTTGGCAACGGTAATGGCCGCGTGGTTCGGCTGCTGACCTACGTCCTACTGATCAAATACGGTTTCAATGTCAAAACGGGCGGCCGAGTGTTGAATCCAACAGCGGTCTTCTGCAATGACCGTGACCGCTATTACGCCATGTTGGCAGCCGCTGACACCGGCACCAAGGAAGGGCTGGAGACATGGTGCCTTTATGTATTACAAGGCATTCTAGACGAATTGCGCAAAGTGGATCGCCTTACCGACTTCAGCTACTTAAGCAGCAGGATTCTTGGCCCGGCCCTTATCATTGCCAAGGAAAGAGGACTCATCACGGCGATAGAAGAAAATGTGTTGCACATAACCGCCAAAATCGGCGTAGCCAAGGCTGCTGATCTGGCGGCTGCCATGCCAGGCATGTCACCCGCCCAGCGCACCTATCAAATCAGAAAACTGGTGGAGCGCAAGATGTTGCAGCCCATCACGCAAGGGGCGCGCCAATACACCATTGGCTTCAGCAGTAACTATCTGATGCGAGGTGTAGTTCGATCCCTGTCCGATGAAGGATTTATCCCCGCAGCACTGAATAGAGCAGGAAACTGACAGTGAAAGGAATGAAAGCTTGAAGCGAATAAAAAGGGAAAAGAGATGATGAACGCGGATGGCGTCTTCCACCAAACGCATATCTGCCTTGGATAAAATACCAAACTGACTTTTCAGGCGGCTTTTATCAGCAGCCATGATCTGATTCGCCATGTAGATACGAGAGTGGTTGCTGAACTGCCACCTTCTCATTCCCTCGTGGCTTGGTTGCATCAGGATCTCTGTTGAATAACCAAAGCCCTATTTTCCTGTCACATTTCACCCTGCGCCACATTGGAGCAGATGACAACGAAATGCGAATTGAATATCAGGAATGGCAATTGAAGGTATTTTCTTGACATCAGCAGATCAACATGATCCTATATCCATAATAGCCCATTAAAAGGCCATAATTCTCATTTCATGCACACAAAAGCCTTCTTTAAGGATATTATGGATCTCTACTCAATGACAGACAAGGCCCTTGAGGCCGAAATCGGGGTCCGCCTCAAGACCTTACGCCTACGCAGGAATCGTACCCAGCGTCAGGTGGCAGACGCGGCGGCCGTGTCGCTCAATGTTATCAAGGCACTGGAGTCCGGCAGAGGAAAGCTCTCCTCTCTCATCGCTGTCCTGCGCGAGCTTGAAGCCCTTGACCACCTGGATCAATTTCTTCCGGTGCCGGAAGTCAGTCCCCTGCAGCTTGCGAGACACCAAGGCAAAAAGCGACAGAGGGCCACCGGCATTCGTGGAGACAAAGAACCTGGGGGGAAACCTGAATGGTAGAGAAAGTCGACACCGCCGTTGTCAGACTCTGGGGAGAAGATGCAGGTGCGGTCTCCTGGCTTGCCGAACGGGACTATGCCCTCTTTGAATACGACCCGGGATTTCTGAAAAAGGGTCTGGATATCTCTCCCCTCCATATGGGCTTGAGCGCCGCCAGGCAGGGTGACAACATCTTTTCCTTTCCCGCCCTCAACCGGGAAACCTTCCGCGGCCTGCCCGGTCTGTTGGCCGACGCCCTGCCGGACAAGTTCGGCAACGCCGTCATTGATACCTGGCTGGCTCGCAATGGTCGCGACAGTAGAGCCTTCAGCCCCGTTGAACGTCTCTGCTATACTGGAAACAGGAGCATGGGTGCCCTGGAATTCCGGCCAATGGTCAGCCAGGGCCTTGACAGCGCGGTGCCTGTTGAGATTGCCGAACTCGCGCGCCTGGCCCAGGAGATCACTGCCAGACGCTTTTCCCTGGACGTCTCCCTTGGCAACAGCAGTAAAGAGAACAATGAGGCCCTGATGGATATCCTCAGGGTCGGCACCTCGGCCGGCGGAGCCAGACCTAAGGCCGTCATTGCCATGAATGACACCGGTCATGTCTTGTCCGGTCAAGCCGGAACCCCGCCCGGCTATGAATACTGGATCCTCAAGTTTGACGGAGTCAGCGACCTGGAACTTGGCAAACCAAAGGGGTATGGCCGTATAGAATATGCCTACTCCTTAATGGCCGGAGCCGCAGGCATAGAGATGAGTGAATGTCGCCTCCTTGAAGAGCACGGCCGCGCTCATTTCCTGACCAGGCGCTTTGACAGAGAGGCAGGAGAGAAGATCCACATGCAGTCCTTATGCGGCCTGGCCCATTACGATTTCAATATGGCCGGAGCCTATGGCTACGAGCAGGCCTTTGCTGTGATGCGCAAGCTGCGGATCAGCAAGGCAGAGGCCATCCAGCAGTTCCGGCGGATGATCTTCAATGTGCTGGCCCGCAACCAGGATGACCACACCAAGAACATTGCCTTTCTCATGGGCAAGGACGGTAAATGGCACCTCTCCCCGGCCTTTGATGTCACCTACTCCCATAACCCGGCGGGAAAATGGACCAACCGACACCAGATGACCATCAACGGCAAACAGGACCATTTTCAGCTGGCCGACCTTATCGCCGTGGGTGAAGGCATCAGCCTGCCCAGACCTGAAGAAATTATCAGAGAAATCGCGGATGCTGTCCGACAATGGCCGGTTTTTGCAGGAAAGGCCGGGCTCAGCAAAGAGCGAATTTCGGAGATTGCCCGCTATCATCGTCTCGACTTGTCGGATAGTCGCAGGAGTTCACAGTTTTGAGGGCACCCTGCTCACTACAGCCTGGAAGGTCATCGACAGATACACCAAGGAAGGAGAAGAATAGGTCGACTGGCTCAATGCGGATTTCTGGCAGGTAATTGCCAAAGACCTGGGAGACCAGTTAGATGAAGAGGATGACTTTGAGTGCACCGTGTCCACCTACTGCAGGCCGACACTATTTGATATCCGGAGATGAATGGTTTATAAAAATCAGACCAGGGCTACCTGGATATGCCGGCCAACGGCTTTAGCAAATTTCTCCAGAGTGGAGAGGCGGATATCAACGGCGTGATTCTCCATTCTGGAAATGACGGATTTGGTGGTTTCGAGCTCTTTAGCAATTTGGGCTTGGGTCATCCCTGCTTCCTGGCGGGCCTGTTTCAACAGCACACCTAATTTGAAGGTTTCAAAGCGCTCGTCGTGATCCTGCCAGAAGGCTGGATTCTGGGCTGCCCGTTTGTTTTTATATTTTTGCAGATCGCTCATAACATGCTCCTTTTCAAAGAAGAGTCCTTCTTTCTTTGCTCGGCTATTTTAATTTCCTTTTTCGGGGCTTCCTGGGTCTTCTTGGTGAAGGCATGATTCAATACAATCAGGTCTTGGCCACCAAGAAAGCCGAACAAGCGAAAAATGTTATTTTCATATTGAACTCGAACCTCCCAGATATCGTCAGTTGCTGCCAGTTTTTTGAAAAATTTACTGCGTGGACTGGTAATATTTTCAAGCAGCTCAGGGACGAAGAAGACCTTTCCTGTCTGCTTGTCTGAAAGAGAATCAAGGTAATCCTCGATGGGGCATTTACCGTTCTCGAGACGATAGAAGATTATTTATTTCATATAATGAGGTTAGCATATATGCTAACTTTCAGCAATGTAAAGTTCAAATGATGAGTGATTGGAACGGGAATGGGATTAAGTATTGTGTATGCACTCACACAGAAAACGGTGCAACATTCAAAAGCGAAGGAGCTGCCCCCCCCTTCGCTTTTGAATGGCATGAAAAACTCCTACACCATTACTTCTTCTTTTTACCGCCTATTTTCAATTCCCAACCTGGGGGCAAGGGAGGTGGCGTTTTTGATCGTTAGATTTTGGTGTTGCTGTTCCATAAGGGACTGAAAGTCCTTACGCAATTCATTCAATTCCTGATTCAACATCTCCATCGCTTTGATAATCAGATCATTCATGGCAAAATCTCCCTTAAGTGCATGTTATCCTGGCATGTATAACACCAGAGCAAAAAAATGAGACCTCTTTATAAAAAAAGAATTATTTCGGCAATATATTATTATGAATGTGATGATAAATCTTGAAAGGGATAATTCTTTTCAGCTTTACACCAATCAAGAGATGCGTGAAGACTCTTTGTCTTTGTTGTTCTGCAATATCGAAATATCTCTCCGCAACTCTCGAACATCTTCCCTGAGTTCTTGCAGTAACTGCAATGCATCTCGTTCCTGACCACTGTCCAAGGCCTTGTAATACTTTTGAATGTTTTCTGTAAGCAACTGTTTATACGCTGTATTGCTGTTAAGAATCTGCGTAGCCATCTCCATTAGACTGATGGCAGGACTGTCTGTCCCTGTCACCTGCTCCTGCTCCAAGCTATTCGGCTCAATCATACT
Organism: Pseudomonadota bacterium; assembly: GCA_018821985.1. GTDB lineage: Bacteria > Desulfobacterota > Desulfobulbia > Desulfobulbales > Desulfocapsaceae > UBA2270. Next base: position 39,121 of record JAHJKP010000036.1, read on the forward strand.
CTGGCTTTTGAGAATCCGTCTGCCCAAAACAAGCATTTCTTCAATGGAAAGACCAAAGCTCTGGGCAAAGCGTTCTTTTAATTGCTGTCCGGCATTTCTACGGAGCCCCAGAATATCACTTAAGTGATTAGGTGACACACTGGCTTCTTGGGCCAATTTTTTCTTGGCCCCCCTGCCCTGCTCTTTCAACTTATGTTGGAGTGCTGCTACGAAGCAGTCATTTGATGTATTCATAACTTTATATTAAGCAATTAGCTTAAAAAAGCAAGCACAATTTTGTTTAAAAATTCCCCTTGACTTAATTATGTATTTTTCTTAATTATTAAGCATGAAACGTGGAACAAATAAAAAATTGGCTGAATTCTGCCAGATAACGCAGCAGCACTTAAGCGACATTCTAAGTAGAAGAAAAAACCCATCAGCGAAACTTGCCGTCATTCTTGAGGAATTTACATCTGTCCCAAGAACGCTCTGGGTATGGGGAAGCCGCGAAGATCTACGGGAAGCCTTGGAGTCTGCATTTAGGGAACCTATGCAAAAAGACATTGTCCATGAAACCTCTGAATTATGAATGCTGATAAAAAGATCATCTGGCAACTTGCTCAATCATGGGTGCGATCTAACAGGGTGTTGATCTGGTGCATAGCCGCTCCATATTATCGGTACATGTCCTGTGATTCTAATGATTTGGCTGGAGAAGCTCAACTTGTTGCGTATCAGGTGATTTCACGCTTAATCAAAAACAAGGATTTAACATCTACGTCGAGGTATTTCAGGGTCGTCTTTCGCACCAGATGTCTCCAAATGGCCGCTGGAGTCGCAATCAGCAATGAGATTCAACCTAACGTAATGATGGATAAAAAACAACTCATTGACCTGGATGAGACCATAATCCAAAAGTCACTGGTAGCCTTGACCCAACGGCAACGGCAAATTGCTCAATGGATTCTTGCACAACCAGAGCCGGTCAACTTTACCACAATTGCTAAACACTTTGAAATTCACCATCAAACAGCCAGAGAGATTTTATCTAATTCAATCAAGAGAATCGAGAGATATGGACATCAAGGGATACGCGGCAAACTCACGGTTGCCACTTAAAACGCTGAAATGGATGGTAGCAAAAGCGATTATCAGCGATCCGCTCACGGACAATGAATTGATTGGCTTGGAATTGTTAAAAAAACTCTGGGGGAAAATGGATTTTATACGTCCTCAGTTAAGGCAGATGAACAAAAAAAATAGAAAACCATTCATTGAAACCTGCAAGTTCGACACCAAATGGGAACGCTCCGCATACTCCAGGATGATGAATATCGAATCCGGTGAACGGCTCTCTATGAAAAAACTGATACGCGATATTGAAGTTACCTTTCTGTTTGAGTTGTCAATTTTCCAAATCAAGAGACTCTATCAGATACGAGAGATCGCATACAAAGCCAGAAAAAAACAGAACCAAAATCCTCAAAATGATGACACAAAAAAGTCAAATAATGACCCTGATAAAAGTGAATTTGTAGCTACAAAATAACCACTAAAAAAATTGGAAAAAACAGAAACAAAGAAAAAGAAATAGTATTTCTTTGATTGGAAAAAAATGACCCCTGCAATTACAAAAGTTATTCTGATCGCCTGGACAATTCTGATGCTCACCAGCCCAGCTTGGGGGCTTGAAATCCGGCAGGATTTATACATCTATTCGTCTGTCATAAACACACCTGTACAAATTTCCATCCATCAAACTTTCATCATCGACAACCAACCATCTTTTTTTGCCAGACCAGAAAGCCGTCCCTTCCCTGTCGCCTATTTTGACCTGGGCAGCGCATCGTTATCCCCATATGCCAGCAGCAAGCTCCTGATGGACTTGCGAGAATGTTGTGCCGCATGTCCTCTATATCTCACGGGCTACACCTGTTTTCTTGGGGTGGAAAACCAGAATCTGAAACTTTCAAGGCATCGGGCCGAGACTGTTGCCGCCCTGCTTCGAAAGAACGGCTACAAAGTGGCCTCAGTGGAAGGAAAAGGGATGATTTACGGTAACAACCCTGAAAACAACCGAAGGGTAGAGATAAGACTTACGAAAAAATAAAACTAAGGGGCTAAATTTCAACGATTACCCCTCGCAACGCCTTATGGGTCAACCAGATAAACCTTTTCAGCTACAGAGCGAATAAACCTTTCTGACAACAGAATTAAAAAACGCACAATCTCGTGCAACAACTGCAACAACTGCAACAAAAGGAGAAGCAACCATGAAAAAAGTAACTTTTTTTGCCATCTTAACCGTTTTACTGCTCCAGACAGTCAATGTCTTTGCTATGGCGACTCCGGCGGCTGGCTCCTTTGCCTATGATCTTTACGACATTGCAGTAAATCAGATTTTGCTTGGCCCCATAGGATTTGTCGCCGGTGTCGCCTCTATGGTCTTTGCGGCAATCCTTGCTATCCGGCAGATGATTCTCCCTGCAGCTGGCGTTGTCCTTGGTGGTGCCTTCCTGCTTTCTGCTGATACCGTGGTGCAGACTATCGGCTCCGTAATCATCTAACGAGGCACACGAACAATGATCGCCAGAAAGTTTCCACAATATCTGTCTAAACCGTTTCAAGTCCTGTGGTTTGAGGTGGATGAGCTAGTTTTGTTCCTCTTCTTTCTGACCCTGTCATTGCTCTACGGCAAGCTGATGTGGGTTATTTTTCTGGTGTCTCAATATTCCTACACCAAAACCAAACGATCTCAGGCTCGGGGATTTTTGAAACATATCCTTTATGTCTTTGGCCTGGTCAAAATGAAGAATTATCCAGACTATTTCCAGCAGGAGTTTCACGAGTGAAAGCAGATATTTTCGTACAAAAATCCAGTAATTTATTCGTGGAAAACAGGCTACTAAAATTCGTGGTCGTGGTTATGGCCATAGCAGTCTGTTTTAACTCCCTGATGGTGTATCGGGCCGTTAAATATCAGCGTACAGTGCTGATTCCACCCACCATGACCGGCACGGTGGAGTTTGTCCAGGGCAAGCCTACCGAGTCTTACGTCAAGGACATGAGCAGACGGATTGTCAACTTGGCTACTACTTACTCCCCACCAACGGCCAGAGGGCAGTTTGATGATCTACTTGCTCTCTACACCCCCGAAGCCTATCCCGAAGCCTCGAAAAGCTGGTACTCCTTAGCTGGCCGAATTGAAGAATCACAAGTCAGTTCTGCATTTTACATGGAGAAAATCACTTTAGGCGAAAGCACTATCGAAATGTTTGGAAAATTAGTGCAGTTCGCTGGGGATACACCGCTTGAACAGGCAGCCAGGACCTATGTGGTCAATTATCGCATTCGTGATGGTCGCTTTGAAATAAGCGAGTTCAAGGAGAAAAATCTTAAACCGGATGCTGAAAAACCAGAGGATACAAAGAAATGAGAAAAATCTTACGGTTAAGTCTGTGCCTATTGCTGGCTGCGTCCTCGGTGCAAGCTGAAGAAAAATCAACGCCTGTCCCACCTGTTCCCTCTGTTGCTCCAGAACCAACACCAAAAGAAGAACACGTTCCTGCTTTGAAGGCGCCAATGAGGGAACAGGCTCCTGACCTGAAAGATCAGACCTCTATTCTTCCAAAACAGGATCCTGTTGTAATAGAGCCAAAACCAATCAAACCTACAAAAGATTCAACCGCAGCCTTTGATGAACCAGTGCCGGTCAGCTTCATTGCCGCTGAAATGCCTACTATAGTACAGTTGTCCAATCGTGACATCAACCGGATTGTCTGTTCCGGGCCGATGAGTGATCTGATTTTTTCTGAAGAAAAAGGCGTTACTGGTCATTTTTCTGGCAATAGTGCTTTTATTAAATTCAAGGCCGAGGAGATGAACGGCGAGTTGCTGTATGCCGAAACTCCCAGCGAGTTGTTTGTTGTCTGCAATGGGGCAGTCTATACCCTGATTGCGGAACCTCACGAAATCCCTTCTGTAACCCTGCATCTGGCCGCACCAGCAAAGGATGTTTTTCAAAAGAATATCGACCATTACAAAAATCTGCCCTTGGAAAAACAGGTCTTGCAAATCATCCGTGAAGGTTATGAAGGCGGCTATCCCTCCAGCTACAAGGTATCAAATGCCGACACCCTGATTCCCCTGTGTGGTGATCTAAGCGTCAACCTGTTGCAGACCGTGGATGTGGAAGGGGTAGGATTGCGATTGAAGCAATACAAGGTTGTCTCTACCAAGGGTGAGACGATGGAATTGCAGGAAAAAACCTTTTTGTCGCTTGGTATCAGTGAATCAATCCTGGCCGTGGCCATAGAGGATCATGTTTTGAATACCGGCGAGGCAACCAGGGTGTTTGTGGTTGAGAAAAGGGAGCAATCGCAATGACCCTGAAAGAGAGGTTCAACAACCTGACACCTGGCAATAAAAAGGCACTGGTCTGGTCGGTAGTCGGTCTCGTTGTCCTGGCAATCGCTGTCACTGGTTATAACTCCCGCTCCAAACGGATAGATGTTGCAGCGGTACAATCAAACAAGACCATTCACCTTGACCCTGACATGATTGAGAAAACCATGCTCAAGGAACAGGGGCGGCAGATTGATACCCTGAAAAAGACCGTGAATGATCTGCAAAAAAGCCAGACCGACTTTCTGGATATTGAAAAGCAGAAAAACAAAGACGAACAAAACAAGAGATTAGTTATCCCCAGCCCTGACCAATTAGCTGAAGGAAAACCGCTGATGGATGCAAAGGGAAGATCTTTGCTGGATGAAAAAGGTCTTCCTCTGTTTGACAATAGTCAACAAACACCTTTGATGGGAAGGAACTTGGGGCCGCAACCGCAAGGGAGTGGTCGTGGGGGCCAGCAAAAGGAAAAAAAGATCGTGGGCAAGATTGCGGTGGTTTCAAATCAGACCGCTATCCCCAAAGATGATAGTAAAAAAAAAGTGAGGACGGTTTATCTCCCCCCTTCCTTCATGGAGGCGAGCCTTTTGACAGGTTTCGATGCTGCTACTTCGAGCGGTGCCAAGGGGGGCAACTCCGAACCTCTTTTGCTCCGTATCCAGACCCCGGCAGTCCTGCCAAATGACATCAAGGCGAACCTGTCCGGTTGTTTTGTCATTGCCGAGGCCGTAGGCAGGTTGGACAAAGAACGGGCCGATGTACGCTTAGTTTCGCTTTCATGTCTGTCCAACGAGGGCAGCGCCGTTATCGACACCCCAATCAAGGGCTTTGTAACTGATTCTGACTCCAAGGTTGGCTTATCGGGACGAGTGGTTTCCCGGATGGGAGCGAGCACAGCCAGGGCGATCATAGCCGGTGTGTTCGGTGGAGCTGGTGAAGCGTTAAAGGCAGCGGCCACCACAACCTCAACATCCGCCTTGGGAGCTACCTCGTCTATTGATGCGTCGCAGATCGGTAAGTATGCCGTCGGTGGTGGATTATCCGAGGGAGCGAACACCCTGCAAGATTTTTACATGGCACTGGCGAAACAGACGACTCCGGTTATCGAAGTTGCTGCCACCAAGAAAATTACCGTCATTGTCTCGGAAGGTAAGGATCTGGAAATCAAAGAAAATAAAAGAGATCAGGAAATATGATGAAATCACTGTCTGTCATTCTCCCTTTGTTGCTTCTGCTGCTCCTGTCAGGTTGCGGCGGGTTCAAAAGTATCATCAATCCCTATGAAGAAAACTTCAAGTGCCGCACCAGGGATGATGCCGGCAAGTGCATTGATACGCCATCCGCATACAAAGAGGCCAGGTTCCCCGATGCTGATGATGCTACCGATACTACATGCACGAACGCCAATGGTGACAAGATCCCCTGTCCTGACAGTAACGGCTCAAAAAACACCTGTACAGATGTCGAAGGCACAGAGATCCCCTGCCCTCCTGCTACTGTGGCCGATGAATCCAAGATCACTATAACCAGAGTTTCAAAGACCAATATCAACCAGTTAACCGCTCAAAACAGCCGCTACAAGGCACTCACGGAACTCCTGGAGGAACCGGACAAGCCCATGCTGGAGCCACCCAAGATCATGCGGGTGCTGATGCTGCCCTACAAAGGAGAAAGTGATGAACTGTTCATGACTCGCTATGTCTATTTGAAACTGAAAGAGTCGCAATGGGTTCTGACAGATATAAGTGAAAAGCCAAAGGCGAGACAATGATTGATTTTTTGCAACGGGTCATCTACGGCAATACCGAATACCTGAAACACAGCGATCTGGCAAAATTGACCAGGCGGCATCCCTTTTCTGCCTTCTTAAACTATCTCGCCTACGACCAGAAAAATGAAATCTATGTGAATCAGGACAGTACCCTTGGGATGCTCTGGGAGTGTTCCCCACTGACCTACGCAGGGGAAAGGGCCATGTCCTCGTTAGAGGGCATTTTCAGGGCGGGTATGCCGCACGGCACTATTATTCAGTTTATCTTACATGCCGATTCCCATATTGAGCCAATCATTGAGCGGTATCGAACAAGCCGGACCAGAACAGAAGCAATCGTCACCACCAATACCGAACGGGTTACTGAATTTTTAACCAAGGGGAAAAAGGGGCTGGAGGCATGCAGTAACATTCCGGTCAGGAATTTCCGGCTGTTTATAGCTGTTAAAATCCCAGGAGATAGCCCAGGTCTTCCTAAGCCGGACGAACTCGGCAACAAGGAAAAAGTTGCACCCTTGCTGGACATCAAACGGCAGATCAACGAGACCCTGAAAGCGACCCAGCTTTATCCCAGGCATCTGTCACCGGGAAACTTGCTTGAATGGTTGCGCCGGTTGCTCAATAGCTACCCAGAGGGGTATCCAGAGCACAATTTTTCTTCTTACAGCCCGGATATTCCTCTGCTGAAACAGATCGTCAATGCGGACACGGTTATCAAGGAAGGCAGCGATCATATCCAGGCCGGAGACAATTTCTTCTGTTGCACTACGCCTAAGAGCTTTCCTCGTGAAGTTGACCCCCTGCAAACCAATTCCCTGTTCGGCGGGATATGGGGCATTATCTCTGATGCCGACCAGATCAAGACTGATTTCCTCTATTCCTTCAATATCGTCTTTCAAAAGGGACTGGATGTATCAATCCACGCAAAAACCAATCTGATGCTCAATCAGCAAGCGGTTGGTTCGTTATCTACCCTGCTTCACCGTAAACAAGCGGAACACATGGAGGCCACCGATGATCTGGAACATGGAGTTAAATTCCTCAAGATCATCCCTGTTTTTTGGGTATGGTCGGATGATCTTGAAAAGGCCAGAGATTCATGTACCCGTGTAAGACGGTTGTGGGAGAATAACGGCTATGTAATGCAACAGGACAACATGGTTCTGAAGATCCTGTTTATCTCGTCTTTACCGTTATGCCTTTACGCTGACGGCAAGAATATTGAAAACCTGGAGCGGGATTTTACCGCACCAGTACCTTCAATCACCCCGTTGCTACCGGTTCAGGGCGATTTTGCAGGCTCAGGCGGCATCCCAAATCTGATCTTTACTGGCCGGAAGGGGCAGTTGATTTCGCTGGATTTTTTCGCAAAAGGGGCAACCAACTTTAATGCCTTCTGCTGTGCCACATCAGGCTCAGGCAAGTCGTTTCTGGTCAACTTCATAGCGTTCAACTATTACGCTTGCGGTTCCATAGTTCGTATTATTGACATCGGTGGTTCTTACAAAAAGATCGCTGATATGCTGGGAGCAAGGTATCTGGATTTCAGCCCAGAAATAAAAATGTGCCTCAATCCCTTCACAAACATTCTGGAACCGGATGAAGAATTAAAGTCCGTGGCCGCAGTGTTCGCACAAATGGCCTACGCCAACTCGGATACAAGGTGTGATGATACGGAATTAAATCTTTTTCGTCTGGCGGTTCGTTGGGCTTGGGACCAAAAGGGTCAGGATGCTGATTCTGATACAGTCTATGAATTTTTACAAAAATTCCCAGATCTCCCTGGCATGGAAAATCTCAAGGAGATGACCGACAACAAAGAGTTGATTGCGACAGCCAGAAGATTGGGCTTCAACGTACTGAATTTCACATCAAAGGGCTTTCACGGCAAGTTTTTTTGCGGCCCCAGCACCTTTGATATTCGCAATGACGAGTTTGTTGTTTTGGAATTGGAGAACCTGAAAGTACAGCCTGATCTGTACAAGGTTGTCACCCTGCTCATTATCAATGCCGTTACCCAAGACCTCTACCTTTCTGATCGTTCCCGACACCGACAGATTATTTTTGATGAAGCCTGGCAGTTCCTGGATAAGTCCGCCATGCTCGCCCCGGTAGTCAACGAAGGCTACCGCCGGGCCAGAAAATACTCCGGCAGCTTCATGGTCATCACCCAATCCATTCTTGATCTGGAGTATTTTGGCGAGGTAGGCAGTGTTATCAAAGGTAACTCGGCCTTCAAAATATTTTTAGAATCATCTGACTTTGACCAGGCGAAGAAAAAAGGGCTGATTGATTATGAAGATTTTTCCATGAAACTCCTCAAAAGCATCAAATCCAACCCCCCGCACTATTCAGAGATTTTCTTCGATACGCCCTTTGGAATCGGCCCGACCCGGTTGGTAGTAAACGATTACGCCTATTTTATCTACACATCCAAGGCCTCTGAAATCGCCATGATCGAACAGCGTGTTAAATCTGGCATGACCTATCATGAGGCCATTCTGGAAATGGTCGAGTTGCGGAAAAATGGCGAACTGTAGGCAGGTTATTATCATTCTTGGCCTTTTGCTTCTGGCCTCCCCTGCCTACGCAAAACAGCTTGGCACCATCGGCCCCGTTTATCCCGTAGTGGAGCCGGATTTGGTTGAAGAGTTAAAAGCCCGAGTCGATCAAGAAAAGATGGCAAAGATCATGGAGGAACACAAGCAGCAATACAAGGCAAAGGACATTCATACCCTGCCTACAGCCCTGAAAGACCGGACGTTTGTAGTAGATATGACGTACACCTTAGATCATGACATACCTGGTGAAGATGGGGAGATCATGTTCAAGCAAGGGCTTACCTGGAACCCCTTGGATTATGTCTCTCTGCCCGGTGGTCTTGTGGTCATCAATGGTGAGGAGCCGAAGCAAGTGAAATGGTTTGAGAAGTCACCCTATTACCAAAACCGTCAAATCAAATTGCTGGTTTCCGGCGGATATGCGGCCCCTCTGATGAAGCAATTGCAGAGGCCGGTCTTCTACCTGACCAAAATCATGGCTGATCGTCTGCAACTGGCTGCTGCACCCTGCGTAATCATGCAAGAGGGGAAAAGGATGATGGTGCACGAGGTAAAGATAGATGAAAAATAAGCATTTGATTGTTTTGTTTTTTTTGCATTTGCTTTGTTATTTTTTTGCATCTCCCGCCCTTGCTGCCCTTACCAAATCAGGTGATTCCTTCAATTTATTTTCAGATATAAATTGGGAGGAAGTTGAGTTTACGTTTTTGGGGATTTGTATCTGCCCCAGACCGCCACCAGTTTTTTTTGAGGAAGGTGAAATTTATGAATACTGGGAGCCTTTTCTGCTCATTGATACGGTTTCAGTGGCAAACTATTCCCCGTTTATGGGGTCTGGCGGAGAATCAACTACAGGGACAATAGCGGATGAATTAGGCGGAAAGAATAAGAGTTCGGATGCGGTATCTATTGCCGACGAGTCAACCTTTTTCCAGGCGCATGGTTTTCTCATACCGCTCATGGAGGGCATGTGCGCCCGTGACGATTTTGGCGCCTGGTGGAGCGAATATGATTCTATGTGGCAGAACGATGAACTTGCAGCGATTATCACCCCCGAAGTTGCCTTATACGCCAACAAAGCCATGCAGTTACTTTGTATGACAGATGCAGCGGCGGTAAATGTCGGCTTCCCACTTGACGTTATGCCCTGGTGTATAGGGAGCAGCGGGTCCACCTATCCCCTTAGCGGCCATGTTGACAATGACAATATCGTTCAGGCCAGTAATACCGTAGCGTCAAGGCTGATCTTCAAACTGTGCCGTTTGTTCATGATCTGCGACCCATCACCTATTTGTGGCTGCGAATACACACCTATCTGGACAAAAAGCCATTACAAGATGCACACGGCCCGGCCTGCACTTCGGGCCACCTATCCCATCGGCAAAGCGGCCAAGGTGTATGATTCTGGCCTCAATCCTCCCTATCAGGGAGAGAAGGGGTCTAACGATGAATTTCTCTGGGTGGTATTCAGAAAACAATTATGTTGCACTTGTTGTGAAGATTGACATGCAAAGACGAATTCTCTTTTTCATAATGCTTGGCGGTTTGGTTGTCGGTTCAACGGTGCAAGGTGCTGAAACTTCTTGCACCGATACGACTGCCCCTGGAACGACCAAGGCTCTCGTGGAAAAAGCCAGGGAACAGGCCAGAGAACTGGCCAAGACCATGACCATCCCCGAGAACAGGCATAGCGAGAGAGGAAAAAAGGCCGCTGAAGCGGCTAATGCCGTCTTTCTTTCCAAGGAATTTCAGGAAAAGGTACAAGGTTACGAAAATTGGGAAGAACTTGTCCCAAGAGCCAAGAAAGTAAAAAAAGAGCAGGAGAAAGGCATCCTTGCTGATTCTGAAAAAGTTTATCTCTTCCTGTCCAGTTCAATACCGGAGGCATCTTTTCAGGCGTACATGACCTATCTCGATGGAGTACCAGAGATCGTTCCGGTCATGCGAGGAATGGTGGGTGGCATGGACAAACAGAACAAAAAAGAAAGGATCAAATGGTTCAGCAGGGTTCTTACAAAAGATACCACCTGCCAAGACAAACCAGAGGCACGATGCGACAGGCTCAAAATCCCCATTACGATTAAACCGAAGCTCTTTTACCAGTACGAGATTACCGAAGTCCCTACCCTGGTCTATATCAGAGGCGATGAAATCTTTCAGATTCAGGGCGATGTGGGCCTGAATCCCCTGTTAGAAAGAGTTAATCAGGAAGCCAAAAGCCCTGGCCTGACTAATCTGATAGCCATGATCAGGGGAAGCCGATGAACCGATTGGAATTAAAAATTCCCATACGATCAGAGCAAGATTTTAAAGCTCTGATTGACAGCGGGGATATTGCCATAATCGGGCCACACGCATTAACTGTGTATCTAATAATCAATGGAGAGCAAGAGTTTCCGACAGTGAAATTTCTTTGCAAAAAAAGCGGAATTTCCAACAAGCCGGTACGCCGGTCTTTAGTGGTGCTTGAGGAATATGGGGACATAGGCAAGATAGAGACACAACAGACCCGAGGCTGCTCAGTCTTTCCTCCGATCAGGATAGCGCCACAGGAGAGCAATGAAGATCAACCCTGAGCAAAATGGCGCATATTCTGAATGCGAAGAAGAAACAGCTATTCTCAACACAAAAGTAAATAAGCAGATCGACAATATGCAGCGAATGGCCTTTTTGAATAGCAAAGGCATCAATCCCAATAACAACTTTCAACTTGATTTGATTTTTCCTGAAACCATTGGCAAGCGCAGCGACTTGCGGCATATCCCGAATGACTACGCCCGTTCATCCCTTTTCACGGCCACGAACAAAAGCCAGCCGCGAAAAACGCTATTACGCGAAAAGCTGTTCCACTACAACGAATTTGTTTCGATTCTCTACACCGGCATCGAGCTACGAGCCGAGGACGATGAAATCGTTTGGCTGCAAATCCTCAACTACGGGAAAGGCGTACCGCTTGGCAAGCCCTTTGAATTTTCTGTCAGAGACTTGGTGCGGGATGTGAACTGGTCAAAAAGCGGACGCAACTACGACAGGGTGCGGAATTGCATTTCACGGCTCAGGGCCAATGAAGTTTTGGCACTGAATACCAAGGCCTACGGAAAAAGTGGCTCAATCTCCCTCATTGGCAATTATGAAGCAGTCAATAACGAAGAGGGCAAGCCGACACATTACCGCATATTTATAGACCCTAACCTGATTATGCTATTTGCCGGTAGTGCCTTTACATGCCACACCTGGGAAATTTACCGCAATTTGTCGCCAGTGGCCCGTCGCTTGGCCGATTACATTGAGAGCCACAAGCACCCATTCCCGCTTAGCCTTGAGACATTTCGGAAAATGTGCGGCTCGAAAGATTCCAGCACCAGGAGTTGGCGGCAGACAGTCAAAAAAGCGTGCATCGAGGTGCATAAAATCAAGATTGCCGCCACCGCAATCCTCACCAAAGAGGATAAAATATGCTGTGTTCGACATAAAGACCGTAACGGATGACCTACGAAATCGTGTCGTATGACCTACGTTTTTTCTCTGTTTCGTGTCGTATGACCTACGGTCGTGTCGTATGACCTACGGTGTTTTTGTTAAATGCAGGTCATACGACACGGTCTTTCTTGTTTTAAGTGTCAAATCGAGACCATTTCAAGATAGTCATGTCGTATGGCCTACGAAATCGTGTCGTATGACCTACATTTTTTTCCTTTTCGTATCACATGACCGACGATTTGACAGAAAACCTATGAAAACGTGACAGATGACCTGCAAAATACGTGTCGTATGACCTACGAAATCGTGTCGCATGACCTGCGGAATCGTGTCGTATGACCTACGGGCACTTTTTGCAATCAACTGATTCTATGACAGAAAAAGGCTGTTTCTTGAGTCGCTAACCATTCTTTTAACCGTATATTTAACCTAACGAAATTTTGAAAAAAACAAATTTCCAGGAAAACTAAAAACAAATTCAGAAGAAAAAAGCATGTCGGAAGAAAAACCACAATCAGAAGAAAAAAAAACAGAACCAAAGACAACTCCTGGCTATCTGGAAATAATCGTCATCACAATTCTGATCGTTCTGGGTGCGATCTGGGGTTACGACCATTTTTTTGCCCAGAAAGTTTTGACCTTTGACCTTAAGGGGTATCTGCGGGAACAAACGGCTTTGATAAAAGCAGGAGAAATGACGGAAGAACAATTCAAATCAAAGCTGGACAGGATTGAAGCTATTCTCAATGCAGAAAAAAGCAATCACGTCATACTGTTAAAAGATGTAGTGGTCCGAAATGGCGATGAAATTTCTCCAAAATAACCGTTTGGCCAGCTTTTTGTTTCGGTTGACTCGCTGGGAAAAGACCGTGGCAATGGTTTTTCTGGCTGCCTTGCTGCTGGGATCATTTCTTCCTGGACGGCTCATTGTCGCGATCAGCGATTCACTCGATTACCGGCTGTTTTTCCTGACAGCAATCAACCGGGATAAAATCAAAAATGGAGATTATCTCGTTTTCCAGGGAGACAAAAACGAAGTGGAAAAACATGCCAAGCCTATGCTGAACAAAGACCTCGACCGGCTGATAAAAAAAGTCGGTTGCGCTCCTGGTGAAGTGCTTACCCATGATGCCCAAGGGCAATTCTTCTGCCAGGGTGTTTTTATCGGCAAGGCATTGGAAGCTGATAGCCTCAAGCGTCCTTTGCCAAAATTTCAATTTTCAGGGCATGTACCAGAAGGCAGTTTTTTCATGATCGGTACTAATCCCCGCAGTTATGACAGCAAATATTTCGGATTCGTTGATGCAAATCAGATTCTTCACAAGGCCTTACCGCTATGGTAGCTGGATTTAACAACTGGCTGTGTCGCCGGATCGGTTGCTGGCTTCTAGCCGTCACCATGACGACCATGACGACCAAGGCCCTGGCCGAAGAGATTTCTTCATCGGAACCAGCTTTCTATGAAACCACCAAAGAAGGATGGTTCTGGTATCAAGAACCCCCTCCTGAAATGCCGGAGGAATCGGATCGCCCAGAAAATTCAACCATAACACGAGAGGCCGGGCCCAAGGTATTCGAGACCAAAAACCCGTCAATGGACAAGTACACCATCAATGACATCTGGAATTTACATCCAGACGAATTTCAAGGGCTGTTGAATGGAGTGCAGAAAAAAGCGGTACAGACTCCTACTGAAAAAAACATCCTGGAATATCTGACCATGCAGGATGTGGCTCGGCGGAAGGCTCTGGCCTATGCCAATGCCACAAAATTTGTCACTCAAAAATACAGCGATAAATTCAATATCAATCAGGTTTATCCGACAACTGCGCCGGGTGTATCTGCCAGGGTACAGACCCAACAAAAGGAAATATCCAGCACCATTCTGGCGGCTCGCGAAGATCATGCCTTACTGTTTTTTGTAGGACAGGGCTGCGGCTTTTGTGACAAGCAGGCGGCTATTCTCGCTTATTTTGTAGAAAAATACGGCTGGCAGATCAAACCCATTGATATTGGCCAGCACACCACTTTGGCAGCTCGGTTTAACATCACTACCACCCCTACCTTGGTTCTGATCAAAAACGGAACAGAAAAATCCATGCCGGTATCAGTCGGGGTAGTGGCTCAATCGGAGCTTGAAAGAAAACTGTATCAGGCCATCCGCTATCTGGGCGGGGAAACGAACATAGAGACCTTCCAGACGTATGATTATCAGAAAGGCAGTGCCCTTGACCCTGATGCAATTTTAGAGACAGAAGAACAGCCCTGGAGGGAAAGATAATGAAAAAGATGATATTGGCTTTATTCGTGAGTTTGTTATGTCCAATTTCAGCTCAAGCCGGCTGGGTGGATGACTGGTTGCAACAGAGCAACACTACACAATCCGGTTATTTTGAAGGGCAACAGCGGGGATATTATTCCGCTGGCAGTTTTTCCGGTCGCTGGAAAAGTACCGCTGACTATCCGGTAACTATCGAACCACCCCGCATGAAAAGCGGCTGCGGTGGTATTGATGTGTTTATGGGCGGCTTTTCGTTTATGGATTCTGATTATCTGGTGGATAAGCTCCAAGCCATCTTGTCCAATGCAGCAGGAGTGGCCTTTGACCTGGGGCTTAAAACCCTCTGTGAGCAATGCTCCAACACAATTAAAAACTTTGAGGCATTGGCTGACAACCTCAACCAGATGCAGATTGACGAATGTGGAGCGGCCAAGGAATTAGTTGGCGTAGTGATGGATGAAAATGGAGTCCATTCGGCTGAGGTCATGCAGGAAAAACTCGGTACTGCTGTCAAAGAAAGCAAATTAGCCAGCGGTGTATCGGACATGTGGACAACACTTGTTTCAGAAGAGAAGGCAAACAACGGTCTGGTCCAGTCTGCTGATGTAACAATGGTGACCCAAGGATGTAATGCAGACATAAAGGCTGTCTTCTTCACTGGCAACTCGATGCTTGATAATGTCGGCACCAAGATGAACATACCTGGGCCTCATATTGATCTGATTCGTGGTCTTGTTGGTGATCTCAAGCTATCAACCGCGGCTAACGCTTACAAGGTCTCCTACATGCCGCCATGCTCTGAGAATAATACTGATTCGATCAAATCTATTGCCAATGGTGATATTTACACCAAAAGTTCCGGAGGTCAATGCCAGCAGGTTACTGATGGCAATAGGGATATGGGGGCATACATTAGACTTATGCTGACCAATATAGCAGCAAAAATACGGACTAAAACCGCATTTACAGCGGCAGAGCAGACTTTTATGGACACTAATCCGCTTTCTCCATTGCCTATTCTCAAAAGTGCCGTTGGTACCAATACGGACGATGCAACCATAAGCGGTCTGGCCGACATAACCGCCAGTGCCTACAGCCTGCAAATGATCTCAGACCTGTATATTCGGGCGGAAATGATTGCGAGGAAAGCCAAAGAGATGTTGGAAAAACAGTCAACGGGAACAAGTGGCGGCGGACCAGAAAATTGCGCCGCTGTTATTTTTGCGGAACACGCAGATCAGGACATCTCTGTCATGTTGACCAAAATCCAACAACTGAAAGAAGGGGCCAAGGCCAGTTATATCGCCTCGACATCAGAGATGAACGCTATCTTGGGTTATCTGGAACACATGCAGAACCTTGAAAGCAAGATGAACTCAGAACTTACCCGCAGGTACGGAAAAGATGTGGTCGCAAGGGTTAAAGACTAAATGAAGAAAGCCACCGTCATATTCCCAGCCATTCTGTTCCTGGTGATCCTGGTTGCAGCCATATTTCAGGCCACCCCTGCCTATGCCATGGACATGGAATACTATACCTACGGCGGCTTTGGCCCGATTACGCAAGCATTTACACGGCTGGCCCTCATCTTCAGCGATGTCGGGTATATAGGTTTATTTACGGTGGTTACGGTTTTGGGTTTTCTTGCAGGGGGTATATCTTGGCTTGTCCAGGTGTCCAATGGCGGAAAAGCCACCCCTTTAATCTGGGCCGTACCTGTGATCTTCGGGGTAGTCCTCTATCTGGGCCTGTTTGTTCCCAAAGGGAATATCACTATTTACGACCCCACGCTCAACAGATTTCAGACTATTGGCGGAATCCCTGATGCAGTTGTCTTTACCGCTGGCGTACTGAATAAAGTCGAAAGAGGGCTGGTTGAGATTATTGATACCGCAGCCGCACCAGGATCTTCATACAAGAATGGGGCTGGTGGAATTGGTTTCAAGACGCTGGATGCAGTTAAAAACTCCTACCCCAAGGATAACAATCTCCGCACAAGCACCATCCGCTATGTCAAAGACTGCGTGACCTTTGAACTGATGCGCCCCGGAACTACCTTGTCACTCGATACTCTCCGCAATGATACCACGGATTTCCTGGCCCTGTTGGGACTGGCTGTGAATCCAGCAATCTATACGGTTTATTATGATGCGGCCAATCCCGCAGGTTTGACTAAGACCTGCACCGAAGCATGGAACCTTATCCGGCCAGCTTATCAGAATCCAAGCAACTATGACGAAGCACTCAAGAAGGCTTGCGGTAAGGCTACATTCAATTCAAACAATACGAATGAGTTTAACACCTGCAAACAACTCTTGAGCGACACCATGTTATTTACCACCAGCAACACTGTCACACCGGACAGGCTTGTCATGCAACGGCTGATAGCGGAAATTCTTTATACTTTCTACTACCAGGACGATGTAGAAACTGCGGTACTCATGGAGGCGGACCGGAAAATCACATCTACTGGCTTAGGTGTCGGTCTGACCATGAATGAATGGATTCCGATCATCAAGGCGATCATGACCGCCATTGCCATTGGCATGATTCCATTCCTTGCCTTGTTCCTGCCGACGCCTGTAGTCGGCAAGGCCCTTTCAGCCATGTTTGGATTTTTCTGCTTCTTGACCATCTGGGGCATAACTGATGCAGTGGTTCACACTGCGGCTATGGATTATGCGGCCTACGCCTTTGAAGATGTGCGGCAGTCATCTTTGGGCGTTTATTCGATGGCGGCCTTCCCGTCCAAATCGCTCAAGATGCTGGCAATGTTCGGCATCATCCGCTCTTCCGGAATCATGCTGGCAAGTCTCTTTACCATGATGCTGATTAAATTCGGTGGTCATGCCCTGGCTATGATGGCAGGGAGCTTGAGCGGTGCGGTAAGCGGAGCAGGAGGACAAGCGGGAGCCTTGTTGACCCCGGAAGGTACCTCGGCGGCCATGAACCAACAGGTAAAATCAGCGGGGTTGCTTGAAGGTATGCCGGAGCATCGATTTGCCAATCAGGCTTCAGCTGGAGCATTCAATAGTGTCCACAGTCCGGTAGGTGGATATAATTCCTCTATGAACGCCAGGAGTGCATTGGAAAAATCAGGGCAAATCCCAAAAGGAACATCAGATGCCCAATATGCAGAGACGCAAAAGAACTTCCAGCAAAATGCGGGGACAGCATCAGGTCAATCATCGGTTTCTCTTGGCCCGAATGGACAAGCGACCCAGGGACAAACCAAGTCTGTCAATGCAGACGGCTCAACCAGTATGACCACTACCAGCGGGGCTGGTGGGGTTGGCGTACAAACGGATAACATGGCATCAGGTCAAGCCACCCATGCGACGGACGGTCATGGTGGTACAACACTGACGAAGGCCAGCGTCAACGGGATGAGTCCGATCGCGATGGCACATCAAGCCGCATACATAAAAACAAAAGGAGCAGGAGATAGTCTTGCCACCAATGAGAATTGGGCAAATGGGCAGAGCTATATAAAGAACGCAGCCCTAACCAGCAGCGAGGCCCGTACTTATGGTGAAAACCTTAATAATTCAGTATCTGCAAAACTGAACAAGGCTGTTGATAGTAGCTCCAGCTTTAAGGATAGTGTGGGTGAAGAGACAGCAGCCAGGCTTAATGCTTTTGCTCAAGCAAGTGGTGGAGTAGAAATTTTTGGAACCGGTGCTAAAGGCGGTGGTAGGTATGACGTAACAGCCACAGGAAAAGATGGTAAAACTGTGAGTTTTGATGTGGACCAGAAAACATCGGAGGCTATTGGTAATGAAATAACCAAGGCACGAGCTGAGGCCCTACAAGAAAGTATGGGAAGTAGCCAGGGTCTTGCTTTTGCCAATAATATGGCACACAATATTGGCGCAACGAAAGCGTCATCGTTGATGAATGATGCCAGAGATATGCAGCGTTCAACAGAAACAACGGGTGCTGATCTGACGACTGCCTTTGTTGGACACTATGCGACACAACGCTACGGTTCAGATAGTCCTGAGAATGTCCGCAAGGCTACGGATGCTCTTAACCACATGGCAACAGGCGGGTCTGCTGGCATTGACCAATTGAATGGGCATATCAATTCGTTTCTTAAAAATGGAGATTACAGTTGGGGTGATGGAAAGGCTCAGGTAGGTGCTGCGGTTGGTGCAGCCGGTGGGCAGGTTGGAGGGCAAGTCTCAAACATCCAAGGACAGGTTGGGCCGGCAGTAGGAGAATCAGCAAGTTATACATCCAGGATTACCCCTGGTGATTTCAGCGGCAATCCTGGAGTTAATCATGCTCCATTGGTCGGGCCAGAAGAAATTACAGGCCATGTTAATGCTACAGCAGATCAAAGGCTCCATGAACACCAAGATGCAAAGTTGATGGGGCCTAATGGAGCATTAGTTGATAATTTGACGGGTGTGAATATACCTGCGGGAATCAAGGATTTAGCGAACAACTTAACTGAAAATAAAAAGGTTGTTGCACCTGAAGATACTTCTGAACCAGAGGGAGGATTCAGTGGCCCGTAACTTCTTACTAATCATTACCCCATCGATAACTGGAATCATATTCAAAATCTGGCTCACCCATCCGTTTAATTTCTTCAATATTTATGAGTTTCATATTTTTTCCAATAAAGGTGGCAAATATCTTTTTGGTGATAGGCTCAAGCAATTTATCAATCGCATCGAAAAGTCCCATGATTTTTTCTCCTTACAATTTTTGGAATCACTTCCGGTAAACCATCGAAGATCAACGGCCACCGAGAATGGGCCTCCAAAAAAGCTCGTCGGAGGTTGCCACCCTTCTGTTATCTCTTTCTATCTTCTTGGCATCTTGATAATATGTTCATCTAAAATTCTGTTATCATAAACCAACAACAAAATCAAAACCCTTTACTATGGCAGAAAATTTATGACTAAAATTGAACTTGTCAACATCATTGCACAAACACCTGGAGTCACCAAGGTTGATGCTCAAAAAGTCATTCAGGCTTTCATGTCTTCAATTACCAAGGCACTCTCTACGGGTGAGAAAGTGACTTTAATGGGTTTCGGATCACTTCAACCTGTCAAAACCAAGACCAGAATGTATCGGGATATTCAAAGTGGGGAGTCAAAAAAAGCCCGAGGGAAAACAATTGTCAAATTCCGAACCGGTTCTAATTTATCAGAAAAGATAAATTAGCAAATAACAAGAAGGACGGCCCTTTCCGACGAGCCTTTTTGAGAGGCCCATTCTCGGTGGCCGTTGATCTTCATTGAGATATCAGCGCGGCAATGACAAGATTGTTTTAATTATTTTTTAATAGTATTTAATATTAATAATGAGCTTTATTCGCACTACTTCTTTTCTGCAACCTGACAGGCAGGCGGTGGGCAAACTTCCCAAGATGCATGGACAGATTGAATCAATATGATATTTTGACTCCCGGTATCAGCGATTCACAGTAGACACCTCAACTTGGGATGGATTTGCGAAATGTAGAGGTGTCCTCTGGCAGTTTACATAAGTTTAAATTTACTCTGACCCTAAATATTTTTCATCGAAGTGCTCTGCCATCAACCGGTATAAGGGTGATTCCGTGGGAGACATCGGACGATAGACCACAGCATCTTGACTAACTTCTTGTGTCAGGCTTATACTGGGAGCTTATCACTTTTCCCTCACCGCTAATATAAAGAAAGCCCGTGTTCTCCAGTCAGCCCCTCGTTTAAGCTGGTTTTTTCCACCAGTATAGTTATCCGTGCCATTCTGCCACCTCTGATCCTTTATCACCCATTTGACGTAAACTATCTATCCTGCTCATGCGCTTCAATAATTGAGAGAATTCTTCTCATATACGAATCCGAAAGGTTTCATACCCCTTATATAAGATAACGGCCACCCCAGGATCAGACCTCAGCTGTTCGAAAATCCTGTCGATATCCGAGCATCCCCTTGAGCTCAAAAAGCTGCTGATTTCAAACTGAGTCATCGGATGTCTTTTGACAATACTGATGACAGCATCATAATCCTCGGCATCCGGGCTGTAAAATCCCTCGGAAACCAGCATGTTGATGGCAATCCCCCCTAAGACATCCACTGCATACATTATCGTTTCACCGTCAGGCTCCTCGATGCCGTCTTCGGCAGGAGGCCTGACTGGCGCGTTGATGTAGAGCCGATCATAACGGATCGTCTTTAATAGTCTTTTTAGCTGCAGCAGATTCTCAGGACTGTCATTCATGCCTCTGATCAGCATGATTTCTATCCATAAGTGCCCGCAAAACTGCTTGGAAAACAACTGGAGTCCTTCAATCACCTCGGTGAATTTCAATGTTCCATAGGGTCTGTTTATTATGTGGTAGGATTTTTCGTCATAGGCATCCAGGGATGGCAAGACGATATCTGCTGCCATCAGTTCTTCCCTGACCTGCGGATCACTGAGAAGGGCACCATTGGTAATCACGGCAATCGGCTTGGATGTCATTTTCTTCAGTTCCCGAATCAGCTTACCAAGTTTCAGGTAAAGCGTCGGTTCTCCTTCCCCGACGATGGTGACCACATCATAATGAATGCCCTGATCTTGAATATGCCTGAATTCATCTATGATTCCCTGAAGGGGGAAAAATTCCTGACGTCGGTTCGTCAGATTATTTGTCCGCCCCAACTGGCAATATACGCATGAATAGTTGCATGTTTTTGAAGGAATCGGGCTGATTCCCAAGGATTCCCCCAGCCGCCGGGATGGAACAGGACCATAAATATATTCATATCGGGTCTCAGGTATTTTATTCCTCCTTGTTATAGAAAATCGATCCCTGCATAATCGGTTTTGTCTTCAGTTAAGACCACATTCATTATATTCTTTAATGCCTCTATAGGAAACTCAGCTGTCACTTCCCTGAACTCCCGGATACGTAGAAATGACGCAGCATTTAATGAATGTCATTTCTGTGCGGCCAGGAACCCATTATTTATGGCCAGGAACTTTTAGCTGAGTATTGTATAGAGCCACTTAAAATTATTGAAGTGACTCCTTTGTAATGCACCGAAGTTTCCCTATCCCCTTATCATTCTTCTAAGTGGGATTGATTCCTTCCGAATCTGTTTCGCTGGCATCGGCCGCTCATCGATCATCGTCAGCTCTGAGATTTCTTTTCTTTTCCTTCCTCCTTTTCTTCACACTCTTCCTCAAGTTTTCGCCGCTCTCCTCGCATCCGGTTGGAGTACCAGCCGTGGTAGCGGACAAGCTGAAAGCTCTTCTCAGACATTAACCTCCGCGATCGTCTGGCCGAAACGGACGTTCTGAGCGGCTTCGATATTTAAATCGATCATCCCTTTCTCGCAGAGTATCACAATCGTCGATCCCATGTGGAAACATCCGAAATCTTCCCCTTTGCTCAACCAAAGGTCGCTGTAGGAATGGACACTCGAAGACGTATCCTGATTGGTCTGGATACAAGGCTCAAAACTCACTTCCATTTTCCCGACATTGAGGGCACCCACGAGGATCAGAAAAAACCGTTTCCCCTCGCGGCTCAGACACTCCATCACAACCCGCTCGTTTTCGATGAAAAGGTTCACCCTTTTGTTGAGCGAGGGGATATTGACGGGATAGAGTTTACCCGGAATATGGACCGCTTTGAGCACCTTCATATCGATCGGGGCATGATAGCGGTGGTAATCGCGCGGCGAGAGGTAGAAGTTGGCGAATACCCCATCGTGCACCGCTTCTTTTGAGCCTTTGGAGATGTGTCCCCCCAAAACCTCATCGACCGAATAGCTCATCCCCTTGATCTGCAAAGCAAGGTCGTTTTCGATCGTTCCGCACTCGGTGATCAGCGAATCGCACGGGCTGATCATCGCCTGGGGATCGTCTGAGAATGGGCGCATAACCAGAAATTTACGGGTGAACAGGGCATTGAGGGTCGGATAGCTTTCGCTCGATTCGAATTCGCCCATATCCAGCCCCTTCATCCGTACATAGCTGCGGTTGATGATTTTCTGGGCCGACGGGGAATGCTTTTTCGACGCAAAACGGCCAAAAGCCTGCGAAAGTGCCGAGGTAAAATGTTGTTTCAAAGTCTACTCCTGATATTCATCTGTTTGGATTTGGCGTTTGGCGATCTCTTCGATCAATACGGTCGCAACGAACCTTTGGAAAGGGTGAAATGGAGCTCGTACCACGCCTCATGCTCCTTGTACTTCCCTTCCACCTCTTCGGGGAAAATCCAGCCGTAGCGGCGGGCGGCGTCGATGCCGCTCGTGATGATGTCGTAGTTTTTTTCGATCTCGCCGGCGAGCCCTTCGGCCAGGGTGGCACGTTTGCCGCTGAGCAGACCGCTGACCGAAATATCACGGGAGCGGAAGGTGACAGGTGATAAGAATTCGCTTTCCAGTGGAAAGGTACAGCCGACAAAAACAGGCATTTCCTCCTCCCAACCGGTACGGAATGGTACGGAATATACCCTGGATTGTTCCCTGAGGACGACCTTTAATCCCCTCCCACCGACAACACTCTCGGCAGCAAAAACCCAAAAGTCATAACCCACTCCAATTCCAGCCAAAATCAGTAAAAAAAGCCTACAATACAACCACCAATACAGCAACATCGAAATAGAAATATCAGAAGGGAGCCAGTGGCAAGGTTAAGCATTTGAGAAGAACTGCAACTTTAGCATCTTCCTGAGTATACGTAACAAAACCTGTTTTTTCTTATTAAATTAGTCTGTTGTATTTTCTTTATTTTCGCTGTTTTTTGTTCTCCAAGTCAAGGTATTTCCACCAAAGAGAGTGGAGCCAGGGACCGGTTCTGAGAATGGG
>JAHJKP010000037.1 GCA_018821985.1 Pseudomonadota bacterium
ATAAAATAAATAAAATTATTGAGGAGGTAGTATGATTATCACAGTTGGCAACACCAAGGGTGGCGTGGGTAAAACAACCATCGCCGTCAACCTCGCAGTGGAAGCTGCAAGAGATGGAAAAAAAGTCCTGCTGGTGGATACCGACCCCCAGGGGTCTTCCATTGCATTTCGGGCAGAAAGAGAAACGGATGACATCAAGGCCATTTCTCTCATTAGTGACAAGTTGCACAAGGATATAAAAGAATTCTCTTCAGCCTTTGAGTGGATTGTTATTGATGCTGGTGGTCGGGATAATGCCATTTTTCGTTCAGCGGTGGCTGCTTGCGACCTCTTTCTTTTACCGGTTTTGCCTTCTCAGTTTGATGTGTGGGCAGCGGAGGACGCCATAGCAGTGTTCAGAGAGATTCAACCATTTAACGGAATGATTGGTCGGATGGTATTGAACATGGTCAGGCCGAACACCATCGTATCCAGTGAGGCGCAAGAGGCGCTGGCCGTTTACCAGGATGACATTCCGCTTCTGTCTGAACAGTTGCATAATAGAGTAGCATACAAGGCTTCTATCAGTAACGGGCAGGGTGTTACTGAATATGAACCTTCAGGCAAGGCGGCAGAAGAAACAATAATTCTTTATAAAGAGTTAATGCTATTAAAAAATAATTAAAACAAACGTATATTATTACAAACAATTAAGTGCTATTTGAAAATAACCATGGCAAAGACCAATGCAGAAAGACAGGCCGATTACAGAAAAAAGCACTTGGTATTGGAGGGCGGTACGAAAGAGCGCTTGAACATGCTGGTAAGCGGCTCAACTAAGGCGAAGCTGGAACGGATTGCTTTTCATTACGGCGTAACGAAAATAGAGGTCATCGAGCGGCTTCTTGCTAAGGAAGAGAATACCATACTGGAACCGCTAACCTCAATGCAAGCAATCGCCTATTACGATAAGGTTACACAGTAACGGCGTGAAGGGTGTTTTGTTACGCAGTAGAGCGGATGGCATAAATTATTAAATACTATTAAAAAATAATGAAAACAATCAAGAAGGTATTGGAGCAGGAACAGGCTATTGAAGCGATAATCTCTGGCGGCAAGGCCGAAGTTGAAACGGTCAAGAAGCGTAAAGTTGGCAGACCGAAAAGCAAGGGAACAAAAATACAATGCCTCTTTTATCTACCGGAAGATATTGTTCAGGCCATAGATAAAAATTGCAGGGGCAATAAGTCATTCTTCGCTGAAGAAGTTTTTCGGTACTATTTTGATGCCCATAAATAAAATTGAAGTATTGAAGGTGTAAAGAAAACGAAGCTGTAAGTTGCCAAGACCATAGGCAGACTTGGTGGTAGTCGCAACAAACTCGGTGAAGATTAAAGCCAAACCCTTCGCCGGATTATAGGATTTCATTCAACATTCAATTAAGGAAATATGTGAATTGTTGAATATCAGCCGACCTTCATTTTACCGTTATCTGAACGCATGAACTATCTTGATATAGAAATGGAATGTGTGATACCCGATAAAAATCGCAAGGCTTTCTATCGCCTAGTCGCCACAAAAGACCTGTTCAGTTACAAACTGATTCGCCGATGGGGAAGGATTGGCACAAAGGGCCAGCCAGGGCAATCAGAGCGATATGCAGACCAAGAGGGAATGGCAAAGGGGCTGCGCCGTATTGTGCGAAAAAGGCTGGCGCATGGATATGTTATTGCCTCGGTCGATTTGTAGATTGAAAAAACAGAAATGACAATGACAAAAACACTGATCACCATCGGCATTATTCTCGTCGTCCTTGGCCTTTGCTGGCCATTGTTACAAAAATTGAATCTGGGCAGGCTGCCAGGTGATTTTGTCTTCAAGTCTGGGAGTTTTAAGTTTTATTTTCCCCTGACCACGTGCATTGTCATTTCCGTGGTGCTGTCGATCCTGTTCTGGATTTGCAAGAAGTGACCTCTTCTTTCCTAACCCATAGAGTGAGATAAGATTGTTCTCTTCTATGCCTATTATGCATCGTCTGATTTCAGCATCACAATTTACGGGAAACTCAATCTGCTCCTTGTAGCCGAATGGATTCAGTCTATATACGTAATAGATCCTATTTTTTCTTTTAAATTGCAGTGTTATCTGTTTCTAATTTTGGTCATTTAGTCCCCAGATGTCAAGTTTTTCCTCCGATGGTAGCTCTGTTAAGGGCCAGTTCCGAGAATGGGCCCAACAAACGCTCGTCGGAGGAATTGGCCCTTAACGGGGCGGATTTTCACCTCAGTCTTTCATTCCAGTTGATTTGTCGATGTCTGTCTCATCACCACCTCCATAGCTTTAAAATAATCACGCTGGGCTTTTAGGTTCAACAATTTGCTGTAACGCTGGGTAGTCTTAATTTTGGAATGGCCAAGCAGTTCCTGGATGGTGACCAGGTCAGCATCAGCATTCAGTAATTGGGTGGCCATCGTATGCCGGAACCTGTGGCAAGTTACGGCCACGCCACTTTCCTGGGCATAATGCTCTACCCGTTTCTGTACGGCACGGACAGAGATCGGCTTTCCTCTGCAGCGGCCCTTCTCAGCCAAGAAGATCTGCTTCTCACCAGTTTTTGGTCTCTTCCTCAAGTATTTTGCCAGTGCCACTGCTGCATCATTGCTGATATACACGATTCGATCCCTGGCACCTTTGCCGGCTTTGACCAGAATGCGGCTGCGTCTGTAATCAATAACGCAAGGGTCAGGTTAACCACCTCCTGGACACGCAAACCACAGCGCAGCATCAACATAAAGATGGCAAGGTCTCTGGTACTTGATACACTTTCCAGAAACAGCTGGAGTTCGTTGTCATGAAGGTATCTCGGAAGAGGATGGGGCTCCCGGAGCATCTGTCCTCTGGCAACTGGATTATCCAATTGTACATCTTCCTCAGAGGCGAGGTAATCATAGAATCCACGCACTGCTGAAAGGTGGCAGTTAATACTGTGTGGAGCCATCCTCTTTTCCAGCAAGTAATCGATATAGTGCTTTACCTCTGTTGCCGATGCGGCCTCAACCGTTACCGGTAGCCAGCTGAAGAACAGTTTCAGTCTGTGCAGGTAGTTCTTAACCGTCAACTCAGAGTAATTCTTTCTCTTCAAATACTGCCTGTAGTTCAGGATTGACTCGATCATATTCATGATCCTCTCCTTTCTCGATGACTGCCATTGCTTTGAAATATGCCTCTTCCCGTGTACCATCTGCGATCTTCGCATATCGAAGGGTGATATCGATATTGAGGTGCCCCAGAAGCTTTTGCAGGACCTCCAGACGTAATCCGGCGTTGAGCATATTGGTGGCGAACGTGTGTCGCAGTGAATGGAGGCTGTACCCTTTTTGCTCAAGTCCTGCCTGCTGAATAGCCTTCTTCATTATCATCCATGCCCCCACATAGGAGAGCTCCCGACCTTTGTTCCCGTAAAACAGATATTTACTATCCCGATCTCTGACACCAAGCCACTTCTTCAATGCTTCTTCCGCTTCTTGATTGTAATAAACAACCCGGCCATGGAGATTCTTCTCTCCAATAAACAACAGGATCTTTCGTTCTGGCAGAATAATATCAGTCATTTTTACTTGGAGAAGCTCTCCAATACGCATGCCGGTGTGTAGTAACAGCAGGATAAGGGCACGATCTCGCACAGATGTGATTACAGCAAGAATTTCTCTCAGATCTTCCGCGGGGATGGCCCTTGGCAACACTTCAGGCAACTTGACTCTGATCTTTTTACGGAGGAGTTCCAGGGGAAGAATATCCTTATCGATCAGGTACTGAATAAAAGCATACACTGTCTGCAGGTGGTTCCTGACAGAGTTGATCTTTAGCCCTCTCTCCTGCTCATGATCGATGTAATCAGCAATAGCCTTACGGCTGATTTCCTCTATGCCCGACCTTCCTAATCCTTGCAAAAAAGTCAGAAAACCGCTCAGGGTTTGAGCGGTTTGACCAAGGGTACTGATCGTAAGATTACGACGATACTTGTCGTACAAATGAGCTATAACGTATTCATAGCCAGGGAGACTACTGCTCTCCAGTTTGTCTACAGCCCGATTAAGAACACGACGCCGTTTACTGGGACGATGGACGTACAAGGCTCCGGCAGAGGGAAGGAATAATTTATCCATCAACCCGGCATTTTGCCTGGCAGGATGTTGGAGCGATAAAATGAGATAGGATTGAGATGATTGGGTGGGTACACTCCAATCGGTGGGATAAAAACTCTCGAATATACTATTTTGTACGGTCATGCTGTCCTCCTCCTTCTTCTTTTATAGAAAAAACAGGATGTTGATGACCTTATTATACCATAAGCTCGATCGTTGTTTTATTACGTATATTCAGGAAGAAGGTTAAGTTTCAGCTTCTCCGTCAACATTTAACCTTGCCACTGGTAATCGCCACTTTGTGCATCTCCTCAATAAAGTCTGTCTGTGATGTATTCCTGCGTCGGAGCCTAACCGTACTCTGCACTTAACTGTGCCATTGCCGTACCGGGTATGCCGACCAGCATAAAAACAAGAAAAAACAACTCGCCTCCCAGGGGGCTGGGTGTTTTTTACCCAGGCTCAAGGGGAACTGTACAAAAAATTCCAGTTAGTAGACCCACATCCGGCCAACATTCGGGCCACGGTCATCCGCAACCCCCACTACAGTAAGGGGTTGGGAAGATATCATGTTTCTGGCACAGTTACTGCTCCTGCATCCGGCAAGCTGAAGAACGATAAATTGACAACGACATCAGAAATGTTACCATTCTGCAATGGGCCTTCAAAATACCCTCCACTGGAATCCCCCCAACCTTCACCCGGGAGAACCCCATATGCCTTTAGTATCGGCCAAGAACCTGACCAAGACCTATCTCAGCGGTGACATCGAGGTCAAGGCTATCCGCGGAGTTGACTTCATCATCGAACCCGCCTCCTTTGTTTCCTTTGTCGGCCCCTCGGGCAGCGGCAAGAGTACCCTGCTCAACATGATCGGCTGCCTTGATCCGCCAAGCAGCGGTTCCCTTGAAGTGGTCGGCCAGGACGTGACCAGCCTTTCCCGTCGGGACTCGGCCCGCTTCCGTGGCGACCACATCGGCTTTATCTTTCAGGACTTCAACCTGATTCCGGTCCTGACCGTCTTTGAAAACATCGAATACCCCTTGCAGATGGTCCAGAACTGGCCCCTCGAGCAGCGGCAGCAGCGGGTCCAGGAACTGCTCGCAGCAGTCGGCATGGAAGGCCAGGGCCACAAGCGGCCCAGCCAGATCTCCGGCGGCCAGAAACAGCGGGTGGCCGTGGCCCGGGCCCTGGCATCCAAGGCCAAACTGATCCTGGCCGATGAACCCACCGCCAATCTCGACCGGGTGACCGCCTTTAAAATCATCGACCTGATGAAGAAGATGCGCGATGATTTCGGCACATCCTTTGTCTTTTCCACCCATGATCCAAAAGTGGTCGAGAATGCCGAGATCGTCTACACCCTCGAAGACGGAAAAATTCTGCAATAACATAGCCTCCAAGGAGACAGTCATGCTCAATATCATCAAAATGGCGGCCCGCAACCTACGCCGTTATCTCAGAAGGACCCTGCTGACTTCTGCCCTGATTACTCTCGGCGTGGTCTCGGTCCTTCTTTTTATCTCGGTCTCGGGTTCGTTCAAGGCCATGATGGTCGGCCAGATCACCGATTCCATGCTCGGCCACCTGCAGATCCACGGCAAGGGCTATCTCTCGTCCATGGACAACCTGCCCTTGAATATGAACCTGACGGGGAAACAGATCACCACGGTTCGGGAGATCCTCGACAGCAACGAGGCGGTTGAATCCTACTCCATGCGGATCAAGTTCGGGGCCATGTTTTCCAATTATAACGAGACCACCAACATCCGCCTCAATGCCGTTGACCCCGAACAGGAGCTGAAGACCGTCCCCCTGCTCGCAGACCGCATTCTTGAAGGCGAGAAGGAGGGATTGCTTCAGCCGGGCGAGATCCTGATCCCGGAACTGATCGCCAAGGGAATGAAGGTGGCAATTGGTGACAGTATCGTTCTGGTGGCCACCAACAAGGACGGATCCGTCAACGGCCAACCCTTTACAGTTCGCGGCATCCTCGAGGGTGTCTCCGGTCCGGGTGGACGTGACGGCTACGTCGGGCTGGAGGATGCCCGCTCACTGCTGCGCATGGAAGAGCAGGAGATCAGCGAGATTGCCATCCGGTTGACCAATCCCGACCTGATGAAGAGGGTCTTCGGACAGCTCGAGAGCGCCCTTGGTGAGTTCAAGAACAAAAAGGACAAACCTCTCTTTGAGATCCACACCTGGGAAAAGATCTCGCCCTTTTTCAATATTGCCCAGATGATTGACCTGATGACCTTTTTCATCAAGATCATGCTGGTGGCCATCGTCCTGGTGAGCATCATGAACGTCATGATCATGGCCGTCTATGAGCGGATCAACGAGATCGGGACCATTGCCGCCATCGGCACCGTACCCGGCAAGATTCTGGCCCTCTTTCTCACTGAAGGTCTTCTCCTCGGGCTGCTGGGCACAGCGATCGGGGTCTCCATCAGCCTGATCTCAATCGTGACCATGAACGCCACCCAAATCAGCTTTGACTTTGGCCGCCAGCAGGGTCTGCTTCTGACCCCGACCATCGGGGTCGGCGACGTGATCACCATCTCGCTTATCGTTATTGGCATCGCCGTGCTTGGCAGCCTGCAGCCAGCCTGGAAGGCCTCGCGGATGGACCCGATTGAGGCCCTGCGTCACGTCTGATCAGAGAGAGACGAAGGATTCAATTGAAGAGACATGTTAATCAGGCAAGATAAATATACCAACGGCCCGCACTTTATTCCACATTGAAGACAGGGCGCTGTAAACAGACAAACACAGGAGCCATTATGAATATCACCAAAGCCTTTCTCTTATTATTTGCGGTGGCTTGCTGCGCCGTACTGCTCAGCATCTCACCAGCTCTCGCCGTAGACGGCAACGAGATCCTTCGTCAGGTCGACCGCAACATGCAGCCCGAGAGCTACGAGATGTACCGCAAGCTGATCAATATCGAGCCCGATGGTAAGAAGAAGGAGTTTGTCCTCTACTCGGTCAAAAAAGGGGCCAACAAGATGGTCGCCCTATTCCTCGATCCGGCCAGCGAGAAGGGACGGGCCACCCTGCGCCTGGATGATAACATGTGGCTCTATATCCCCAATGTGGGCAAACCCCTGCGGATCACCAGTCTGCAGTCTGTGGTCGGCGGGGTCTTTAACAACGCCGACATCCTTCGTCTGGATTACGGCCTTGAGTACGACGCACTCGAGATCACGGAAGAGGGTGAGACCTATCTGCTTAATCTCAAGGCCAAGACCACTTCCGTGGCCTATGACAACTTGAAGATGGTGGTTGACAAAAAGACCCTGCTGCCCACCACCATTGAGTGCTTCGCAGCTAGCGGCATGCTGATCAAGACTCTGCGCTACTCCAAGGTCCAGGATTTTGGCGACGGCATGGTTCGACCCTCGATGCTTGAGACCGACAGCCCTCTCTACAAGGGCTACACCTCGGTGATGCTCTGGGCCAAGATAGCCAAAAAAGAGCTGGCCGACGAGGTCTTCACCCTCAACTATCTGTCCAAGGTTGAGGAACTGCGCTAACCTATATGACTGGACTTGCCGCCCGCCTCTCTTTGGCTTCTTCCCTGCTGACCCTGCTCCTGCTGTGCACCCCTGCAGAATCCAGAAGTGCTGAAGACTTCAGCTTTGATCTGAGCTCTTTTGAGAAAAAGCCTCTGGAATGGGGCGGGTTTGGAGAAATAAAATTCGAGCATATGGACATTGGACAGGAGTCGGCCCTGGCCCGGCTCAACCTCTATGACCAGCCGCGTGCTGATCTCGACCGGCTGAGTACCGCCCTGCAGCTGCACGGCCGCTACAGCCGGGGGATCACCTCCTTCAACTGGGTACTCAAGGCCACGGCCCAGCAGGACCAGCTGGCCTGGGCTGATACGGCTGATATCTACGAGGCCGCACTTGAGATCAAACCCATGGCTGCAACCAGCATCACCGCCGGTAAAAAGGCATACAAATGGGGCAAGGGCTATGCCTGGAATCCGGCGGGGTTCATCAACCGGCCCAAGGACGCCAATAATCCGGAAGAGGCCCTGGAAGGCTATATTGCCAGTGAGCTTGATCTGATTCACAGCATGGACGGCCCTTTGAGTACCGTGGCCCTGACAACGGTTGCACTCCCGGTCTGGCAGGGGGTCAACGAGGACTTTGGTGAGGAAAAGCAGGTCAATCTGGCCGTTAAGCTCTACCTCCTTTACCGCGACACCGACATCGACCTGATGGTCTTTGAGGGCGACAGCCGTTCCAGCCGCTACGGGATCGACTTTTCCCGCAATCTGGCCACCAACTTCGAGATCCACGGCGAACTTGCCTATATCCCGGAGCTCAGACAGTCGCTGCTCCTGGATGACAATACCCTGGGCAGCCGGGAGCGCTCGGCCCTGTCAACCCTGTTTGGCATCCGCTACCTGAGCGAAAACGATCTGACTTCGATCATCGAATACTACCATAACGGCGCTGGCTACAGCGAGATCGAACTGGCCGATTTCTTAAGCCTTATCCATGACGGTTATAGCGAGTTCCTGACCGACGGTTCGGAGATCCTGCTCAACCAAGCCGATCTGGCCAGCCTGCGCGGCTATGGTCAACCGCAGTCGGGCCGCAATTACCTCTATGCCAAATTCACCCAGAAAGACCCTTGTGATCTGCTCTACGTCTCACCCGGCCTGACCGCCATCGTCAACCTCGACGATCAAAGCTGGTCCCTGAGCCCGGAAGTGGTCTACAGCGGCTGGACCAATTGGGAACTGCGTCTCCGCCTCTCCCTGACCGGCGGAGACGCCCTTACCGAATTCGGCAGCAAACTCTTCCAAAACAAGGCGGAACTGCGCCTGCGCTACTTCTTCTAATCCACTCAACCGGTGATAAAAACTGCATTTATAAGGCTTTATCTGTAGTTGTTCAGACTTGATCTAATATAATTTAGGAGAAAGATTCGAGCTAATCTGACACCTTGTTTATATAATAATCAGGAAGTATACGTAACAAAAACATAGCCAAGGCTATGGTATAATAAGGTCATCAAGACCCTGTTTTTTCTACAAAAGAAAAAGGAGACTTTATGACCGTGCAGCTCTGTTCACTTAATAGTTACTACCATGATTA
>JAHJKP010000038.1 GCA_018821985.1 Pseudomonadota bacterium
GGCGTCTGGCAGGTGCAGGGCGACCCCACCGAAGGGGCACTTCTGACTGCAGCCCGCAAAGGCGGTCTCGGCCCGGAAACGCTGTCCGCAAATCCTCGCCTGGACACGGTTCCCTTTGAATCGGAACACCAGTACATGGCTACCCTGCACGATGCCGGTCTCGGTGCTCCCCGTCTGGTCTACCTCAAGGGGGCGGTGGAGGCAATTCTGGCCAGATGCGGTACTCAGCTTGACGCGCAGGGCAGTCCCATTCCCCTGCGTAGGGTCGAAATCCATGATGAGGTGGAGACCATGGCTGCCAAGGGGCTACGGGTGCTGGCCCTGGCCCGCAAGGAGATGGACCCGCAAAAGCGAGACATCTACCATGCTGATCTGCTAACGGGGTTGGTCTTTCTCGGCCTGCAGGGGATGATCGACCCGCCGCGGCCGGAGGCAATTGCCGCGGTCGCAATCTGCCAGGCCGCCGGCATCCGGGTCAAGATGATCACCGGTGACCACCCGGCAACTGCTGCCGCCATTGCCAGACAGGTCGGACTCTTAAACCTTGATTCCGACCTGGTAATAACAGCCAGCGACAGCTTAATGCCGCAAGAGTCAGGGATGACAGGAGCAGCGCCGGTACTCACCGGGGCAGATCTTGCCAAACTCTCAGACAGCGAGCTTATCGACCGAGCCGAAGACACTGCTGTCTTTGCCAGGGCAACACCTGAACAGAAGCTCAGATTGGTGGAAGCCCTCCAGGCCAGGGGCCAGGTGGTGGCCATGACCGGTGACGGGGTCAATGATGCCCCGGCCTTGAAACGGGCGGATATCGGGGTGGCCATGGGGATGACGGGAACTGAAGTAGCCAAGGAAGCGGCAGACATGGTTCTCACCGATGATAATTTCAGTTCCATTGAGGCGGCAGTAGAAGAAGGTCGGGGCGTATTTGATAACCTGACCAAATTTATTGTCTGGACCCTACCCACCAACCTTGGCGAAGGGTTGGTCATCCTCACTGCCGTTTTGCTTGGCGTGACCCTGCCCATCCTGCCCGTACAGATCCTCTGGATCAACATGACCACTGCCGGATTTCTTGGTCTGGCCCTGGCTTTTGAACCGAAAGAGCCGGGTATCATGCTGCGGCCGCCCCGGGCACCCAATGCACCGATCCTGACCCGCATTATGATTTTCCGAATTACCCTGGTGAGTCTGCTGATGTTGGGCGCTTCCTTCTGGGTCTTTTCCTGGGAACAGAGGATCGGCGCCACCCTGGCCGAGGCGCGTACCGCCGCGGTCAATGCCTTTGTCATGATTGAGCTGTTTTACCTCTTCAACTGCCGCTCTTTGAAAAAGACTGTTTTCCAACTCGGATTTTTGTCAAACCTCTGGGTGCTTGGTGGTGCCGCCACCATGTTCCTGCTACAGATTGCTTATACTTATCTGCCGGTGATGAACCGGCTGTTCCAGAGTGCACCGATTGACCTGGTTGCATGGGGACGCATTACAGCGGCAGGAATGCTCGTCTTTATGATTGTCGAGATAGAAAAATGGTTCTGGGGAGAACAACAGAAAAGAGCTGAAAAGATCAGCAAACCTAGGTTGGGTTTCTAACCCGACGACAACACAAATTCTTCTCCACCCCAGCGGGCAAAAACTTCAGTACCAGACCCGGCAGGGGGGGGGAAAGGACAAGCGCAACCATGTGAGAAACAATCAAGATTTTCATGACTCAATAACCTGTTGCATAGTCAGGGCCAAACTGGCAAGAGTATATGGCTTTTGCAGAAAAGCTTTCACCCCAAGCCCCAAAATATCTTCCACCCGTTCATCCTGTCTGAATCCCGAAGCAAGCAGGACCTTCACCTCGGGATTGATTTTTTTCATCTCCAGAAAGGCCTCCCGCCCAGACATGACCGGCATGACCATATCAAGCAGAACACCCTTGATGCTGCTCTGATGCTGACGATACATTTCCACTCCTTCCTGGCCATTTACCGCAGTCAGCACCGTATACCCTATGGACTGTAGAATATCCTCAGCCATCTGCCTGACTATGTCATCATCATCCACCACCAGAACAAGACCATCGCCACGACTGATGAAAAATGTATCACGGACAGAACCAATATCCAAGCCCTCAGTTTCCAGTAAAGGTAGATAGACATTAAAGGTGGAACCATGCCCTGGTTCCGAATAGACATCAATAAATCCCTGTTCTTGCCTGATAATATTATAGACCATAGCCAATCCAAGACCAGTCCCCTTACCCTGTTCCTTGGTGGTAAAAAATGGATCAAAGATCTTGGCAGCCGTCTTGGTATCCATGCCGACCCCGGTATCGCTGACCGACATCTTCCAATAAGCACTGCCGGAGGCTTCAGGATGTCTTTTCTGAAAGAGCTGATCAACCACGACCTTATCAATAGCAATGGTCAAGGTCCCGCCCCAGACACCATCTCCCCGCATAATGGTCATGGCGTGAATACCATTAATACAGAGGTTAAGAAGGACCTGTTCCATTTCCGTGATGTCGGCCAGCACATAGGCCGGACACTCTGCCGGATGCACAACCAGCTGTACCGATTTATCAAAAGTGTTCTCACCAATTTTCCGCACATGTTCTACTGAGAGATTCAGGTCAACCGGGACCAGATCAATCTGATGACGACGGGATAAAGTGAGTAACTGCCGCACCATGTCCACCGCGCGGCTTCCCGCTGTTTCCATACGTTCCAGATATTCTTGAATCTCTGAGACAGGAAGACCTAGCGGACTGTGAATTTTATACTTGAGTAAAGACAAATTCCCGAGAATCGCAGCCAGGACATTGTTAAAATCATGGGCCAGGCCTCCCGCCAGGGTGCCAACAGATTCCATCTTCTGGGCCTGCCGCAACTGTTGCTCCTTGAGATCAAGTTCGGTGATATCATCAAGACGAAGAGCAACCCCATTCACTCCATTGGCAATCAGAGGGAAAAAAGTCACATTATAAAGATGCTCGGCATCCTCCGTCACCTTTTCACGATAGAGTGTGAGCGGACGATGCTGATACTTTATGGCATCTACCTGCTGGGAATATTTACTGAAGATTGGAGCAATATCATAAATTTTCCTGCCGATGGCATCGCAAGACGAGATACCGGTAAGCCGACAAGCCGCACTGTTCCATTGGGTAACAATGGAATCCGCATCAAGCGTAGCCAACATGGAAGGCATAGACTCTATGATATTGTTGAGATAATTTCGCATGCGGACAATTTCTTTCTCCGCTCTTTTCTGGACACTGATATCCCGAATCAGCCCTTCATACTTCAAGATGGATCCATCATTTCCCTTGACCATATGACAAGTCAAAGACACAATAACGGGAGAGCTGTCACTTTTTATCAAGGTCAGTTCATAATCTTTAACAAATCCTTTTTTGGCTATTTCCTCTTGAAAATGAACAAGGGTTTCTTCATTTTCAAAGATATTGGCAAACAGATTCTGGTCAAGCAAGACTCCTCTGGAGGCAGCACTGAGTATCTGCAAGAATGCAGGATTGACATCCAGCAACTGTCCTTTTCCATCAGCAACAAAGATTCCTTCTATAGCCCGCTCAAAGAGGTGCCGGAATTTTTTTTCAGAGTTCTGTAGCTTTTGTTCGCGGCTTGCAATGGCACAGGCCATGGCCTTCAAGGTATAGCCAAACCTGTCAAGTTCAAGCACCCAACGGGACTCAGGAATCTGCACATTAAAATCCCCACGGCTGATACTGTCGGCAGCTGCCATAAACCTCTGCAGCGGATCGGTCAGATATCTTGCCAGAAAATAGCCAATAGTAACGGCAAACAACCAGCAACAAAAACCTATGATCGCCCCATTTCTCTGGATTGTATGGAGATGAGATAAAATGGCCCGCATGGGCAGGAAAACCCGGGTTTTACCAAGCTCAATCTTTCCAACAACAATGGGTGCGGTAATGATAAGTTGGGCCGCGTCATCATCAATACAGATAACAGCCTCCTCGTCCTTGATAAAACAATTTCCCACAGACTCTTTTCCCATAACCGAGCCAAGGAGTTTCACATCAGAGGCAGCCAGAATCATCCCTTGACTATCACTGATCTGGATAGCATCTACCTCTTCATTCCTGAAAACAATCTCCCGAAGGAATTCCTGCAAGGGGGCGTAGTTTTCTGTAATAAGGTCATCAGCCACGGAAAAAGCGGTGTTTTTGGTGATAATCTTGCCATAAGCGGTAAGGTTATCAATAGCATAATCCTTAAAACGGCTGGTATAGAGGGCTATAATCGCCGCAGTCAACAACAGAGGGATAAGGGTACAGTAGGCAATAAGATGGGTGCGCAGGCGAAAAGAGGTCATGGCTTCCCAAAATAATCTGTGTCTTTGATCTGTTCATAGAACAGATCATAATCAGCATCCGTGGCCACAATGATCTTTTTAACCTGCATACCTTTCAGGATCTCCTGCTCCTCTGGTCTGTCTGGAGAAAGCTCGGAGAGCGTTTTCTGAATGGCGGTGATGGTGGATTCATCCATGCCTTTTTTCACCACAAAGGGAAACTGGGGAATCTCAGAGGAACGGACAATAACCCTGACCTGCTCCCGGATTTCGGTAAAAGCAGGAAGCTCAAGGGCATCAAATCTGAACAAACCTGCATCATACTTCTTGTTAACAACCCCATAGATAACAGAATCCACCTTGCCCAAAAACTGGATATCCACATCCTTTTGTGGATCAATCCCCTTTTCTTCAAGCAGGGGGAGGAGAAAATAGTAACCAGCAAAAGAAAAACCACCGATAGCTGCCACCTTTTTCCCTTTAAGCTGTTCAATGGTCTTAATTTCACTGTCCTTACGGACAATGGCCACTCCGTGAAATGTGGGAATCCCTCTGGCGATCGCCTTATAGCCACTGGAACGCAACTTATAATAGACCGGAGGAGCAGCAAGCAGCAGATCATATTCATCGTTTCTGGCCTTTTCGAGAAAGCTATTAGCGTCTGCCGCCGAAGAAATCTTGATTTTTTTGCCCAGTTTTTTTTCAAGATACGCGGCCAAAGGGCCATACATCTCAATAATCGTTTTCGGAGATTTATAAGGAAAGACCCCGAATTTGATAATATTCGGATTTAAAGTTTCATGAGCCGGACAAGATAAAGGGGAAACAAGGACAAAGAGAACGAGCAACAACCCCCAAATACCTAATGACCGACAAGACATTCTATCCATTTTTCCCTCATATTTCATTGTGAGTATGATTTAGTGTAAATGATCACTGCTGTCTCATAAATATTTCAGAGCAGTTTCTGTGGAGAAAGTGGCAGTTGCTTCTCTGGTGAGCTGGGAAGATTCATCAGGAGGCGCCGTGCAAACAGATTCCATAGAATCACCCTGCATGGCCATAACTTGACCTAAGCGGTTAAAAAAAATGATTTTTAACCGGAGTGAAGTTGTTCCGGCAAGGAATCAGAATCATGTCTCGAAAGAATTGCAGTAATCTGGTTAAAAACCATAAGAGTTCATGGTTTGGATTCTCTGATTATGGTTAATATTTTCACTAAATTCATTGTACTACAAAAAGCACTCTGAGCCATTTTTGATTGATTATTTACAAGACAGTAATGAAAAAGGATCTGTTCAAGCTGCGATATAGTTGTTTTTTTTTGGGGGGGACTATTTTTTGTCCAATATACCATATAACATGGTATAAAATATCCAACTAAAGTCAGTCAATGAAAATCGTGCGAGAATAATTGTCTGCCCATTAATTCGGGGATATAATAATGCAGAGTTCACCCTATTTCCTGCTTCCGCAAACAAAGGTATTATCTTGATTCATTATGATTTAACAAAGCTGACGTCCCTAAAATATAAAGTCCTCGGGGGGATCTTTCTGGTTTTCTTTCTTGCCATAAGCATGGTTCTCTACGGCGTATTGACATATCAACGGGATAAAATTATCCAGATGAACAGCCACAATTCAATGCAGACAGGACTCACCATTGTGGCCGGCCTCAGCGCCTCCATGCTACAGAACGACAGAAAGGCAAGCATGGAAATCATTAAGAATATGCTTGCTACGACAAATTTCTCACGGATCAGTGTTCTAAACAAGGACGGAAAAATCGTCATGACAAGCGAGCCGTCTCTTGCCGGAAAGGTTCTGGATAAAAACACTGACGCTACCTGCCTTATTTGCCATGAGAGCAGCGCGACGCAACGAAGATCCACAGCCGTGATAACAGATGGAAATCAATCGTATATACGAACAACAATTGCCATTGATAACAAACCTGCCTGTTATGGCTGTCACTCAAAAGAGAAGAACATTGTCGGCATTCTGTTTGTTGATTCATCGCTCGATGCCACAAATGCTCTACTGAAAGAGATGACACTGCGCATACTCTTGACTGCAATCTCTGTATTTCTCTTAGGCATATTCCTCGTTAATTTCATCGTCACCCATTTTCTTACCAAGCCTTTAAATGCCTTGCAGACAGGATTTGAAAAAGTTGGTCGTGGCAATTTTAATTACTGGGTTGATGTAGATTGCGGTGGCGAGATCTCCGACATGGCGGATTCCTTTAATATCATGAGCAGGGCTATCGGTAGATATGTTGATGAAGTAAAGGCAAAAAACACAGAAGTGAGTACGCTTTATTCGATTGTCCAGAAAATCAGTCTCACTATTGAAAAGAAAAAATTGCAAGAGATAATGGCTGACCTCCTCTGCGAGGTATTACAGTTGGACAGCGTAACGCTTGCCCTACCCATTGAAAAACAGAAAAATATTTTCCAGATACTTACAAAAAAAACCGATGACAAGAGATTTTATCATAGCCACGTTAATATAAATTCTGACATTCCAATGAGTTGTTTATTGACCAGAGAAGATCTTTTACGATGGGGTGAACAGGACGTTACATCGTTTAGCTTTTCTAATAATGGCTCGAACCTTTTACTCTCCCTTCAACTTAAGAAAATGAAGGTCGCCCTGATCAGCGCCCAAAAACCTGCTGGTAAGAAATTTAGCCTGTCTCAACAAAAGTTCATTCCCGTTCTTGCCCACCATATGACCATTTCTTTTGCCAATGCACAGCTCTACGAAATGGCTATCACCGATGAGTTGACTGCTCTCTACACCAAACGACATTTCCATAATGAGATAAGAAGATTCGAAGAAGAATATCTTGTTAAGGAAAAAGGTTTTTGCGTAATGATGATTGATCTCGATCATTTCAAGGAGGTCAACGACACTTATGGCCACCCGGTGGGAGATCTGGTTCTCGCCCAGATTGGTGCCCTGCTTATAACCAATACCAGACATGGTGATGTTGCATGCCGTTATGGCGGAGAAGAGTTTGTTGTGTTGCTAAGAGGAGGGGACTCATGTGAGGCTGGCAAGATCGCTGAAAGAGTCCGGAAGGCAGTTGAAGAGTATGTTTTTACAATTAATGAGATCCATCCTTTCCGCAAAACCATCAGTATCGGTCTCGCATGTTGTCCGTTGCATTTTGGCACAGTCAATGAAATTATTGTAGCTGCTGATACTGCTTTATATACAGCCAAAAGCAGAGGACGGAATCAAGTGGTTATGCACACGTCTCCGAGAATGACTGATTAATGAAGGCAATTTGTGCCAGGATAACAACGGGAGGTCTGATTGTTAACTGACTTTGTGATGACTTGAAGGGCTGGTAAGTCCTGGGATCTATAAAACTTCCTTGAAGCCTATTTCGCCTCTATTCTTTAACATTGCACCGGGACTGAGGTCAGTCGTCAATAGTGGAAACCAAACCTCTCTGCCACATGTATTTCTTCTAACTCTAGGCGAGTCTCCTCTTTCTTCCATGAGGTGGGAGGCGCATTCTGCCATCTGTAAAAACCACGCAATAATACCTTAAATTATCTGTAATGAGCAGAAATCGGATATTGAGATCTCAACAGACAAAAAAGGACTCTAATCCCTTTAATCGATGAGTGTTGTAGCATCCTGCCGCCACCTCCTTATTTATTACTAGGTAAACCGTTTCTTTCTTTCTAGATGGTGTCGGTTTTTATGCCCTGGAAGGTGTGATTCTGTCATCGTCATGATATTGACTTGTACCAAGACTCCGGAGCTGTATAGAACCAGCATCTAACCAAACAAAAAAGCACCTACGAGAAACCTCGTAAGTGCTTGATTTTATGGAGCCGATATGCGGAGTCGAACCGCAGACCTACTGATTACGAATTAAGACCCTTTGAGTTTTACAACATCCATGTTTACGTTAACTTATTAGGATTATTGTATTTA
Source organism: Pseudomonadota bacterium (assembly GCA_018821985.1). GTDB lineage: Bacteria > Desulfobacterota > Desulfobulbia > Desulfobulbales > Desulfocapsaceae > UBA2270. Next base: position 8,284 of record JAHJKP010000038.1, read on the forward strand.
TAGCTTGTCAGATTTTTTCTATTTTTGCACATTTTAGCACATTTTAGACCTGTTTTCACACACAGATTCACACACAGAAAACAGTGCATCAGCCGTTGTTAATTTGTGAGTTGAACCATTGAAGGACACCGTCCCAATGGCGCTTTATGGTGTAGGCTGCTTCTCATTGGTTCTAATCGGTTATGTGTCGCTCAGAAATACCATTTTTCAAGAAGGTTTCGGCTATCCCGGGCGGTTGATTGAACAGTTCATTTTAGTTCAGAGCAGTTCGTACCAGACACCTCGGCCACTCCCTTGTTGCTTGAGGTGATTTTGCTTAACCAGCGTTCGGAAATGCTGTTTGAGAGTGTTGCGACTCGCACCCGTCAATCTGATACTGTCGCTCATTGTGATCCGGCCGTGTTCGCGAGTGAATTCGATAATCTGCAATGACAGTTCTGGCAGTGGAGCAAGGACCAGTTTCTCTCGCTCAACCTTTTTGTTCAAATGTCGTGTCTGCTCAAAGAGTGAACGTAAAAAGAAGATCAACCATGGCTGCCAATTTGGTGTTTCGGTACGGATTGTTCCCTGAGTATGCCGAAGTGCGAGGTAGTATGCCTCCTTGCTCTGTTCGATCACGCTCTCCAACGAGCTGTACGGTACATAGGCATATCCTGCCTGTAAAAGCAGTAGTGTGGTCAATACACGGCTCAATCGCCCGTTGCCATCCTGAAACGGATGAATCTCCAAAAAGACAACCACCCACAAGCCGATCAGCAGGAGCGGATGCAAATGTTTGTCATGGCACTTCTCCTCCAACCAGGTCACCAGCTCTGTCATTAAATGCGGCGTATCGAAGGGAGTAGCAGTTTCAAACACAATCCCGAGCTGGACTCCGTTTTCGTTGAAAGCGGCGACGCTGTTGGATGAGGTTTTGTAGTTGCCACGATGCCATTCATCTTTTTCGCTGTAAGCCAGCAAGTCGCGGTGCAACTGCTTGATGTGATTCTCGGTAAGTGTGATGTCCTGCCAGGAGGAGAATACCAGATCCATTACCTCTGCATAACCAGCCACCTCCTGCTCGTCACGGGTGGTGAAAGATTTGATCTGGAGGTTGGAAAGCAGCTTCTCGACATCGCGGTCGGATAGTCTGCTTCCTTCAATTCTGGTTGAGGACCCAATACTTTCAATGGTCGCAACACGCCTCAGGGCCAACAACCGGTCCGGCGCAAGTGTGCTTAATGCGCGCCACGCGCCTTTGAATTCATCGATGGCGGCTATTAAACCAAGTATCTCTGGAGTGATGTGGATGGCATCTGATTTAATCATGCAACCAATACTACACCCGTTTACGCCCAATAACCATCAAAATACCCATTTGCACCCAAAAAAATCATAGAAGCTCTGTAAATTCTCTCGTGGCCTACCTGTCAGGTTGCGAAGCACTATACCGAAAGCCGGGGACTAGGAGTCTGGTTATGGATGTGAATGCAAGACTGGTGAGGAGAAGAATAAAATAGCAGATGTAGCTGACCTCATTTCTGGATGACAATTGATACCTGGTAGATTGGGGAGTAAAAGCTCACATAATTTCCCGCTATAAAACAGACCGCTTTCCTTTCGAGGGAGGCGGTCTGTTTTTATTTTGTTACGTATAATCAGGAATATGGCTCACCCTGCAGCTTTGCTTAAATAGTTAACCTTGCCATTGGCATCTTTTTAATTCTTTCCCCAAAATTCCTATTAAAAAAAAATCGTTTGTGATTAAATAAATTAACGTTCGTTTTTATGACAATGAAGGGAATTAGGAAAAACCTAAAAGTCAGTTTTTGATTAACTGGTTAAGGTTGGTACTGAATATGTTGAAAAAACACGGACGGCTCAAGATTCGAGAAAAATACTAAACAGAATCTGCCTAGCACAATATTGGCTCATTCTGCCTAATAGACTGTTCGCGGGACGAGAAATGAAAATCGAATACCAGCCTATTGGCATTATTCACTCACCATTCACTGAGATCGGCAGCATGCCCATACAACCCGCCGGAGCTACCGGAGTTGAAGGCACAGTTGAAGTTTTTCCCCAATATACTGATGGATTAAAGGATCTTGAAGGATTCTCTCATATTATTATGCTGTACCATTTCCACCGGAGTAAGGACTTTAAGTTGCATGTAGTCCCCTTCATGGACTCTATACCTCGCGGTATTTTTGCAACCCGCGCACCTAAACGCCCAAACCCCATCGGTTTATCGGTGATAAAACTTCAGAAGATCCAAGACAATATTTTATATATCGAAAATGTAGATATTTTGGATGGAACACCGTTACTGGACATTAAACCTTACGTCCCGGAGTTTGATGATCAGACAGAGGTCCGGGCGGGATGGCTTGAAGAAGCGAGAAAGGAAGTGTCAAACAGGAAGTCCGACAAGCGATTCAAGTAAACCGCGAACCAAACGCTTGATGAGTGGACGCGGAAAACTTCGGCGGACTTACGGGCAAGGTCATTGGCCGCGCCACTCAGCTCAACGTTAGGGCTCACTCCCATACGTGAATGTTTGAAAGAAAGTGGAGGCACACCAAATGCTGCTATGGATAATCGGATTCAGTCTTTTGGGCAGCGTGGGCGCAGTCGCTGGTGCTGCCTTGTTTCTATTTTTTCCGAAAGGCATCCGCAAGACTCTCATCCCCTACTTGATCAGCTATGCGACCGGCACGCTGCTTGGCGCCGCGTTTCTAGGCATGATCCCCGCTGGGCTAAAATTAGCCCCGGCGCTCGCTGTCACATCGACGGTGCTGGCCGGCATGGTGTTTTTTTTCTTGCTGGAAAAATTCGTTCTCTGGCGTCACTGCCACGATAGCACATGCGAAGTGCATGGGCGCGCCGCCCCGCTGATCCTAATCGGAGATGCCTTCCACAACTTTGTAGACGGAGTGGTGATCGCCGCCGCCTTCCTCACCTCGATTCCGCTGGGGGTCACCGCATCGCTGGCTGTGATCGCGCATGAGATTCCGCAGGAGGTAGGCGATTTCGCCATCCTGCTCGACAACGGGTATGGACGTACGAAGGCGATAGTTCTCAATGGACTCTCAGCCGCCACCACACTGCCGGGTGCCGTGGTGGCCTATTTCTGGCTCGGTGAGATGCGCACAGCAGTGCCTTACATCCTGGCGATCTCCGCCGCGAGCTTCATCTACATCGCTGCTGCCGACCTCATCCCGGGGCTGCACCGACAGGTGACCGCCGCTGCTTCCCTGCGCCAGCTCGTGCTGCTGCTCGCGGGGATCGGCACCATCGCTATTTTTCACCACGGAGGATGAATCCACTGACCGAAGCAGAAATCCATGCGCTCAACGAGGCGCTGGACGACGAGTACCTTGCCTAGGCAACTTGTGACCAGGTGATAGCCGACTTTCTGGGCACAATCCGGGAGTGATTGAATGAATAACTATTCATTCTTAGATCGGTAGAAGGGGTCGGAAGTAGCTCAAGTTTCCGTTTGCTCACAACTTGCTAAGCTTACCACTGACTGTAATTGAAGTAACAAAAATGCTCTGCAAATAATTTAGTCAAGATTTTTCATTTACATATTCCATAAGAGGGTTATTCTGTTCATAAGCTCGAAACGATTCTTGTATACTTTCTAAAAACTATTTTAAAAAAGGAGAGTTATGAAAACAACACTCAAGATGGCGGAAAGAAAAAGAGCACTGAAGGTTACGGGATTTCATGAAAGCCTGGGAGGCTTTGGCAAAAATCTATTGGCTGGGATGCGCATTAAAGAAGACACTAAACTCGAGATCGAATCAGCCTATGTATCGCAAATCGTATTACAATTCGGGGGAAAGGAAATACAATTGGGTTATGAGTCCCTTATGGGCGTTATTGTGGGTGATCGAAGACTGACAGAGCTTACCCCAGGGGAATTAGGCACAATTTCTGCTCTGGAAGTCGGTCGAGGGGAGCTGGCAAAATTTTTGGCATTAGGTCTTAAGGTGGGAACAATTGTTGATGTTAAAAAATTTGTCCCTGGCCCCGGACCCCTTTTTGTCGAAGTTCAGGGAGCACATATTGCCATTGTCAATGTTGAAGGATTTGTCATTGCCGGTGAGGAGTTGCATAAATATGATTTGCCCGGAGATGTGGTGTTTGTTGAGGTGAAAGGAAAAGAGAAGCAGCTTTCCACCATGAAACCTGGAGAAAAAGGAAAGATTAGTTCCATTGCCGGAAATCCCGAACTTAAAGCTGAGCTTGACCGACACTGGATTAAGAAGGGGAATACAATTAATGCATTACATCGCCAAGAATCGGAATCTCATGCATTGATGGTGTCGGTAAAGGGAACATGCCATCATATCCCCAAAGGGCTTACAGAAAAAATATATGTAGAAGTCATATAGTGCAAGTACATATGGAGCTATATGAGCCGCTTCAACTCCTGGAAGCATAGAAAGCGTAGTTGCTCCTTGTAACACGAACATTTGTTTCTTAACCCCTAAATATCAGGAGATATCTTATGACCATGCCCAGGAGATTTAAATGTTCTGATTGTAATCATGAGTGGGAAGTACCATATGGCTCGGGGCAAACCGGTAGAGAGATGGTTTGCCCGAAATGCGGCAGTTCTAATATTCACCGGACGGACCCAGGCGGCCCGGTAAGAGGCAAAGGGCTGGGTGGCGGAAGAAGGCCATAGATAAAAAGGAGGGATTGTATGAAACTTTGCATAACATCCACCGGAAAAGAGATTGAGGCAAATGTAGATACTACTTTTGGTAGGGCACCCTATTTTTTCCTTATTGATACGGACACCAATGCTATAGAAGTAGTTGAAAATACTGCCGGTACTCAGGGGCAAGGGGCGGGAATTGCCGCTGCCCAACTTGTATCGGATAAAGGTGTTGACGGGCTACTTACAGGTTATGTAGGCCCCAATGCCTTTAATGCGTTTCGAGCATCTGGGATTAAGTTGTTTGTGGGAGCATCCTCCCAAGACACGGTAAAAGAGGCCTTGGCCAAGTTCAAAAAAGGTGAATACAATGAGGCCCCGTCTCCATCAGAAGTCCCTCCCTGTGAGCCAGGCAGGGGAAGAGGACTTGGACGGGGTATGGGACGGGGAAGAGGGCGATGCCGACAAGACTAGAAAGGACCTTGCCTCCCGAAGTTATTACGGCCTATCATGAAAAACCCTTCACGGTACCAGTAATCGGGGTGACCGGCGGCAAAGGTGGGGTCGGAAAAACCACAGTGGCTGTCAATATTGCCTGCGCCCTCGCGGACATGGGGTACAAGGTCGCATTGGTGGATGCCGATGTGGATGCTCCTAATGGTGCCATTCTCTTGGGCATGTCCTTGGACAATTCCACCGATGTGATGATGAGCATGCCGCTCATTGATGAAAGTAAATGTAACTCATGCGGTGCCTGCGTTAAGGCCTGTCGCCTTAACGCCCTATTTCTCCCTAAGGATAAAGTTCCTGTGCTGTTAGGCGCATGTAATGGATGTGAGGCGTGTTTCTTGGTATGCGAGACAAATGCTATAGATCGAGGCAAAAAAGCCGTTGGCAAGACCTATAAGACGAAGCGGGAGAATTTGACCCTTTATACCGGGGAACTCATCCCCTCCCAGGAAGCAAGCGCCCTTGTTGTAGAAAAACTCAAGGACAGGATTTTTCAGGAAGCAGCGGATTTTGACATAATCGTCATCGACACCTCTCCCGGGGCACATTGTAATGTCATTAAAGCCCTACAAGGCTCAGACCACGTCATAACAGTAACAGAACCTACCCCACTGGGTGCCCACGACTTTGAGCTTATCTTGAAACTCCTGGACATCTTTGAGCTCAAGGGCTCAGCCTTTCTTAACCAGGCTGATTTACCTTCCCCCAAAGATGCGATACAGAGAATTGCGCAAGCACATAACACTCCTTTTGCGGCAGAGCTCAAGACAGACACCCTTCTTATTCAGAGTTATGTGTCAGGAAACCCTCTGGTAACAATGTTTCCGCAGTCAGCAAGTGCCATGACTTTTGTTCGCTTAGCTCATAACATTGCCCGGGAGTATCTGCCATGAGAGAAATCGTGATAGTGAGCGGCAAAGGGGGAGTCGGCAAATCATCCATTGTTGCTTCGCTCGGTATTATCTATGCCCAAGAATATAAAGTGGTATTGGCCGATACGGATGTTGATGCACCTAACCTTCATTTGGTCTTAGGAGCCAAGCTCAAAAACTCGGAGAATATCGCAGCATCCTCCAAGGCTTTTATCGATTACGACAAATGCATCGGCTGCATGACGTGCAAGGACATTTGCAAATTTTCTTCAATAATTGGCGTGGATAAGCCCATAATTATCCCCTATTCCTGTGAAGGTTGCGGCGCATGCACCCTCACCTGCCCTGAAGACGCCATCGAGATTAAAGAGGTGGTCAACGGACAGCTCAACATATTTGACGCTGGAAATATGCTACTTGTCGCAGGAGAGCTTCATATTGGTGAAAGCAGTTCCGGTCGTCTCGTCGATATCGTCAAAAAGAGAGCAAGGCAGGAAGCAAAGAATTCCCAGGCAGAAATGATACTTACGGATGGACCTCCTGGCATTGGCTGTCCGGTCATTGCATCTGTCAAAGGTGCTGATTATGTGGCCCTGGTGACTGAACCAACGCCAGCAGCTCTTCATGATTTGAAACGGGTGGTTGAGGTCGTCACCCATTTCAGGATACCGCTTGGTATTGTTCTGAACCGATCCGATATCCACCCTGAATCAAACGCAGCCGTAAAAAAATTTGCACACGACAACGGTTTTTCCATACTCGCAGAAATACCTTACGATAAAAATATGACAATGGCAGTGGCGCATGGCCGACCTGTTATCTCAGCCTATCCTGAGACTCCGGCCTCGCTGGCGCTAAAAAATCTTGCCGCCGCTTTGGCGGCAAGGATCAATGAACTGTCCTGAAGAGGATAGCGTATCACACTTCAGAAATATTACGGGACGGGGTACTTTACAACAGGGGAGGTCGAGGTGGAGTCCTCAGAAAAAACAGCGTGGCTGTCCATTTTGACCAATCTGCTGCTGGTTGGGATAAAAACAGCTGTGGCCTTAATTTCGGGTAGTTTGGCTGTTACAGCAGACGCTATCCACTCCCTGTCTGACGTTATCTCCTCGTCCATTATCCTGATCGGCATAAAAATTTCAGAACGTCCCGCCCGTGGCTTTCCTTACGGGCTCTATAAGGTGGAAAACATGGTTGCCATGGCAACCTCTGTCATGATTCTTTTTGCCGGCTATGAAATCATTAAAGCAGTATTTATTGCCCCTTCCCTAGCTCTTCCCACGCAAATCCCCTTATCCATGGCAGGCATTGGTGCAACCATTCTCATTACCTGGCTGTTTTCCCGATATGAACTTAACAAAGGCAGAGAAACCGGATCACCCAGCCTGATTGCCGACGCACGCCATATCTGGACCGACATGCTCTCCTCAATGGTTATCCTGATAGCGCTTTTGGGCAGCGCCATTGGCTTCTCCCTGGATAAATATGCAGCCATAATCGTCGTCCTCTTTATTGCCCGATCCGCCGTTACCATCTTCCTCGACTCTGTCCGAGTCCTTCTCGACGCCTCCCTTGATCACAACAGCCTGACTCGAATTCGTGAAATCGTCCTTGCTGACCCTAGGGTAGCTGGAATCAATGGTATCTGGGCCAGAAACGCCGGGCGCTACAAATTTGTAGAACTTGACTTAACACTCCGGGTAAAAGAATTGGAAAAAGGACACCGCCTATCTGAAGAGATCGAAAACCGGGTGAAAATGGAGCTTGCCCAGGTTGATCGTGTCCTGATCCATTTTCAACCCCTGCAGCGGGGACTTCTTACCCTTGGAATTCCTCTTGCCGAGGACAGAGTGACCATTTCAGAGCATTTTGGTGAGGCACCTTTTTTTCGGATTCTCAGAGTACAACGCGCAGAAGGTGAAATTGTCGAGGACAATCTACTCAAAAATCCCTACCTCCATGAAGAAAAGGCCAAAGGAATCAAGGTGGCCAAATGGCTATTGGAAAATGGGCTTGACGTGTTTCTCTCAAATCATGATCACTCCGGCAAAGGACCAGGTTTTGTCCTGGGTAATGGCGGTGCCGAGATTCTTCTTACCAAAGAGTCCAATGCTGAAAAAGCCTTGGCCATGATGCAAAGCGATCTTGGACAGCAACTTCCAGGGGATATCGATTCTGTAAAATCGATGAAAAGAATGCAGCCTGGGTTCATTAAACGAGGAGAAGAATGATGGATGAAAAACAAATCAGGGACGCCTTGCAGGCCGTTCTCCATCCGAAGTTAAAAAAGAGTCTCATCGATATCGGTATGATTCGCAACATCTCAATCCAAGATGGTGTCGTCACACTCACTCTGGCTTTGAAAAGCAAGCGTTCTCCCCTTAAAAAGGTATTGATAGGAGAAATTGAAAAGGTGCTGGGTGCATTACCGGAAGTTTCCTCCGTCCAGGTCGAGGTCGTAGCTTTAAGCCGGGAAGAGTTTGAGCACTTGTTCCCCGCGGCCCCATTAAAAGGGATTGAAAAAGTAAAACATTTTCTGGCGGTAGCAAGTGGCAAGGGCGGTGTCGGCAAGACCACAATCGCGGTCAATGTGGCTTTGGCTCTTGTGAAACAGGGGTATAAGGTTGGACTTCTTGATGCTGATGTCTATGGACCAAGCATACCTGTGATGCTTGGTCTTTCAGAAGCACTGGCTCAGGAGGACAATATGATTGTCCCCAAGGAAAAATATGGATTGCGAATTGTATCGCTGGGAATGACTGCTGGTCAAAACGATGCCTTTATTTGGCGAGGACCGCTTGTTTCCAAGATGATTCACCAACTGCTGGGTCAGGTGAAGTGGGGTGAACTCGACTATCTGGTTATTGACCTTCCCCCTGGAACCGGTGACCCCTCAATTGCAATTGCCCAGGCTCTTCCCCATTGTTCTATTTTAATGATAACCACCCCTCAGGAGGTTGCCTTGGCAGATGTCCGTCGGTCTATTGGACTTTTTCATAAGACAGGCCAGACAATTATCGGTTTGGTGGAAAATATGTCCTATTTTCTCAGCAGCCAATCAACACAACCCATTGAGATTTTTGGCCACGGAGGCGGAGAGCGCCTCAGCCAAGAAACAGGCATTCCCTTGTTAGGCGCCATACCACTTGCTATCGAAATTCGACAAGGTGGCGATAATGGGGTTCCATTAATGGTTTCAGAACCACAATCGACAACGGGGGGCATTTTTCAGACAATCGCAAAGAAAATATCGGAGACAACAAAAGAAAATTAAAAACGGAGCTTGGCCATGAGCAAACCTTTTTTAGGGAAGAGAATTTTAGTGTGTGGAAAAGGAGGCTGCGGAAAAAGCTCCATAATATCACTAATGGCCCATATTTTACGCGATGAAACATACAGGGTGATTGTGTTAGACGGAGATGCCTCAAACCCTGGAGGTATAGCAAGACTGATGTTTGGCTCAACACAAGGCCCAAAAGCTCTGATCCGCTTTTTTGGAGGAAGGAAAAAGGTCGAATGCCCGGTAGATGACCCTGCGCCCTTGACAAGAATTAATGACACAGCGCCAATCACAGAGAAAAATATCGATTTGGCTGAAATACCGCCTGAATATTTTATGGAAAAGGAAAACATTTTCCTCTTTCAGGTAGGAAAGATTGAGCAATTCTGTGAAGGCTGTGATGGCCCTATGTCGAAGGTTACCCGAGATTTTATTGTGAAAGGGCAACACGTACAATTAATCGATGTTGAGGCAGGCATTGAACATTTCGGCAGAGGGGTTGAACAAAACGTTGATCTCATCCTTGTAGTGATTGATCCCACCTTCGAGTCTTTGCTGATTGCTGAGAAAATTACTCATTTGTGTTCTCAGATGGGAAAGGCGCGGGTCTATACGGTTTTAAACAAGGTTCAGACAAAAGAAATGGAATCCATCATGCTGGCTGAGCTCAAAAAGAAAAAAATCGAGACCTTGGGGGTAGTGCATTTCGATGACGAATTAATAAAAGCCGGTCTGATGGGGACCCAACTCCGTGAGGGCATAGCTCGAGAAGATATGAAAATGATAATTAAAAAAATAGCAGAAAACTTATAAACGACTTTGGGAGGCGAGAATGAATACTACCACATTGAAATTAGAAGAAATAATGGTTCGAGATATCATGATCCGAGGGGTGGTAACTGTTCAATATGGCGAAATGTTACCCAAAATTGCTGAAATTATGACTGAAGAAGATATATCCTGCCTTGTCATAGTAGACCAGAGTGATGAAGCAGCAGGAATTATTTCTTCTCTTGACCTTGTGAGGGCTTTCAGTGAGGGAACAACCACCGATATCGAAAAAACCACCGCGGAAGATATAATGACCCCTTTTGTTGTGGAGGCATACCCGGAGATGAACCTGAGGGAGGTATCAAATATTATGATAGCTAAGAGTGTTCACAGGGTGATAGTCCTTTCGCCCATAGGTAGAAAGCCTGTTGGCTTACTCTCTGCCACCGATATTGTAAAACAAATGAGACAAATTGGGGGCTAAAAATATGGCAGCTATTAATAGCGATATTAAAGATATCTCTCTGGCCGACAAAGGATTAGGCCGTATTGAATGGGCCTTGAACGAGATGCCTGTAGTGCAGAATCTTATGGAGCGTTTTTCCCGGGAAAGACCACTGGAAGGAATACGCATGAGCGGCTGCCTGCATATTACCACCGAAACAGCTAATTTGGCCCGTGTTTTGGTGGCAGGAGGTGCTGACCTTGTCCTCTGTGCCAGCAACCCACTCAGTACTCAGGACGATGTCGCCGCAGCTTTGGTGGACCATTACCAGATTCCTGTCTTTGCCATTAAGGGGGAGAACAATAAAACCTATTATCAGCACATTAATGCCGCCTTGGACCACCGGCCGCAACTCACCATGGACGATGGTGCAGACCTGGTGAGTGAAATGCACAAAAACAGGAAGGAACTGCTATGTAACATGTTGGGTGGAACCGAGGAAACGACAACCGGTGTCATCCGATTACGGGCAATGGACCGTGACAAGGCGTTAAAGTTTCCCATCATTGCCGTTAATGATGCAATGACCAAACATCTATTTGATAATCGGTATGGTACTGGCCAGAGTAGCCTGGATGGAATCATAAGGGCCACAAACATTTTATTGGCTGGAAAGGTCTTTACAGTGGTGGGGTATGGGTGGTGTGGTCGCGGAATTGCCATGCGCGCCAAGGGGCATGGCGCGCATGTGATTATCACTGAAGTCGATCCTCTCAAAGCATTGGAAGCTGTTATGGATGGATTTCGTGTCATGCCAATGCTGGAGGCAGCAGCTATCTCTGATTTCATCATCACTGCTACAGGAGATAAAAATGTAGTGGATCAAGCACATTTTGAAGTGATGAAGAATGGTTGTGTTCTTGCAAATTCCGGTCATTTCAACGTCGAGATCAATATTCCTGCTCTGGAAAATATGGCGGTCAGAAAACAGCAGCCACGGCTCTATGTGGATGAATACTTTTTATCATCGGGCCGCACTATTCGCCTTCTTGCCGAGGGGCGTTTAGTTAATTTGGCAGCTGCTGAGGGTCATCCTGCAGCAGTGATGGACATGAGTTTTGCCAATCAAGCTCTCTGTGCCGCCTTCATTTGCAGCAAGAAAGTAAGGTTGGAGAATAAAGTACATCCTGTCCCTGAAGAAATTGACCAGGAAATTGCCCGTACGAAGCTCAGTGCGATGAAGATAGACATCGATACCCTTACAGAAGAACAGGAGAAATATTTATCTTCATGGCAGGAAGGCACCTGATACTTTATAGGTAAATCCATTGAAATTATCGGCACGGAATCTTTAGGGGTCCGGGGCTTGAGTTGTTTTATTCAGGCGGGAAAACGACGGATCTTAATTGATCCGGGAATGGCCTTGGGATACATACGTCACGGCTTACTTCCTCATCCACGCCAAGTTGCAGAGGGTGAACGAGTACGGCAACGGATCATCGAGGCATTGACAAAGGCAACGGATCTTGTGTTCAGTCATTTCCACGGTGATCATGTTCCTCTCCGGGAGGCGAACCCATACCAGCTGGCAATTCGGCATCTTCCGGTAAACTTTCAGAACATCTGCTGTTGGAGTAAATCAATGGACTCTCTTGGAGAGAAAATGAAACAGCGCGCCCAAGATTTAAGCGAGCTCCTAGGCCCGAATTTCCATGTGGCCGAGGGTATCTCAGATGGTCCCATGAGCTTTTCGTCTGCCGTGCCGCATGGAAACAAAGGCAGCCGACGAGGCACTGTGATGATGACTAGGATTGATTTGGGGAATAAGGTTTTCCTGCATGCATCGGATATCCAGCTGTTGGATGCAGCGACCATTGATTTGATCATCGCTTGGCAGCCGGATATAGTCTTGGCGGCTGGACCACCTCTTTATATTGAGACACTCCCGGATGAGCAACGTACAGTAGCATGGCAGAATGGTCTGCGTTTGGCCCAGAATGTGGACATCTTGATCCTTGACCACCACCTCATGCGCGACCAACAGGGGCCTGCATGGTTAGAAGCTCTTTCAGTAGAAGCCGGCAAACAGGTCTATTGCGCTGCTGATTTTATGGGTAAAAGACGTCTCCTTCTCGAGGCCGACAGAACAAAACTATACGAAACTATGCCTGTACCGACACCCTGGCATGAGGAGTACGCAAAGGGATTGATCAATGCTGAAGAGTATATCTCTGCAGACAACTTTTCTCTATCCTGACTCTCTAACTTTTTAATTTTTTTAAGGAGGCGTTGTTATGAAGGCTATTGTCATTGCTGAGGGAATATACCGATTAGGTGTCAATCTGGATGCAACGCATCTCTTTGAGGGCATGTGGCCCATGCCTGATGGCATTTCCATCAATTCTTATGTTGTTCAGGGAGAGAAAACAGCCCTTATCGATTTAGTTGAAGATATTGATGATAAACCTGTCGAATTTGAACAAGAACTCAACTCCATTCCTCTCAGGGCCCAGGATATAGATTATTTGGTCATTAATCATATGGAGCCGGATCATACCGGCTGGCTACCTGAATTTTATAGTAAAAATCCAAATATTGAAATTTACATTACCGAAAAAGGCGCTGCTATGCTTAAAGCGTTCTGCGGTATTGAAGAAAATGTTCATGTGGTAAAAACAGGGGATACCCTCGACCTAGGCGGGAATAAGGAACTCGTCTTTTATGAGATACCGAATTTGCACTGGCCGGAAACAATGGCCACTTATGAGCGGAATTCCGGCATTCTTTTTTCCTGCGATGCCTTTGGTTCCTATGGCAGTATTACAGACACCCTCTTTGATGATCAACTCTCCTCTGATCAACATAATTTCTTTATGAATGAAGCCCTACGTTATTATGCAAATATAATCTCAAATTTTTCCATGTTTGTAGAAAAGGCCATCAGCAAATTGAAAACCTTGGATATTAAGATGATAGCTCCTTCACATGGCCTTATTTGGCGCGAAAACCCACAAGAAATCATAGATACGTACAGTCGTTTTGCCGGTTATTTGAAAGGCCCCGCCGAGGCGGAAGTGACCCTGATATGGTCCAGTATGTACGGCAATACCCAGAAAGTAGTAAATGCTATGGTCGAAGGGGTGCGCAGTGAGGGTATCCCAATCCATATTCACCGGGTACCCAATGATCATATTGGCTTTATTCTCGCCTCAGCCATGAAATCTTCCGGTATTATTTTGGGGATGCCGACCTATGAGTATAAAATGTTCCCCCCCATGGCCTGGACTTTAGATATGTTTGGGCGAAAAAAGATATGGAATAAAAAGGTGCTCAGGTTCGGTTCCTTTGGTTGGTCGGGTGGAGCCCAGCAAGAACTTGAGCAATTGACGGAGAAATTAAAATGGACATTTGTTGATCCGGTTGAATGGCAGGGAGCCCCGTCAGAGGATGTCGTTAAGCAGGCCGCCTTACAGGCTAAAAAACTTGCCCAAAGCCTTAAACAGTAGATAATTATGCAGCTGTCGATTCTGCCAGCTTGATTGATTCTCCCCTTCCCTGAAATTTTTGGCCGAGACTAGGAGTCTTTTTTGCTCTGTCTTATGGCCGACATGCTGGCATGAAGAGTATCGTTGTTGACCTCCCGGAATAAGCACTTTGAAAAATTTTATAAAAATATGGGGCACCCCTTTTTTGCATACATTTTGATATCGCGGTTGTTAATTTGCGCTCTTGTCTCGTTGGGCCTTTTTCCCATGCCGGCAGAGGGCATGGACAGAACAATCATGCAAAATGAACCTGAAAAGAGCTCAATGGTGGCCATGAAGAATCTGAGATTAACAGTCCTCTATGACAATAATCCGTTCAGGAAAGGTCTAGCAACCAACTGGGGTTTTTCCTGTCTTATAGAAGGAGTGGGGAAAACGATCCTTTTTGACACCGGTGGCGACGGTGCAATATTATTAGCCAATATGAAGAAGCTGGGTATTGATCCCGGCACGATTGACATAGTGGTGCTTTCTCATATTCATGATGACCATATTGGGGGGTTAGAGAGATTTCTAGCAATGAATCGTACGGTTACTGTTTATCTGCCTCAGTCTTTCCCCGTAAAATTAAAAGATAAACTTAAAGGCTCTGGAATCGAAATAAGAGAAGTTCATGGCCCCACAATGATTTGTGAAAATGTCTATTCAACCGGTGAACTTGGCACCTGGACAAAAGAACAATCATTAATAGTTCAAACCGAACGAGGGATTATTGTGATAACGGGATGTGCGCATCCAGGCATTGTGGAGATCATCAAAGAGGCAAAGAATTTAATTCATGATGATGAAGTACTCTTAACGATGGGCGGATTTCATTTACTCAATAAAAGCTGGAAAGAACTAAAGAAAGTTGTTTCTACTTTCAAACACCTGAGAGTAAAATATGTTGGCCCCTGTCATTGTTCAGGAGAATTGGCAAGGCAAATATTTGAAGAAGAATACCGTGAATATTTTATAAATGTTGGTGTTGGGAAAGGAATAAGCGGTGAGGAATTATAATAAAATTATTCACTGCCGTACTGGAAAAAGAATCATATAGGAGGATTATTCAACCATGAGTTTATCTAAACTTACATTTGGTCCTGTTCCATCTCGACGCCTCGGCCGTAGCTTGGGGATTAACAATATCCCTCCAAAGGTATGCTCTTACTCGTGTATATATTGCCAGGTAGGCAGGACAGATACGATGCGGATTACCAGGCAACCATTTTATGATCCCGAGACCATTTTGACGGATGTTAAAAGGAAGATAAGCGAGGTCATAGATTTGGGGGAATCCATTGATTTCCTAACCTTTGTCCCTGATGGTGAACCGACCTTGGATATAAACCTCGGCAAGGCAATTGACCTGTTACGGCCTCTGGGAGTAAAGATTGCCGTGATCAGTAACGGTTCTCTACTCTGGCAAGAAAGCGTCAGGAAAGATCTGTCCAAGGCAGATTGGGTCTCTCTCAAGATTGATAGTGTAACAGAAGAGTACTGGCGGCAGATCAACCGACCGCACCACGACCTGGATCTTTCCATCATTCTGGAGTCAATGATCGAGTTTGCTGGAGGATATGAGGGACAGCTGGCCACAGAGACAATGCTTATTCACGGAGTCAATGACAGCCCAGGAAATATCACAGAGGTTGCCGACTTCCTGGCGAGACTGAAACCAGCCAAGGCATATCTGTCCATTCCCACAAGGCCGCCGGCCGAAACATCAGTACATCCTCCGGCGGAGAATGTCCTGAATATGGCCTATCAGATTATCAGTAAGAGGGTTAACGAGGTTGAATGTCTGTTTGGCTATGAGGGAAATGCTTTTTCTTTAACAGGGGATGTCGAAGAAGAGCTGTTAAACATCATTGCCGTCCATCCCATGCCAGAGGAGGCTGTACAGGCGTTTCTGGCAAAGGCCGGGGTCGGCTGGAAACTCATTGACAAGCTGATTGCCAAGGACCGTCTCTTTGTAACTGATTATGAAGGGAAGAAGTTTTATCTACGGAGATTACAAAAAACTGGCGTTTAAATCATGATCCATCGACGTTGTTGTTTCTTCATGATTCTGGCATAAAAGGAAAGTTTTCTCATACAAGATCTTTTTTTCTTCACCTTTTTCACAGACACATACTCGTTCCCTATGATAGGCATCGTTGATTCAGGCATTGAGGCTGACCATGCCGGTAAGCACCGCCTCAACATCCCTGTCGGTCAGGGTCTGTATGTCAACCAGTAAAAAGTATGGCGCTGGGCCGAATCTGGTGTCAACACGAGCAGATAAGTTTTTCCAGTGGTAGCGTGTTACACAGTTTCATGGATACCCCCCTCGTAGTCTGCTCAGACTTTTGTGGGAGTAGATCATCCGGCACTCCCCGCTGCCGCATATGCCTTTAGATAAGAGAGGCACAGCGAACAGCTATGCCTCTCTTCAGAAAACCGTAGATGTTTTTCGGTTTGCCTATTTGTCAAAGGCCATGTCAGTGGTCCATTCCTCCCACACCTTGCCGACTAGATTGATGCCGGGTTTCAGGGTCTTTTTACCCGGTTGCCAGCCGGAAGGAGTCGCTTCTCCGCCCTTGGTATTACGAACCAGCTGAAAGGCCTGGACCTGGCGGATGGTTTCGGAAACGTTGCGTCCCACCGCCGGGGTGAGAACCTCGTAACCCTGGATCACACCGTCCGGGTCTATGATAAAGCGGCCGCGCGTCTCAACGCCGGCGTTTTCGTCATACACCCCGTAAACCTTTCCTACACGGCCCCCGGCATCGGAGAGCATGGGAAAGGGGATGCCGCCCTTGACCATCTTGGACAGCTCGTTGTCGTTCCACATCTTGTGGACGAACATGGAATCAATGCTCATGGCAAGAACCTTGACGCCAAGTTTCTCGAATTCTGGATATTTTTCTGCAACTGCAGAAAGCTCCGTGGCTCAGACAAAGGTGAAATCGCCCGGATAAAAACAGAGGAGCGTCCACTTGCCGAGACTTTCTGAAAGCTGCATGCTGATGAATTTGCCGTTATGGTAGCCCGGAGCTTGAAAATCCGGGGCCTTCTGTCCAACCATTATCATTCGCTTTTCCTCCACAATTTTTTCTTCTATTTTCTGTTCCCTGCCGGCCTCTTCGCCAACAGGTCCTCCTGTGGGGCGGGCACATCCGATGCTTAGTTCTTCACTCATAGGCACCTCTCTTTCAGTGGTTGATGTATCCTTTTTACATAGGGTTTTCCTGTCAATAAATTCATCGAACCAAACAGGACTCTATTTCTAAATTATCATAACGGGGACAGTAAAAACAAGCGTAAGCACAAAATAAATTCCACCCGCAGTATGCCCCAGATTATATGGCCAAAGATATTCCGGCGGAGAAAGGATATTCCTGGTCTCTCCCGGAAAAGCCAATTGGGCGGCAGCGATCATCGCTTCTGATTTAAGTTTCAGTCATTCTCTGAAACTCCGGAGTCCAGCAGACTGTGATTTAATCCTGCCTTTTTTAATAGCATGTTAACCTGCCCCTGTAAGTAAGATTACCAGAGGCAAGGTCTTCAGAAAATTTGCAGAACCAAAGTTGAGACTTCTACGGTGCGGTTACCGATAATCAGGAAGTATACGTAACAAAAACATAGCCAAGGCTATGGTATAATAAGGTCATCAAGACCCTGTTTTTTCTACAAAAGAAAAAGGAGACTTTATGACCGTGCAGCTCTGTTCACTTAATAGTTACTACCATGATTA
>JAHJKP010000039.1 GCA_018821985.1 Pseudomonadota bacterium
AAAAGCGGCAGCAATCAGAAAAAGATTTTTTACGATATACTGCCCCTCGAGACTGAGTCCGAATGGGATCGAATGAAAACAGATCTCCGGCAGGATAATCAACGGAAGAAATGTGCCGGGGAGTTCAATAAGCAAGAGGAACAGGGCAAGGCGCAGCAATGGCCGGTAAAGCAGGCCGATACCGATGGCAACCTCCCAGCATCCAAGAACATTTAAGACGATATCAGGAGGAAAGAAATAGACCGTCCGTTTTATCAGTTCCTCCTCAGGGCTCATTCCTAAAGGCTTCAGCAGACCAAACCAGATAAAGATCAGGGCCAGGGAGATTCTCATCAAGATCTGACAATATTTGTCCATCCAGGCAGAGATTCTGTAATCTATTGAGGCTATCCAAGGAATCATACGTATTCTCACTGAACGGAAAGAGGTGATTTCATGGTGACCTGTGGCCGCAGAACGAATATTCAACGAAGGCCATGGGCAAGGCTGCACTTATATTCTCTGATCCCCTCTACTTTGCGTTGCTTGAGGATAGAAGAGAAGTCCTCTTCACTGAGAGGGGAGTCCTTCTGTTTCACCAAATAGACCAGGCAATCAACGCAGATGTGGAATGAACAGGCCTCATCATCCTCGACCATTTCCCAGCAAGCCTTTTCCACATCGCCGGCCAGCAAACACTTCTGTTTTCTGTTACACTGGATTATTTCCCAACATGGCAATTCGGATTGCAGAAACATGCCCCTTCCTCCCTTCCATAGTGAATAAAAGTTTGACCTGACCTCACAGCCTTGCCACCAATCCATTATCCAGAGAACCTCTTGCCAGCACCAGTGTCTGTTCCATCAGACACAGAGATTTCTCTAAATTAAAAAAAAAGGTAATTGATCCTTTCCAACAAGTAAAATTTATTATAATAATGTTTAGGATTAGTTTAATTAATGTTAATTCCAAATGCGGGGTCTTTTATGCCAGTAACCATACGTCAACTTGAAATTTTCAAAGCCGTTGTCGAAAGCGGTCAGGTAACCAAAGCTGCAGAGAATCTGCTGCTCACCCAATCGGCAGTAAGTCTTGCCTTGAATGAAATGGAAATTCAGCTGGGAGGCCCCCTGTTCGATCGCTCCGGCAGACGTCTTGAACTCAACGACAGAGGCCGATACTTCCTTCCTCTCAGCAGCGAGATTCTTGACAAATTTCAAGATCTTGATAATTTGATGAATGAAAAGAACGGCCGAATCGCGGGATCTCTGCAACTGGTAGCCAGTTCCACCATCGGCAACTACGTGTTGCCGTACCTGATAACAGCCTTTAAGACCATGCACCCTGATGTTCACATCAACATGCTGGTCTATAACACCAAAACAGCTGAGAAACTTATTCTGGACCGTGCAGTTGATCTCGGCTTTGTTGAAGGTGAGGTTAATCATGAGCAGATCACAGTCACCTCCTGGTTTCAGGATGAACTTGTTCTGATCAGCCGCTTAACAAAAGAGGCGGAAACAAACATTGTCTGTGACGTCAGAACCGACTTGAAAAAATATAAATGGGTCATGCGTGAGGCTGGTTCAGGAACCGCCCAGATTTTCAAAAGCAAACTGGGCAAATACGTGACAGACCTTAATATAGTAATGGAGCTGGGTCATACTGAAGCCATTAAAAAGGCTGTGGAGGCTGGTGCCGGCGTGGGGTGCCTTTCAAACTTGACTGTATGCCGGGCAATCAACAGGGGCTGGCTACAGCAGATTTTGCTTGAGGGAGTGGATATGAAACGGCAACTCTATATCATTCAACACAAGAACAAGGCAAAAACCCGTTTGATGAATGAATTTCTCGATTTTTGCTTTCTTTTAAGCCAGTGCAGCGAAGGACAGGCCTGCCTTTCGTCACCGGAAAATTTTCAGGAACTGGTTCTTCAATTCGGAGACAAGAGTTAGAAATGAAAGGTGATAGAAATATACTTCTTTTGCTAGAGATACGTCAGAATAGCGATATAAATCCTGGACACGACTTGAACAGCCAAGCCTCTACAGGCTCCTCACCCGACTGAGGCGGGGAAAAAGAAAATTACTATCCCGCCACCGATAGTACAGAGACACAAGATTACAGATGATACAGTAAACAACAAAAAAGGCCTGACTTCTGCAAAACACTGCAGGAGTCAGGCCACTCAGACAATCAGTCAATAATGAATCAGATTACTTATTTGTACGAAGTATTCTCGCTCATCCCCTTACGGGTCTCCATGTTCAAGATCCCGTTTGCCACTGCCTGCTTATTCCATTCCTGGAGCAGGGTGGCCTTGAATTGCTCTTTTTCTGCTACCAGTTTAACCATGTCCACGCCAGCCAGAGCCTGAGCACTTTCTTTGGTGGAAAAATCGGGGGCGATATAGTCAACCACGCCATGTTTGGCCAGAACGCTTACCAGTTTCAACCTGGCGGTCTGGGCCTGCTCATTGGCTACAGATAAGAGCCGCAAAGTCTCTTCCGGGGCATGATAGAAGGCGCCGTGGCTAGCAATGGAATAATCCCATTTCCACTGGCCGTGCCTGATATCCTGCTGAATGTCTTTCATCTCTTCTTCCGTTGCCCCTGATTCCCAGGCCTTCTTGGCCTCCAGATGGGCCTTGGCCAGATTATCCATGGTAATCTTCACCAGCTGTTCTTTCCGCTCCAGCTTTCTTTTGACAACGGCCTTGAACTCCTCTTCCGTCTCTTGGTGGCAATTCAGACAGGTTGTGGCGATATTATCCAGGGGGCTGGTGATATGGTGATCAGAATATTTGACCGCCCCTTCCTGCACATAAGGCATATGACAATCGGCACAGGCCACACCTCTCTGGGCATGAATACCTGTTTTAAACATCTCGTAGCCGGGATGCTGGGCCTTGAGCATCGGAGTTTTACTCATGGGATGAGTCCAGTCACTGAAGTTCGCATCATCATAATATTTTTCCATGCCTTCGGCAGTCAAGCCATTGGCCCAAGGAAAGGTGACAACACCAGCGACCTTCTTGGTCCCGGTCGCATCAGTCCACTCCGTCTTCTTAAAATAATATTCGGCGTGACACTGAGCGCAAACCAAGGTCCGCATGTCTTGAAAGGTAATATTTTCCAGCTTGACCCCACTGGCCTCCAGCCCTTTTTTCAAATAGGGCCTGGTAATCATAAGATTTCCGGTCTTGCTATCATGGCAGTCAGCACAGCCAATGGGATTAACGATCTCCTGCCCGTATTTGGCCCACTTGCCGGTGAAATACTCAAGCTCACCGACCTTTTCAATCATACGCGGAACATCCGGCGACTTGCAGCTCCAGCATGCCGTGGGCATAGGGCCTGTCACCGCGTCAATGGGGGCTCCTGTTCTCAAGGTATTGGTAATATCCTGGATCGTATAAAAATGACCCCGCGGTTTATTATAATCCTTGGAAAAGCCATAGCCGGCCCACAGGACGGCGAGCTGCGGATTCTGCTTAAGCTGATCATCAATCTTGTCACTCTCTTTGGTTCTTTTCCAGGAATCATACTCCCGTGGATAGTACTTCGCCCACTCCTCATTCCTGCTCTCCACCCCTTTTTCCTTGACCACTGGGCTGGTATTGATCTGTTTTCTCTCTTCGGTTTTGCCGTTAATTGAATTACCCAGCAACAGCATTGAAGCTACCGCAACCGACGAACCAGCCAATAATAATGTGTATTTATTCACAATCCCCTCCCTTATTGTTAATTCAACTCTCTCACACCCAAATTATATGGTGTTGCGGTTTGACCTCTCACCCTGCCATGGGGCACGTTGCGATGACATTCCCAGCACTTCCTGTCCACCTGCATATTGCCCGTAAAATCATGATAACGGTCGGCATTCGCCCTGATCGTCCCTGTAATCACGGCGTGACAGGAGATACAGTTGGCCTGTACTCGTTTTGCCGCATCGTCACTGATCTGGATGCGATGGGCAAAGGTATTCATAGTAAAGGCGCTGGAGTGCTTCCAACCATCCCGCATCTTGGCCAGATATTTATCAATGACATTGGTAGTGGGAAGATGGCACTGAATACAGGTGACGTTCCGGGCATGAGAACTGTGCTGCCATGTGGCATACGACGTATTCATGACATGACAGTTGATACAGGCTTTTGGATCCTTAGACAGATATGACAAGGCCCTTGACGCATTCACCAGATAGATGAACAGTACAATCGCGACGACGAAAACCGCTATGGAACTGTATTTTAATAGTTTACCTGTTTTCATGTTATAGTATCCTGCCAGAGTGGATAAGTAACTGATGCCGTTACATAATATTTAACATGGCTAACCGGCGTCCCCTTGTTTTTTCCTGATCTGTCTCTCATTCAATCACCTCCCTTGCGACAAAATGGTGTTACCCTCTTGAACAGAACCATCCATCCATCCAACAAAACCCCTTTTGCAATAAGCAAACCAAAGAGACAAATTTTTTTTCGTACTCAAACAATCCCCACAGAAACAGACAAAAAACTAGATACTCTCTCTCTAAACAACAAAATATCTTTTACTTCTCCATCTAGCCGCGATACCATTCAGTATCATCAGGAAACATTCTCGCCACCAAAAGGTAACACTCCTCGTTTTCTGAAGGCCCAAGCGATCATTCATTGCCCTGCAACTCATCTTCATGGTCAAAAAAGGATTTCTTTATGGTCGATGCCACGCAAAACAAAGTCAAGAAATATTTTTTTCAGACGCTTTCCGCCTTTGGTTTTAAGCAAACCAAAGGCAAGACAGAAAAACGTTACCATGTGGTTACGTCGCCAGCCAATATTAATTCGCTTCAAACGCGACCTATCTTGCTCATCAACTGAGAGTTGATAAAACATAATTCAACATTTCGAGAAGATAGCAGATCATAGACAAAACATCCTTTGGTGCCAGCAGTACTCTGGATCATTTTTTGCATAAAAATTATTCACCAACTATTGCCCTAAGAGGCCAGGCTATACTTAAAAGCAGAATAACGACTATCGTCTTATAAGGAGGTGAATTGAAATAGGCGGATATCGCCTTCTATCTGACAAGCTGAGCAATTACCATTTATCCAATCCATTTTTTCAGGAGGTTCAAAATGCGAAAGTGTTCCGGCTTTACCTTGCTGCTTGCTTCCCTCTGCCTGGCCTTGATCTGTGCCTGCGCACAGGATTCCGGCAGCAGCCCTTCCGAATCCATCAAACATCCAGAAATCACGGAGCAGGAAAAATTACTCCCCTGCTCTGAATGTCATCAGCAGGCAACGCCTGAGGTCTACGAACAGTGGTTTAATTCATTACACGGCATTGGCATGGTGAAATGTTATCAATGCCACGGCACCTATGAAAATTTCAAGGTGGAACCGGCCACCTCAGTTTGTGCAACATGCCATATGGACATGATTGAGAAATGTCCCAAGGATCAAAAATGCTGGGCCTGTCACACACCACATTCATTCAAGCGGGCAAACAAATAAGGAGGGGGAGATGGTACAGACACGACGTGATTTTCTGAAACGCACCGCAGCGCTCAGCGCTGCATCATATTTAGGAATACTCCTGCCATTCAAGGATGTGGGCAATGCACTGGCCGCTGATGAGACGACGTGGCACCGCGGAAGTTGCAGGCTCTGCGGAACCGGCTGCCGGCTTGAGCTGGGAGTCAAGAGTGGTCTCCCTGTCGCCCTGCGCGGAGTGCCGCAATCCCGGACCAACATGGGCTATTTGTGCATGAAGGGCATGCACTTCTGGAAGCTGATGAACCATGCAGATCGCCTGACAACACCCCTTTATCGTGCAAAGAAATCTGACAAATTTAAAAAAATTTCATGGGATGAGGCCATGAACATTGCCGCCGACAAATTTGCGAGTGCGGTCAAAGAGCATGGCAATAACTCCGTTGCCTATTATGGCTCCGGCCAAGCACTCACCGAAGAGACTTACCTCTTTCAGAAGATTTTCCGCGGCGGGCTGCAGACCAACAATGTGGAGGGCAATCCACGACTGTGCATGGCCAGTGCCGTTGGCGGTTACATGACTTCCTTTGGCGCCGATGAGCCCATTGGCGGCTATGCCGATATTGAAAAGGCTGACTGCTTTTTTATTATCGGCTCCAACATGGCCGAGGCCCATCCGGTTATCTTCCGCCGCGTCATGCGAAGAAAGCTAGACAATCCCAAGGTGACGGTTATCAACGCCGACCCCCGGATCTCACTCACCTCGCGGATCGCCGACATCCATCTCCAATTCAATCCGGGTACCGATCTCGCCCTGCTTAATGCCCTAGCCTACGTCATCATCGACGAGAAGCTGCACAACGAACAATTTATCAATGATTACGTAACGTTCAAGAAAAGTAAAGGGGACACCATTGATTTTGAGGAGTACAAAAAATCCCTGGTTGATTACACTCCGGAAAAAGCAGCCACCATCATGGGCGGCAAGGTTACTGCCGATCAGATCCGGGAAGTGGCCCGCAAGTTTGCGACCTCCAAGGGTACTCTCTCGATGTGGACCATGGGGCTTAATCAGCGGAAGCAAGGGGTCTGGGCCAACAATCTTGTCCACAACCTGCACATCCTCACCGGCCAGCTCCTCAAAGAAGGCGCAGACTCTCTTTCACTCACCGGTCAGCCCAATGCTTGTGGCGGGGTACGTGAGGGCGGCGGGCTCTGCCATATCCTGCCCGGCCATCGCCCGGTGGAAAAAGAAGCCATGAGAAACCAGGTGGAAGAGGCCTGGGGTATTCCCAAAGGACGGATTCCGGCTGAACCCGGTCTCCATACCATGGCCATGTTCTCAGCCGTGAACGAGGGCAAGATCAAGGCCATGTGGATCAACTGCACCAGCCCGGCACAGAGTTTGCCCAACTGCAACAAGTACAACAAAGGGCTGGCCAAGGACGATACCTTCGTTGTCTGCACCGATATCTTCCCCACCCTGACCACGGAACTTGCGGCCAATCTGGTGCTGCCGACTGCCTTTCACTTTGAGAAGACCGGGGTCTATGGCTGCACCGAAAGACGTTCACAGATCACCAGAAAGGCCATCAATCCACCCAAGGGGGCCAAGCCTGAGGTTGAGATTGTCCGCGACTGGGCCACCCTGCTGGCCAAGAAGCTAAATGACCCGGTGATTGACCAGTGTATCAAACCCTTTATCGGGCTGGAACCGGAGTATGCCCTGCCCAAGGCCATCTGGGAAGAGTACAGCCAGAAGCTGACCAAGGGCCGTGACAGTGACCTCTCCGGCGCCCCCTATGAAGTTCTGGAAGGGATGTATGACGGTGTTCAGTGGCCGGCGCCAACGGTCGAATACGCCAAGACCGGAGGTACGGTGAAAAAATTTGTCCGGGGCATGGACCCCCTGGCCGAAAAGCTTAAAACGGACGACAAACCCTACCAGTTCTATGGCGCTGGACACCCAGACCATAAGCTCTGGGTCTGGATGCGTCCTCAGGCCAACCCGGAAGAAATGCCGGATGCCGACTATCCCTTCTACCTCTCCACAGGAAGGATCATCGATCACTGGCATACCATGAGCATGACCGGACGGATCCCTGAGCTGCTGCGGGCCAACCCCTACTCATACATCGAGATCAACCCCAAAGATGCCACCCGCCTAGGGATCAAACCCGGCGACATGATTGAGATAACGTCCAGGCGAGGCACAAATATCATGCCGGCCAAGGTGTATGAAGGCCCCATCGAGGGGATGGTCTTTGCCTACTGGCACGATCAGCATCCCGACCGCATGATCAACAAGGTGACCATGGACGCCATTGATCCTGGCTCAAAGGAACCGGAATTCAAGATCTGCGCCTGCAAGATCAAAAAGGTTTCCGGACCCCAGGCCTTGAAACCGTATGTTGTTTAGGTGCCGTTGCTCAACGGGCAAGGTCTTTTTCTTGCTCGCAGAGCTTACGGCAGCTTATGCCACTACACGAAAACAGCTAATCTCTTCCGGCTGTTTTCGTGAGGGGCGTCTTGCCGAATACAAAAAAACAAGACAGAAACAAGGTCTTTTTCTTGCTTGCTATGTTTACGGCAACTTATGTCGCTTCAAAGAAACAGCCAATCTTTCCCGCTGTTTCTTTGAGCGGGGTCTGGCAGATAACATAAGGAACCGTTCAGGCCATGCAGTTGGTCATGTTATTTATTTACAACGGATTGACAAACAAGAAACAGAAAATTTCATCCTCAGGGTGCCTTGACAATAGTTTCAAAGCACCCCCTCTTCAACTTACAGGTGGTCCCATGGTTATTGCCGGTTTTGTTGTTCAGTGCCAACCCCAATCACAACAGGATACCGTTGTTGCCCTCGAAGCACTGGGGCAGGTGGAGGTTTTTGGCGCTGATGAGAAGGGAAATATCGTCACTGTGGTGGATACCGACTCTTCAGCTGACCTGGAAAAGATTGTCAAAAAAATGGAGAGTCTCGAACAGGTAATGACCGTAGGTCTCACCTATTTGAACATGGAGGATGAGGCAGAGAAGATCGCAAGTGGTGAGCTTTCTCCAGACCCCTTTCCCCGCAAGCATCGCCCGGAAAATTAAAAGAAAATGACACATGAAGAGACGGGAATTTCTTAAAAAATCAGGCGCCGCACTGTGCATGATCACGGCCATGCCTGAAATCGCCTTCAGCAAGGGTCTGCTCAAATCCCCGGTGACGACCAACAGACTGCGGCCGCCAGGGGCCGTGCCCGAAGAGATCTTTGCCGGCAAGTGTATTCGCTGCGGCCGTTGTGTCGAGGTCTGCCCCTATCGATCCATCAGGCTGCTTGACATCAGAGCCGGGATCTTTACCGGAACCCCGATTATTGCGGCCGAAGAAGTCCCCTGTTATCTCTGCATGAAATGTGTGCTCATCTGTCCCACCGGAACACTCAGAAGGATCAGTCAGGAGCAGACCCGCATGGGCATGGCGGTGGTGAATCGGCACCGATGCTACACCTGGGAGGGATCCATCATCTGCCGTACCTGTTTTGATGTCTGTCCCTATAAGGGGAGTGCCATCATCCTTGATGAATTACGACCGATCATTAAAGGCGACCATTGTGTCGGTTGCGGTATCTGCACCCATGCCTGTCCAGTTACTGCTGAGGATGGCAGCAAGGCCATCAATATCGAGCCGATTTATTCCCGGGAGACCGTGCAATGGAAATAAGACCACGATCCTTCCATGCCAGGCGGCTGTGGGTCCTCTCTATTGCCTTTCTGCTGATTCTTCTGGGCCCACTCGCTAACTATTATTTCCAGATCGACCTGATCCAAGGCTGGTATCAATCCCTAGGGATTGGCAATTTCTGGTTTGTCTCCCCTCTTGAAGGTCTGGAAAGCATCCTCGTTGCTAAACAGCTGTACCTGCCGGCGCTCATTGCCATGCTCGCCCCGGTTGTGCTGGCCCTGCTCCTCGGCAGTGTCTTCTGCAGCTGGATATGTCCCATCAGCTTTTTTTCGGAACTGCTCGACTGGACCCGGCGCAAGATCAGCGGTAGGAGATGGCTAAAAGACCGGCTCTTGCTCTCAAGACGCCTCCTCTGGTATGCTCTGCTGGGAGAGCTTTTTTTCAGTATGATCCTGGGGGCACCCCTCTTTGTCTTTGTCTCCCCGCCAGGACTTGTCGGGCGGGAGATCATGACCCTGATTTTTTTTCACACCCTGGCCCTTGAGGGGGTGATTATCCTCCTTGTTCTTGGTATGAACCTGGTAACCAGGAGATTTTACTGCCGCTACTTCTGTCCCTTGGGGGCCACCCTGAATCTCATCGGCTCCAGGAGGAGAGTCACGGTCAGCATGGATCATGACAGATGTATAGCGTGCGGCCTGTGCGACCGCAGTTGTCCTCTGGGACTCAGTCCGGCAAATGGCATGGCGGAATCTCTCTATTGCTGGAACTGCGGCGAATGCGTTGATGTCTGCCAATCAGATGCCCTCTTTTTTCAATGGCGACAAGGCTCTAAAAAAGTTCAGAAGGGAAAACCCAATCAAAGACTCAAACAAACTGCAGCGCCAGATGAACATTAAAAAAAGTATTTCCCTCTTTTTCACCTTACGGACAAAGTTCATCCTCTGCATAGGGATCATTGTCTCGCTCTCCTACGCCCTGTTACTCTACAGGACTTCGCAGCTTCAGGACGAACTCATTATCGCCCAGACAAAAGAGCAGGCTCGCATGCTCTTCCGCTATATTCGCCTGACCCGGCAATGGGTGGCTGACCACAACGGTCTTTTTATCCTGAAAAAGGAGGGGGTTGAGTCCAACCCTTTCCTGTCCCTGCCCGTTATTAGTGACCAGGCCGGCAATCAGTATGTGATGCGCAACCCGGCCATGGTTACCAGGGAACTCTCAATCTACTCCGAACAGGAAGGACAGGGCCGCTTCCGGGTCACCAGCCTCCAACCCGTAAACCCGGCCAATGCGGCAGATGACTATGAACAACAGGCCATGATCAGCTTTCAACAAGGGGCTCTGGAGGCAGCCGCAGTATTCAACAGCCCCACAGGCCGTGTTGTCCGCTTCGTGGCACCACTGAATGTGGAATCTTCCTGCCTTGAATGCCATGCCACTCAAGGCTACCAGCATGACGATATCATTGGGGCTCTCTCCATTACCATCCCCATTGCCTGGGCCGACAGCATGATCAGAGAAAACAAGAACAGCCTGTTCGTCGTGGGGCTGGTTTCTGTCTTTCTGGTCACCGCTGTGCTCTTTCTCCTGCTCGACACTCTGGTGACAGGACGTATCAGTAAACTCTCCGCCGCCATGAAATCCTTTCCCGACAAAGAGCCTGATCCCGAGCTCCTGCCCTCAGGCCATGATGAAATCGCCGTGCTCAGCGCCCATTTCGACCATCTCTGCCGGCGGCTCAATCAATCTCGAGAAGAACTGGAGAAAAACCGCAATCAGGCCTGTTTTAACGAAAAGATGGCTTCCCTTGGCATCCTCTCTGCCGGTATCGCCCATGAAGTCAACAACCCCCTGGCCGGTATGCTCAACTGTGTCAAGGCCATGGGAGAGAACCCGGAGAACCGGGAACTGCACCAGCGCTACCTGCCCCTGATCAACAAAGGACTGAAGCAGATCGAACAGACCATGCGTCAGCTCCTGAACTTTGGTCGGACCGAACCCCTGCAGCAGCGCAAGGTGGATGCCGAGGGACTGATCAGAGAATGTTTTGAGCTGCTTTCCTGCAAGCTCAAGGATATTGAAGTGCACCTCAACCTTGATCTCCCCCGAGACATTATTCTCGACGCCGAGGCCCTCAAACAGATCATTGTCAACATAGGGCTCAATGGCATCCAGGCTATGACAGAGACCGGCGGCACCCTGACCGTCACCGGACGCTGTCGGGGGACGCGGCTCACCCTCACCTTCCAGGACACCGGGTCCGGCATCACCGCTGAGCACCTGCCCCATATCTTTGACCCCTTCTTCACTACCAAGGGCGTTGGAGAAGGGACCGGACTGGGACTGGCGGTCACCTATTCCCTGGTACAACGGATGGGCGGAACCATAGCCGTTGAGAGTCATCCAGGACAAGGGACGCAGTTTGTAGTCACCTTACCAACAGGATAAATAAGACTGAATAAGGAAAAGATATGCCACGAATTCTACTTGCAGAGGATGATGAAATCATCCGCGTCTCCGTCTCCGACCATCTGAAACAGTATGGCTGGCTGGTGGACGAGGCGGAAGACGGTTTAAAAGCTGCGGCAATGGCCGAAAAGCAGAAGTACAATCTGGTTATCTCCGACATCCGGATGCCGGGTCTGAGCGGCATATCCCTGCTCGCCCGGATCAGGGAACAGAGCCAGGACACGGATATCATCATCATGACTGCCTACGGATCCATTGACGACGCCTTGGACTGTCTGCGCAAAGGCGCTGCCGACTACATCCTGAAACCATTCGACATGGATGACCTCATCATCCGGGTCAGCAGACTTCTCGATATCCAGGCCGTCAAGGCCCGTTGCGCCTCTCTTGAGGCGAGTTGCCCTCTGGCGGCTAACAGACTGATAGGCAACAGCCCTGCCATGCACCAGATCTTTGCCATCATTGAGCAGGCAGCCCCCACCAATGCCACCATCCTCATTTCCGGGGAATCAGGCACAGGAAAAGAATTGGCAGCCAGGGCCATTCATCAGACAAGCCCCCGCCGCGACAAACCCTTTGTCTCCATCAATTGTGCAGCGATACCGGAAGGACTCATGGAGTCAGAGTTGTTCGGCCATGAACGCGGTGCCTTCACCGGGGCCGATCAGACGCGAAAGGGGAAATTCGAGCTTGCCGACAACGGAACCCTGCTCCTGGATGAGCTTGGCGACCTGCCGGGACCGCTGCAGGCAAAACTCCTGCGGGTACTGCAGGAAAGTGAATTTGAACGGGTAGGAGGCAGCAAAAGCATCAGCGTGGACGTCCGTATTCTCGCCTGCACCTCAAAAAATCTCCAGCAGGAGGTGGCAGAAGGCCGCTTCCGCCAGGATCTCCTGTTCAGATTGCAGGTTATCCCCATCACTATGCCGCCCCTGCGGGAACACAAGGAAGACATACCGGAACTGTGCAAGAGCTTTCTCAGGGAGTTCAGTTCCTCTCACCACAAGACACTCAGCCTGAGTCAGACGGCGCTGAACTGCCTGCAGTCCTATGATTTTCCGGGAAACGTCCGGGAACTTCGCAATCTGATGGAGCGCGCCTCGGTCCTGAGCAAAGGCCCGGAGATCACTCCTACCGATCTGCCGACAGAGCTGTGCAGCCAGGCCATGAATCAGGATATCGGTCTGAACTTGGCGGAAAATATGGCCGTTGCCGAACAGATCTGTCTCAAAAAGGCCCTGGCATCCTGCAATGGCAACCGGACAGAGACAGCAAAGGTTCTGGGCATCAGCAGAAAAAATTTATGGGAGAAGTTAAAAGGGTACGGGATTGAATAGTCAGTCCAAGATCCCTCCCTCTGTTCATCTTCTATTCAGAACCGCATCCACCTGTGCCTCGCTCACCTCATTGGTGATCACCACGCTGCCGATGGCAGTCGGCAGGACATAAAAAACCGAGCCGGCCACGGTCTTCTTGTCTGTCAGCAGGTATTTTTTAATGCGCTCGCGGTCAAGATCCGGAGGGATCTCCGTTGGCAGTCCATAGGCGTTGATCAGGGCCGCAACCCGGCCTGCATCACTTCTTTTACAGAGCTCGCATGCCACCGCCAGCCGCAGGGCGGCAACCATGCCAATGGCCACGGCCAGTCCATGAATAATGGAAAAGTCAGAGGCCGCTTCCACGGCATGACCAATAGTATGGCCGAAATTCAAGATCCGCCGCAGGTCAGACTCCCGCTCATCTTCCGCCACCACCTCAGCCTTGATCCGACAACAGGTGAAGATCATCTCCTGGATACTCTCCTGATCAAGACAGAGAATGCGATCCAAATGACGCTCGAGGAAGACAAAGAAATCAAAATCCCTGATCACCCCATACTTAATGACCTCGGCCAGACCCCCAAGTAACTCCACCAGAGGAAGGGTGGTCAGAACCGCCGTATCAATATAAACGGCCTTGGGTTGATAAAAGGCCCCCACCAGATTTTTCCCCTCCGGGATATCCACCCCAGTCTTGCCCCCCACCGAACTGTCAACCTGGGAGAGCAGAGTAGTCGGAACCTGGACAAAAGGGATGCCACGCAGATAGGAGGACGCCAAAAACCCGGTCAGGTCACCGGTGACCCCGCCGCCCAAAGCGATCAAGCCGTCCTTGCGGTCAATACCCAGTTGCGCCAGCCGGCTGACAAGCTCAGCAAAGACCTGTAGATTCTTGCTGGCCTCACCCCGTGGAAAAGTGAGTATCTCTGCCGCAATCCCGGCATCTTTCAGGGATTGCATCAGGGTACTGCCATAGAGTCGGGCCACATTGTCATCGGCAATCACCGCGAAACGCTTGGCAATCTTGCGCCTTACCAGATCAACGCCAATAGTGGCCATAATACCATCTTCAATAAAGATCGGATAGGTGCGGTCACCAAGACCAACATCAAGAGTATGTGTCATGATAGATTACAGCGAAGAAGGACAGAAATAAAAAAAAGGAGATACCACCCAATGGGCAGTATCTCCTTTTACAGACTCAAAAAACTAGTCTTGACTACTATTACATGGAAGCGCCGGAGGCAGCACCCTGCATTTTAACCTCAACCTTCTCGGTCAGGCCTGCATAGTATTTCTTGAGATGAACAAGAACTTCCTCACGACCAAAGTGGTCAACAATCTCCTCGCCAGCGGAAAGGGCCTTACGCAGTTTGGTACCGGAAAGGATTACGCGGGAAGATTTGTCATGTGGGCAGGTACGCAGAGAGGCCATACCATCACACTCTTTACAGTAGAAGGTCCAGTCGATCTTCATTGGTTGGCACTGGAGGTCTTTGCTGGTGTCACCGGTCTTGGGAACACGATCAAAGATCTCCTGGGCCTCAAACAGACCGTAGAAATCACCAACACCGGCATGATCGCGACCGATCAGCATGTGGTTGACGCCATAGTTCTGACGGAAGGTGGCATGAAGCAGGGCCTCACGAGGACCGGCATAACGCATATCCAGAGGATAACCAGCGTTGATAACGTTCTCTTTTACAAAATATTTATCGATAAGGATATCGATGGCCTGAACGCGGGTAGCGGCAGGAATATCGCCAGCCTTGAGGTTACCGATGAGGGAGTGAATCAGAACACCATCACATACCTCAACTGCGATCTTGGCCAGATACTCATGGGAGCGATGCATGGGGTTACGCAGCTGCAGGGCGGCAACGTTGGCCCAACCGCGCTCGTCAAACATACGACGGGTCTGGGCAGGGGTCAGGAATACGCCAGGATACTCTACTGGATACTCACCCTGAGAAAGAACTTTTACTGGACCGGCAAGGTTAAACTCTTTCTGAGCCATAACCATGATAACACCTGGATGATCCTTAGGAGCGATTTCCCAGAATTTACCACCGACAGACTCTTCGCCCTCGCCGATAAATACCTTCTCACACTCCCAACGCTTGTCAGCATCGGTCATCTCGTATTTCTCTGCAACCTTCATGGTAGCGAAAGTCTCGCCATCTTTTACCAGGGCGATATGATCGCCAGGATTAATAGCAGCGGCGTCAGCGGCAGATACATCCAAGGTAATGGGCACAGGCCAGAAGGTGCCGTCTGCCAATTGAAAATTCTCACAAACGCCTTTCCAGTCAGCCTTGGTCATAAAACCATCGAGAGGGCTGAAACCACCAATACCCATCATGATGAGATCGCCTTTGGTACGGGCAGAAATCTCAATCTGCTTCAGGCCTGCAGCTACCTTCAGCTCCGCCTCGCGCTCAGCATCTTCGAGCAATGCACAAACCAAACCTCTTCCGCCATGTGGTGCAACCAATTTTGAGAACATAGGACTCCCTCTTTTGTTGATTTTTTTCATGAATAATAACGCCAACCCCAACTTTGAAGTGGCAATTTAATGAACAACCATTCACTAAAGCATTTCAATATATAAAGCTGTTTATGGAAAAGTCAAGAAGAAAAAAGGGAATCACCAGCGCCTTTTCCTTTCACCCCTGCTTCCTCTCAAACCTCCTCAATCGTAACGCATTACCAACAACCGACACCGAGCTCATAGCCATGGCCGCCCCGGCGATCATCGGGTTCAAACTGGGGCCACCGAAGAGAACGAGCAACCCTGCTGCCACCGGGATTCCAATGACGTTATAGGCAAAGGCCCAAAAAAGATTCTGGCGGATATTGCGCATTACCGCCCGAGAAAGACGCAAGGCAATAATCACCCCGTCCAGATTTCCTTTCATCAGAACAATATCACCAGACTCGATGGCAATATCGTTCCCTGTTCCCATGGCAATCCCCACATCGGCCATAGCCAGGGCCGGGGCATCATTGATCCCGTCGCCGACCATAGCCGTACGCAATCCCTGCTGCTGCAAGGCAACAATTTTATCCGCCTTTTTATCAGGCGTCACCTGGGCTATCACCTCATCAATCCCTGCCTGCGCGGCAATGGCATGAGCTGTAGCCTCCTGGTCACCGGTCAGCATGATCAGCCGCAATCCCATCTTCTGCATCCTGGCCACCGCCGCCGGCACCTCTGGCTTGAGCTTGTCGGCAATGGCCAGCAGAGCCGCAAACCGACCATCTACTGCCAGAAACAGAACCGTCTTCCCCTGCCCTGAAAGCTTGGCAACCTCTGTGTCCACACCCTCCACACCGATCTCTCTTTCTTGCAAAAGCTGCCGATTGCCAAGAAGGATCTGCCGTCCATCCACCCGGCTGAAAATCCCCTGGCCGACCAGGGCCTCAAAACTCTCAGGTTGCTTCAGCACGCTTCCCTTATTCTTTGCGGCTGCCACCAGGGCCTCAGCCAGCGGATGCTCTGAAGACTGCTCTGCAGAAGCAACCAGAAAAAGTAGATATTCATCACTCTCTTCACTTGTCACATTGATCAGATCAGTAAGCTCAGGACGACCATAGGTCAGAGTGCCGGTCTTGTCAAAGACCAGTACCTGTATCTTTTCCGCCATTTCAAGAGCCTCACCGCTTTTAATCAGAACTCCCAGCTGCGCACCACGCCCGGTTCCTACCATAATCGAGGTTGGAGTTGCAAGACCCATGGCACAAGGACAGGCAATGACCATCACCGCGATGAAAAAGCGGAGGGCCACAGTAAATTCAACTCCACCCAGGAAATACCAGGCAAGTCCTGTCAGCACCGCCACGACCATGACCACCGGCACGAAATAAAGGCTGATCCGATCCGCCATGCCGGCAATGGGGGCCTTGGAGCCCTGCGCCGTCTGCACCATCCTGACAATACGGGCCAACAGGGTGTCCTGCCCCACCTGCTCTGTGCGTATCTGCAACACCCCGTTTTTATTCAGGGTGCCACAGGTAACCTTGTCTCCCTCTCCCTTGGACACCGGCAGACTCTCACCGGTGAGCATAGATTCATCGACAGCCGTCCGCCCTTTGACTATCAATCCGTCCACGGGAATGCGTTCCCCTGGTCGTACCAGCAAGACGTCTCCAGCCTCAATCTCCTCCACCAGGATCTCTGCCTGTTCCTCGCCCTTGAGCAGAATTGCCTTATCCGGTGTCAGCTGCATCAACTTGGCAATGGCATCGGAGGTGTGCGACTTGGAACGGGTCTCCATATATTTCCCCAGCAAGACCAGGGCAATCAGCACCCCTGCCGACTCAAAATAGAGATCCATGACCAGTTTATGTGCATCAGCGCCCAGCATGATCTCCACCAGATTCCAGGTGGAATAGATAAAGGCGGCACCCGTGCCCATGGCAATCAGGGAGTCCATATTGGGAACCCGGCGCAGGAGGGCCGGGATACCGATAAGATAAAAATTCCGGCCCAGCACCATGATGGGCACCACCAAGCAGAACTGGAGCAGGGCAAACCGCAGAGGATAATGATGGGGGTTAATAACAGACGGCAAGGGAAGCCCCAGCATCTCTCCCATGGAGACAAAAAGCAGGAGCGCGGCCAGCCCCAGTGACCAGAAAAGTCGCATTTTCATGGCCGCAAGGCGCAGCAGGGTCTCCTGGCGTTTGCGGGCGAACTGATCAAGCCTGGCACTCACCGGACGGGCCTCAAATCCCAACCTGGCAATGGCCTCACGAATCTGCCGTTGATTAATCAGCCCTTGGCGGTAAATCACTATTCCCGTCTCGCTCACCAGATTGATCGCAACCGACACCACACCTGTCATCCCGGAGAGGACCTTTTCAATACGGGTGGAACAGGAGGCACAGTGCATACCGGTTATGGCAAGTTCAATGGTCAGATCCTCATTCTCCTCTTCCTGTTCAAGCTCAAAGCCCAGCTCCTTGACCCGGGCAGCAATCAGATCAAAAGAGACAACACTGTCATCCCAGACCAGTTCCATGCTCTCCGCTGCCAGATTGACGCCAGCCAGCTTAACACCATCCAGGCCCTGCACCACCCGTTCAATGCGGCTGGAGCAGGCAGCACAGTGCATCCCTTTCACCGCAACGGATCTTTTTTGTACGGACTGCATTACATACCTCCACTCAGGGATGTCCGGTTAAAGAGCAAACATCTTGCAGACAAGAACGTTTATGAAATTCCGAAAAAGAATTAGACAGGATCATGCTATCATATTAATCTAGATCCAAGTTGCGAATAGCTTATTAGAACGGCCATCCTGGCATCTGAATATGAGGGAAGCTATCTGCAAGTCTTGCCTGGAAACGCCTCGCAGGCTTATATTACATTCATTACTCAATGAGATCAATCAAGATGACAACAGTTGTGAAATATGCCTTCTGAGAAATTGACTAATTCCTATTCTTCCCCTACACTGACAGATGATAGATACAATATTTTTTTATCCAGATACAACCGGCTACACTGTACCCCTACTGCAAGGCAATTTTCACTCTATAATTGTGGATAATTATCTTGAAAAAAACATCCTCTAATCTTTTGCTGTTGTTCAGCCTTACAATTCTCTGGATTCTTGGCGGCTCCTCTTTTACTCCTGTGAATGCTCAAGAAGTGATGACCAAGGTAAATGAGCAACCGGCAAGCCTAGCATTCACTGATGAGGAACGCAGTTTTCTGGAGGAAAAAAAACAAATCACCATGTGTGTCGATCCTGACTGGATGCCTCTGGAAAAAATCGAAGACGGCAAGCATGTGGGCATGACTGCCGACTACATGACCCTCATCCGCACTAAGCTTCCTGTTCCCCTGGTGATGGTCCCCACGCAAACCTGGTCGGAAAGTATTGAGTATGCCATGGCCAGAAAATGCGATATCTTTTCTCTGGCCATGCCGACCCCGGAACGTGAAGCTTACATGAACTTCACCCGCCCTTATTTGCACATTCCTCTGGTCATGGTTGCCAAGCTGGATCGTCCTTTTGTCGATGACATCACTGCTATCACCGATCAAAAACTGGGGGTGGTAAAAGGGTATGCCTTTGGTGAACTGCTGCAGACACGCTATCCAAAGATGCAGATCATGAAGGTGGAAAATGTTGATGCAGGCCTCAAGCAGGTTGCGGAAGGCAAACTGGATGGCTTTATCGAGACTCTTGCCACAGCAGCATATTCCATTCAAAAATCATTTCCCACCGAATTGAAGGTTGCCGGTAAATTTGATGAGCGCTGGGAGCTCGGAGTGGCCACCCGAAATGACGAGCCCCTACTCCTTTCTATCTTTGATAAAGCCCTCGCCTCAATTGACAGGGAAGAGCACCAGCGCATTCTCAATCGCTGGATATCAGTCAAGTTTGAGCAGGGCCGTGATTTTAAAATTCTCTGGCAGGCAATGATTTTGGTCGGGCTTGGAGTTGCCCTGCTTCTCTACCGGAATTTCACCCTGGGGAGATATACCCGGCAACTCCAAGAACAGAACCAGCAAATTTCAAGCCAGTCTAAGCAGTTACAACAGGCAGAACGAAAACTCCTTTTTACCCAATATGCCGTGGATTCCTGCGCCTTCCCCATTCTCTGGGTAGAGAAGGGAAAGACTTTGGCAGAAACACACATTATCAATGCCAACAAGTCATCCACCGATCTCCTGGGATACAGCCATGACGAATTGTGCACTCTTGGCATTGGTGACATTGATCCGGAACTCACCGAGGAATCGTGGCAAGAAGGGTTATTAAAAATAGCCCTCGACGGAAACTCCTCTTCCATGAGGCGTACACACAGACGTAAAGACGGCTCTACTTTTCCTGTTGATATCTTTGTCAGTTCTTTTGACTATCAAGGGGTTGAATACCAGTTTTTCTTTTTCCTGGACGTGAGCCGGGAAAAAGCAATGCAGGAGAAACTCCATCGTTCCATGAAGATGGAGATGATTGGCATGATGGCTGGAGGCGTAGCCCACGATCTGAACAATATTCTTTCCGGCATTGTTACCTATCCGGAACTGCTGCTCATGAAAATCCCGGAAGACAGTGATCTACGCAAGCCCATAGAGGTAATACGTGATGCAGGAAAACGGGCCGCGGCCGTTGTGGCCGATTTACTCACCATGGCCCGTGGTGTTGCCGCTGTAAGAGAGAATGCGAACATGAACACCTTGATCCAGAGCTATCTCAATTCTCCGGAATACCAACAAATGCATTCCCATCATCAGGAGGTTGAATGCACCGTGGATCTTGATCCGGAACTACTTAATATCTCCTGTTCGCCTGTTCATATAAATAAATGTCTGATGAATCTCATCACCAATGCGACCGAGGCCGTGGGCG
Organism: Pseudomonadota bacterium; assembly: GCA_018821985.1. Classification (GTDB taxonomy): domain Bacteria; phylum Desulfobacterota; class Desulfobulbia; order Desulfobulbales; family Desulfocapsaceae; genus UBA2270. The sequence goes on from JAHJKP010000039.1 coordinate 20,292, forward strand.
AAAAGGGACATATCTGGATTGCCACCAGGAATTGCTCCATTGACCAACCGCTGGAGCAGGCGCAGTTTCTGGAAAAAGGGGAATATGTGCAGCTTTTCATCTCTGATGACGGCCCCGGTATTAAAGAAGATGATCTGGCGCATATCTTCGAGCCCTTTTACTCCAAAAAGGTCATGGGAAAGAGTGGCACAGGGCTGGGGCTTACTGTCGTCTGGAATAGCGTCCAGGATCACGGCGGGACTATTATTGCAGAAAACATTCAAGGAAAAACAGTCTTCACCCTCTACTTTCCTGCCACTCGAAGCGAAGAAAGGACAGGTACACTTGAAACAGAGGATATTGCCCAACTGCAAGGCAACGGTGAAACAATCCTTGTTGTTGATGATGAGAAACAACAGCGGGATATAGCTGACAAGCTGTTAACCTTTCTCGGCTATAAGGTTGATTGTGTGGAATCGGGAGAAATGGCTGTGGAATATATCCGCACAAAGAAGCCGGCCCTTATCCTGCTCGACATGATCATGGAACCGGGCATGAATGGACGCCGAACCTATGAAGAAATGAACAAGATTCGTCCAGGCCAGAAGGCTATAGTGACCAGTGGCTTTTCGGAAAATGAAGAAGTTAAAAAAGCACAGATGCTGGGGGCAAGCACGCTCATCAAAAAACCATACACCCTGCGCCAGATCGGCCTTGCCGTTCAGGAGGCGCTTTCCTGAGGGGGAGGTATCTCTACACTAATCACTACCATAAGAAGGCGCTCACTACTCCTGGGATTCCTTCTCTGCTGCTGTCTCTTACTGGCCCACTCAGCCTTCGGGCGCTCGTTATACTGGCAGGAGATGGAGGTCCAGGCCCGTCTGGACCGTGACGGTCGCCTGCACGTCCGTGAGCTCCAGACCATGGTTTTTTCCGGCGATTGGAACGGCGGAGAACGAAAGTTTTATGTCGGCGCCGGGCAGCATCTTCAGGTGAACTGCGTTCTCCGGGTTGATGTACTAAACGACCGTGAGGTGGAATTAGCCCGAGGCAGTCTTACTCAAGTGAATCACTGGAATTTTCACACCGGCTCAACTATCCGCTGGCGCAGCCGGCAGCCATCGGATCCTCTTTTCCAGAACACAGCTCTTACCTATATCATCGAATACACCCTGTCCGGGATCATCATTCCTGACAACCACGGGGGCTACCGGCTCAACCACGATTTCGCCTTTACGGAACGTCCAGGACCGATACAACATTTCAGCCTCGACCTGGAGCTAGACCCTGTCTGGCAGACAGAAGGTGATCGTCCCCTGCACCTGACGCAGGACAACATCCAGCCTGGAAAGGGAGTAGTTCTCCAGATCAGACTAACGCACAGCGAGGGGAATCCAGCTGCGATATACAGGCCTCCAAAACCACCGGCTCCCATTCCGGTGCGCCATACGCCCTCTTTCAGCCGTCTCTTGCTCTTCAGCACTGTTCTCCTCTTTTTTCTCTGGCGCTTTGCTGTTTTTTTTCGTTATGAAAAGAAAGCCGAGCGGTTTCATACTCTTGTTCCGCCGGAAGATGTGGACCAACAATGGCTGGATCAGCATCTCTTTCATCTCTTGCCTGAAGTGGTGGGAGCAACCTGGGACAAGAGGACCAGCGGCTATGAAGTGGCGGCGGTGCTTGCCCGGCTGGTTTTAGAGGGCAAGATGGAGAGCTGGTTGGAGCCCAAAAAAATTTCAATTTTTCACTATGAGCTCTTCCTGCCATGGCTGCCGCCGGTCTTACACCTCAGACTTCTTCAACCACGGGAACAATTCAGCAGCTACGAACATACCCTTATTGAAGGCCTTTTTATCAACGGAGAGGCAACGGACACCGAAGCAATCAGGGATTATTATCAGGGGAAAAACAGCAGTTTTGACCCGGCGGGTAAGCTTCGGGAACCATTAGAGAAAAAAGTATCCGAACTCACTGCCGCCCTGAAAAATCCCTTGGAATTGATCTGGATCCCCACACTTCTTCTTGGGCTATGTGGTTTCTTCCTTCTCCTCTTTAATGCGGTTTTACATCAGGATGAATTCGGACTGCAGATGATCTATGTTGCTACAGCTTTCTTCCTCTACATTATTGGACTTATAGGGGCTATTAACTACCGTGATGCCTCCATCCGGCTTCCTGGTCGGATGCTTTTTTTTGTAGGGATAGTTGTACTCATTGAGACAGGATACGCCTCGCTGCTTTATGCCGACGCATCTCTGCTCCTGCTTCTCGGCGGATCCTGTCTTGTTCTGGCAATGATGAACAACATTCTCAATATCGCAAAGTCACGGGACAGTATCGAAGGGATTCGCCTGCGACAGCATCTGGCTTCGGCCCGTGAATATTTTAAAGCCGAGCTGCAAAAGGAAAAGCCGGAGTTAGAAGACGCCTGGTTCCCCTATCTTCTGGCTTTTGGGCTGGGAAAACATATGGATGCCTGGTTCGGAAAATACGGCAACAGTATACACACCTTCTCCTCTGGCAACACGTCTCACTCCTCTTCCGGCTTCAGTGGGGGCGGCGGGATTTTCGGCGGCGCCGGAGCCAGTGGTTCCTGGGCTACGGCAGTTAACAGCATGGCCACCAGTGCCAGCTCTTCCTCATCAGGCGGCTCAAGTGGAGGATCGGGTGGTGGTGGTGGCGGGGGCTGGTAAACCCCAAAGGCTCAGAACAATAACAGACACTCATCAGCAAGAAGGTTTACTTCCAGCGCCGGGATTGTTATTATCCTCTCTTCTCTGCACTGTCAAAAGTAAAACTTTCTTCCCTCTCAGGCCCATACATTCATGAAAAACATCTTTGCAGCTCTCACAACCTTCTTCCGCTGGATAGGAAAATTTCTTTCTACCACCCGAAGCATCCTAGGCAACCTTCTCTTTCTGTTGTTTATAGTAGTGATTTTCACCACATTTTTCTTTGAAAAAAAACCGCCTGTTATTAAGGACGCAGCCCTTATCCTTTCTCTGGCTGGTAATATTGTTGAAGAAAAACAGTCCAGAGACCCGATCACGGAGCTGCTGGGCGAACTCACTCAAAGCAAGGAGACGACCACTGAAACGCTGCTCCAGGATATTCTCGACGCCATCCATCACGCGGCCACCGACAGCCAGATCAAATGCATCCTTCTTGACCTCAAGGATTTGGGGACGGTGGGGCTCGACCAGATGCAGACCATCGGAGAGGCCCTGAACCAGTTTAAAAAAAGCGGCAAGAAAGTCATTGCCGCCGAAGATTACTACCAACAGAAGGCTTATTATCTTGCCTCCTTTGCCTCGGAGATCTACCTGAACCCCATGGGCGGCGTTGACCTCCACGGCCTTTCTTCCTATCCGCTCTTCTTCCGGGAAGCCCTGGAGAAATTACAGATTAATTATCACGTCTTCCGTGTCGGCACCTACAAATCGGCCGTCGAACCCATCCTGCGAGATTCCATGTCAATGGAGGCCAAAGAACAAATGCGGGGGCTGCTCATCTCTCTATGGTCGATCTTCACGACAGATATCACCAGACAACGTTCACTTCCTGCTGACGCCATCAATCAATACACCAATAACATTACCACAAAACTGGCGGCCTCAGGAGGCAGTACTGCACAATTGGCCATGGAAAGCAAACTGGTGGATAGCCTTAAAACCAGGGAAGAACTCCGCGAATATCTGGAAAAACAGACTGCGGCCGCTCCTGATCAGGGTTTCAGCCAGATCAGCTTGAATAATTATCTGCGCACCATCACCCCTTCTTATGAACAACCACTGATTACACCTGACAACACTATCGGGGTCATTATAGCCGAGGGCATGATTCTCGATGGTAAGCAGCCAGTGGGCACCATTGGCGGCGACACCCTGGCCGCGAGTCTCCGTAAGGCCCGTCTTGATCCGGCAATCAAAGCAGTGACGCTGCGCATCAACTCAGGGGGCGGCTCGGCCTTTGCCTCAGAAATCATTCGTCAGGAGATCCTGGAGCTGAAAAAAAGTGCCAAGCCCTTGGTGGTGTCCATGGGCTCCACTGCCGCCTCAGGCGGATACTGGATTGCTGCAAACGCTGATGAGATATGGGCATCAACCGCCACCATCACCGGTTCCATCGGGATCTTCGCGGCCTTCCCCACCTTTGAAAACAGCCTGGCAAGTCTTGGCATTCACAGTGATGGTTTCGGTACCACCCCGCTGGCATCAGGCCTTAACGTAAGCCGGCCTCTGACTCCTCCTTTGGAGGTAGCTGTCCAGATGATCCTGGAACATGGCTACCGGCAGTTTCTTGCCTTAGTGGCCAAAGGACGCCGAATCGACATGGAAACAGTCAAGACCGTTGCCGGAGGACGGGTGTTTCATGGAAAAGAGGCCCAGCAACTCGGCCTCGTGGATAAAATAGGAACTCTGGAAGATGCCATCAAGTCTGCAGCCAAAATGGCAAAAATTGAAAGTTACTCAGCAGTCTACATTAAAAAGCCACGCAGCCTTCTGGATGAGATACTGACCATCTTCAACGGTCAGGTCACAGCCACCCTGCTGCGCCAAACAATATCACAACCTTTGGCGCAGCAGATAGTTCAACTGACTGCACCTATCAGGGAGATCCTGCTCTTCAACGATCCGGCAGGTCTATACGCCCATTCGCTGATTCAAGGCCCATCAATTCTTGAACCTTAAGGAAAAACCAGGAAAAAACGTCCATGTCCTTTTCAGCAGATACCCTCCTTACCCTCTGGCACGACCTGTTCTGGCCGCTGTTGCGGCTGCTCGGTTCTCTCTCGGTTGGCCTTTTTTTTGCCAACCTGATCGAATCACTGAACTGGACCAGTAAAGTTGCCACCCTGGCCCGTCCCCTGTTGCGCCTGGGAAACCTCTCCGATATCGCCAGCGCCTCCTTCACCATGGCGCTTTTTTCCGGCATCAGCGCCAACACCATGCTCTCCGAGGCCTACGAAAACAAGAAGATATCAAAAAAAGAGCTGATCCTGACCAACCTGTTCAACTCGCTGCCCACCTATTTCCTTCACCTGCCCACGGTCTCCTTCGTCGCGGTGCCGATGATCAGGGGAGCGGCCTTTATCTATGTGGGCCTCACCTTGGGCGCGGCCATGCTCCGCACCCTTTCCATCCTTCTTATCAGCCGTTTCATCCTCCCCAGACCGGAACAGAGAGACGGGATACAGGTAGAGGGACCAAAGGCGGCAGGAGGCGGATGGAACGCTATTTTCACAAAAAGCTGGGTCCGCTTTAAAAGACGTATCCGCACGATCATCCGCTTTACTATCCCCATCTATATCCTCATTTTCTGGCTCCACAAGGCTGGGATTTTCACCACCATGGAAAAAATGATGGCCACCTATTTTTCCTTCCTCTCCTGGCTCTCCCCGGAATCCATGGGCATTATCACCTTTCAGATTGCCGCCGAATTCACGGCGGGTCTGGCTGCAGCCGGAGCCCTGCTCCAGGCTGGAAGCATGAGTTATCGAGAGATTATCCTGGCGCTTCTGGTGGGTAATATCCTTTCTTCACCGATCCGCGCCATCCGTCATCAGTTCCCTTATTATGCAGGAATATTCAAACCAAAGATAGCCGCGGAACTGATCTTCTACAACCAGATATTCCGTATCGGCAGCCTTATCACCATGGGAGTTATCTACTTTGTCGTATCGTAACTCCGGCATGAAACAATATCTGGCCCTTATTCCCAATATCTTATCCACCTTGCGACTGGGTCTGGCCTGCCTCTTTCCTTTCTGTCCCGAGGAACTGTGGGTCTGGCTTATTCTGGGAAGCGGGGCCAGTGATTTTCTTGACGGCTGGTGCGCCAGACGCTGGAAGGTATCAAGCTGGCAGGGAGGCCTGTTGGATGCCGTAGCTGACAAGATGTTCATGTTTGCAGCCCTGACCACTGTTGCCATGACCGGCAAATTTCCGATCTGGTGGATTCTGGCAGTGATTGCCCGCGATCTGACTGTTGGGATTGCCGCCGCATATGCGGCAACAATCCAATCCTGGGCTTCCTTCCGCGAGATGGGGGCCAGGTGGTCAGGTAAACTGGCCACAGCGGGACAATTTCTCCTGCTGCTCACTGTGGTCCTTTTTCCAGGGATGGCCCCGGTTGCCCTCTTTATCTCCGTCTCCTGCAGCGTCTTTGCTGCCGGTGATTACGGTCTGCTTTTTTATCAGGCTCTCCACCGGCAGCATAGGGATAAAAATTCATCTAGTCGATAGACCTTTTTTTACTGCACCATAGAGGAAGAGCACTATGATCGTGGCGGCCACCATTGTTCTTTATCTCCTGTGGATCAACGCACTTCCACCCCTTGTCAGTATGTTCTGCGGCGACCGTTGGAACAGGCCGCTCGATGGCGGCAGAGTATGGCGAGACCAGCAGCCCCTCTTCGGGCCGCACAAGACTATCCGCGGCATCCTGGCCAGCCTGCTCGGGGGGAGCATAGTCGCTCCCCTGATCGGCGTTGCATGGTGGATTGGTGCCCTTGCCTCCTTGCTGGCCATGAGCGGCGACCTTTTATCCAGCTTTATCAAACGTCGTCGGACCCTGAAAAGCGGCACCGAGATCGTCATCCTCGATCAACTCTTTGAATCCCTTTTTCCCGCCCTGTTCCTGGGCCAGGTTCTGGATCTTAGCTGGGAACAGATTGCGGCAATCCAGATTTTGTTCATCACCATCGCCTACTGGAGTTCCCGTTTCTGGCACTTTATTATTTACCGGCCACCGCTGGAAAATTATCCACGCCAGGTCCGTTCAACAGTTCGCCTGCGTGAATGGCGGGCCTGTCATACCCCTCTGGCCAGATGGCAGGCCCTGTTCAATCTGACCAGCGTTCTCTCTGATCTGGTCTTTCTCACCCCACTGTTCAAGCTGACAGGTCTAAATGAAAAAGGCAGAACCAATGCTCTCAAGATAGAGGTGGTGAAAAAAACATTCTGTTTCCCCTCACTGCCTGACTCCTTTGACCAGTTTCGCATCCTTCTGCTGACCGATCTCCACCTGGACGGTCTCGATGGTCTGACCGATACCCTTATTAATCATCTGCAGGACATTGAGGTCGATCTTTGTCTGATTGGCGGAGATATCCGGATGCAGACCTACGGCCCCATCGCGCCCTGCCTCAGGCATCTGCGCCGCCTCCTCCCCCATGTCCGCACGCAGCATGGCCTCCTCGGCGTCCTCGGCAATCATGATTGTCTGGAGATGGCCCCGGATTTCGAGGAGTGTGGCCTGATCATGCTGATCAACGAATCATGGCCCATTGAGCGCAACGGCGAACGGATCTGGATCGTTGGCGTTGATGACCCCCATTTCTACAAGATGGCCGATGCCGAACAGGCCTTCCGGGATGTACCGGCTCAGGCCTTTAGCATCTTCCTGGCCCATTCGCCTGAGACATACAAAGAAGCGGCACAATGTAACGCCAATCTTTACCTCTGCGGCCACACCCACGGCGGACAAATCTGCCTGCCCGGGAACATAATTCAGGGTCCTCTCCTCACCAACTCCAGGGCACCCCGTTTTACTGCCTCCGGCAATTGGCAATACCAACAGATGAAGGGTTATACCAGCCGCGGTGCAGGATCCTCCAGCATCCCCCTGCGCTTTAATTGCCCGGGGGAGATCACGCTTATCACTCTGGTAAAGGGAGAGTTCAAATCCCCAAAGATTCCATTATCAGAATAAAAACATCCCATATAACTTGAGTTGAAAAATTGTTTTCTTTTTATCTTACTTCCAGTACGTTACTCTATCCTTTCATGTCATTTCTTCTTCTGGTCTGATTCCTGATAGTTCAAGATAGTGGACATTGTTCAAACGCTGATTCAAGAGCCAGATTATCAAGCGGCAAGAACTTATTGAAAGGTACTGAAATTACCTGTTGCGCCCGACAAGAATGCTCGCCCCAAGGCCATGAAGAAGGACGGAGAGAATAAATGAACGAAACCAGCACCAACAACAATCATATCAACCAGGTAGAAGAATGCGTCGCCTTCCTGCGTGAGCAGCTGCCGTTTATCCCTCCACTGGTGATCCAGCTTGGAACCGGGCTGGGCAGTCTGGCCGGGCAGATAAAGCCAAACTTGATACTCCCTTACCACGAGATCCCAAACTTCCCCATCTCCACGGTGAGCAGTCATCAGGGCAATCTTATTGTCGGCCATCTGCACGGGACTCCGGTTCTCATTCTTCAGGGTCGCTTTCACTGTTATGAAGGTTATTCCAGCAAAGAAGTAGCCTTTCCCATCCGTGTTCTCTCCCTGCTCGGCGTCCGGACCCTGATCCTGACCAATGCGGCAGGCGGGCTGAATCCTGCCTTTGCCCCCGGCTCGATCATGATCTTTAAGGATCACCTGAACCTGCTTGGTGACAATCCCCTGCGCGGCCCCAATGTCGACGCCTGGGGGCCGCGTTTCCCGGATTTTTCTATACCCTATGATCCGGAGCTGATCAAGGTCGCCCTCGCGAGCGCTGAGACCTGCTGCCTTGCCAAGGTGGTCACCGGCGTCTATGCCTGTATCCCCGGCCCCAGTCTGGAAACCCCGGCTGAGACCCGCTGGCTGCGAGGCTGTGGCGCCGATGCCGTCGGCATGTCTTCCATCCCGGAGATTATTGTCGCCCGCCACGCCGGCATGGATATCCTAGGGTTGTCGGTGATCTCCAATGTCAATGATCCCGACAAGATGCAGCCGATCATCCTGGAAGAGATCATTGCCGCCGCCGGCCTTGTGGAACCGCAGCTGGAACGTCTTATTATCGAGATCATCAGGAGGATATATGCCCCAAAGACAAGACGTTGATCTGCTCATCACCGGCCTCTGGCTCCTGCCCACTGCCAGGCAGCAGGACTGCATAGAGAATGGGGGCGTGGCCGTGGCCGGAGATCGCATTATCGCCATCGGCACAGCCAATGAGCTTGCCGAGCGCTACCCCCAGGCCGAGCGCCTCCACGAAGAACACGGCCTGATCATGCCGGGACTCATCAACACCCACACCCACGCCCCCATGGCCTGTTTCCGTGGGCTGGCCGATGATCTGCCGCTCATGACCTGGCTGCAGGAACATATTTTTCCGGCAGAGGCCAAACTCACGCCCGAGATTGTCTACCACTCCACCCTGCTTTCCCTGGCCGAGATGATCAAGTCGGGTACCACCAGCTTCTGCGACATGTATCTTTTTGCCAAAGAAGTGGCCCGGGCCACTGAAGAATCTGGGATGCGCGCCTGGATAGGCGAGGTGCTCTACGATTTCCCCTCACCTAATTATGGTGATCTTGATAACGGTTTTACCTATGTGGAGGAGATGTTCAGCCACTATCAGGATCATCCTCTGATCAAGATCACCGCCGATCCTCATGCCGTGTACACCTGTTCCCCAGGGCTCCTGCAAGGTCTCGGGACCCTGGCCGCTGAACACAACTGCCCTTATGTCATCCACCTCTCCGAGAACGCGGCAGAGGTCGCCGTCTGCCGCGAGCGTTATGGCTGTTCCCCAGTGGAGCATCTGGAGAGACTAGGGCTTCTCAATGAACGCACTCTGGCCGTCCACTGTGTCATCATGAGCGACCAGGATATCAACACCCTGACCCAGCATGGAGTGAAGGTTTCCCATTGCCCGGAATCAAATATGAAACTGGCCTCCGGCGAACCACCGGCAGTCAAGATGCTCGCTGCAGGGATCACCTTGGGCCTGGGAACAGATGGCAGCGCCAGTAATAACGATGTGGATATGTTCGGCGAGATGAATACCGTAGCCAAGCTCCATAAAGTAATCAACATGGATCCCACCGCCATGAATGCGGAGACCACCCTGCATGCCGCCACCCTCGGGGGGGCTGCATGTCTTCAGGCTGAAAGCGATATCGGCACCCTGACTGTCGGCAAGAAGGCCGATATTATTGTGCTTGACCTGAACCAGCCCCATCTGACCCCTCTCTACAATATCCCCTCGCATCTGGTCTATGCGGCACGAGGGGCAGATGTTATCCATTCCATCATCAACGGCAGACAGGTCATGCGTAACCGCCAGCTCCTGACCCTCAATGAAGAGTCTATTCTTTCCAGGATGAGGGAAATCGGCCGACACATCCAGTCCACGAGAAATCGTTGACTTTCTGTTTAAACTGCTCTAAACTCTTTGGTTACTGATTTCTCATCGGACTGTTCCGATACAATCACCCTTCCCCACCATATGAGGTGTCTTTATGTTTGGACTTGGAATGCCAGAACTTGTTGTTATCCTGGTAATAATTGTCATTATTTTTGGCGCCGGAAAACTTCCTGAAATTGGTTCCGGCATTGGCAAGGGAATCAAAAACTTTAAGGAAGCCACTAAAAAAGAAGAGGATCAGAAAAAGTTAGACGATGAGAACAAAGGTGATTCTGCTACCTGATCCATGGGCAGCACACCGTATCTTCTTCTTTTGATGAACCTTCACAACATTCTCTCTGGAGCATAATATGTTTGGACTTGGAACCCCTGAGTTGGTCGTCATTCTTGGTATTGCCTTTCTCGTATTTGGCGGCAAAAAACTGCCTGAAATCGGCTCCGGCCTGGGAAAGGCCATTTCATCTTTTAAAAATGGGTTGAGTGAAGTTGACAAAGGTGGCAAGGACCTTGTAGACGGAATTCCCGGAGTCAAAGAGGTTGCTTCGGTGAAGCAGCAAGTACAGCAAGTCAAGGACCTGGGAAATATCCTTAAATAAAGAGATCCATCCCCACACGAAACAAAAACGCCACACAGACCCCGCTTGAGCAAGAGGCAGATTATTTCTCATAAAAATAATCTGCCTCTTTTTTTCACCTTTTTTCCTACCCCCCCTAAAGAAAAACCACTCTCCTGCCGATAGGACTATATCTACTGAACAATTGTGCTGCAGCAGTCACGGAAGACATGCTGCAATCATCACCATTCGTTTTATTCATGAAAGCCAGGGAGGGCCTGCCATGAAGATCGCCGATTCCGCCATCCAGCTCTATTCCAACCACATCTCCGTCGAACAGCATCAGAAAAGAGAGTCTCTTACCGTCTGGCAACAAGGGCAGGAGCGAAAAACAGTCACCGACAACGAAGGCAGAGGGCGTGAGATGAGACTGCATCATCACCAGGCCAGATCCCAGCAGTCCACCAAGGTATCCATTTCTGCAGAAGCAATGAGAGCAAGACCTGTCAAGGCCGTTGCCGAGCCGGTTCCTGAGGAAGATGAGGTTATGACCGACCTGAATATGCGGATTCTAAAATCCATGATCGAACGAATCACCGGCAAACAGATACGACTGACCACCCCGAAAAATGCAGCGGTGCCGGTCACTACCGGCGAAGTGACACCCGCTGCAACTCCAACTACACCTGAAACAGGCGCAGCAGCAGATCCTGCCCTGCAGGGTTCCGGTCTCATCTACGATTATTATGAATCTCATCAGGAATATGAAGCCACAGCTTTTGGGGCCCAAGGGAAAATTTTGACCGAAGATGGTAAAGAAATCGATTTTTCCGTACAACTGAACATGAGCCGTGCCTTTTTCACGGAGCAGAGTGTGAACATCAGGGAAGGAGATGCCCTGAAAGACCCGCTGGTAATCAACTTCGGTGGTCAGGCAGCAGAACTTACCCAGACAAAATTCAGCTTTGATATTGACTCCGATGGACAGAGCGAACAGATTTCCTTTGTTGGCAGCAACAGTGGTTTTCTAGCCCTGGATAAAAATGGGGACGGTACCATCAACAACGGCTCGGAACTCTTCGGCACCCAGAGCGGTAACGGTTTCAGCGAACTGGCCGCCTATGACCTTGATGGCAATAACTGGATCGATGAAAATGACTCCATCTACAACCAGCTGCGGATCTGGAGCAAAGACGCCGAAGGCAAGGACAGCCTTGTGGCTCTTGGCCAGAAGGGGATAGGGGCAATCTATCTGGGCAACGTCAGCACCCCTTTCGCCATCAAAGACACTGATAACAATCTCCAGGGACAGATCCGATCAAGCGGTATATTTGTCAACGAAAACGGTACAGTGGGTACCATCCAGCAACTGGATCTGGTAGCCTGAATTACAATAGATAAGTTCTTGAGCGTTCAGTTCTCTGCCAGTATGAGCAACCATTGACTGTCAAAGACTGAACGCTCCCCCCCCTCTCTTTATTCCTCCCTCGCTTTTATCCCCAAAAAAGTATATGAACAAAACCAGACAGGCTTCGCAGATCTTGCAAATTCATCCTGGATATGCTACCCAGAAAAGTGCTTTTATAAAGTATTATCCAAGCCGCTTGCCAAGGCCACAATAACTATCCCAAAGGAGAATACCGTGATTAAGAAGATCGTTCTTCGTGATGATGAGATGCCCACCCAATGGTACAATGTTGTTCCCGATATCCCAAACGGACTGCTGCCGCCGCTTGACCCCGTCACCAAACAGCCTATGGGACCGGAAAAGCTGGGAGCCATCTTCCCCATGGGCCTTCTGGAACAGGAGATGTCCAGCGAGCGCTTCATTGACATCCCGGAAGAGGTTATGGATGTGCTGAAGATCTGGCGGCCGTCCCCCGTGGTCAGGGCCTACAACCTGGAAAAGGCGATCGGCACCAAGGCCAAAATCTATTTTAAGAATGAAGGGGTCTCACCTGTTGGTTCCCACAAACCAAACAGCGCCGTAGCCCAGGCCTACTACAATGCCAGAGAAGGGGTCAAACGTATAGCCACCGAGACCGGCGCCGGGCAGTGGGGAAGCGCCATGTCCTTTGCCGCCGGTAAATTCGGGCTGGAGTGCAAGGTCTATATGGTAAGGGTCTCTTTTGACCAGAAGCCTTACCGTAAATCGATGATGCAGACCTTTGGCGCGGACATCGTTTCCAGCCCCAGCGAAGACACCAAGATCGGCCGCCAGATCAGGGCGGAATATCCTGACACCGCCGGCTCGCTGGGTATTGCCATCTCCGAGGCCATCGAGGACGCCTTCTCCCGGGAAGACACCAAATACGCCCTCGGTTCCGTGCTCAACCACGTCGTTCTCCATCAGTCCATCATTGGCCTTGAGGCCAAGAAGCAGATGGAGATTGCCGGAGATTATCCCGATGTCATCGTCGGCTGCTGTGGCGGGGGTTCCAACTTCGCCGGCCTGGCCACCCCTTATCTCCCTGACTACCTGGATGGCAAAAAGATCCGTTTCGTCGGCGTGGAACCTGCCTCCTGCCCCTCGCTTACCATGGGTAAACTGGCCTATGACTTTGGCGATGTGGCCCAGACCACCCCGCTTCTCTATATGTACACCCTGGGTCATGACTTTATTCCACCCGGAATCCATGCCGGCGGCCTGCGCTACCATGGAATGTCCCCCATCGTCTCGGCCATGGTACGGGAAAAAATTATTGACCCGATCAAGGTGCATCAGCTCGAATGCTTTGAGGCCGGAGTGCTTTTTGCCCGCACCGAAGGCATTATCCCGGCCCCTGAAACCTGTCACGCCATCCGTGGCGCGATCATTGAAGCCACACGGGACAAGGATGAGCCCAAGACCATCCTCTTCAACTTCTCCGGACATGGACTGATCGACATGGCCTCCTATGACAAATATTTCTCCGGCGACCTGTTCAACTACGATTACCCGGAAGAGGAGATTGCCAAATCCCTGGCCCGGCTGCCGCAGATCTGATGGCAGCTCAACTCTCAAAGACAGTGATATTCCTGGCCACTGTCTTGTTCTGTTGTATCCCGTGCACGCCTGGTCTGCTTCATGCAGACCAGGCTGTATCGGCCAAAAACTTCATTCACCAGGGCGGCTACGCCCTGGTCTCGGATGGCCATATCTCAATGGCTGAGAATAGTACAACCCCCTTTATCCCAGCCTCGACACTGAAAATCATCACCAGTCTTGCAGCCCTCGAGATCCTGGGGCCGGATTATCATTTTGCAACCCGGATATCTCGTGACCAATATAACAATCTCTACATCCAGGGTAGTGGCGACCCTTTTCTGCTCACAGAAAATATCATTAGCATTGTCCAGAGACTGCAGGAAACAGGAGTAGAGCAGATCAACAACCTGATTATGGACGAGAGTGCCTACCAACTCGACTTCCCGGCTGACGGTTGCGAAAACTCGACCAATCCTTATGATGCCTGGAACAGCGCTCTGGCCGTCAACTTCAACTCCATTGCTATCCGGGTTGCCCCTGACCGCACCGTTTCCTCCGCTGACCCGAAAGTCCCCTTTTTACCGATGATGCAGACAATCGGGGCCACCCTTCCCCCGGGGCATCATCACCTCAACGTCAATGCCTTTAAAGCGACCGGAAAGCTCTCCAACACTCTGCGCTACAGCGGTGAGCTTTTTGCTGCCCTGCTGGCACAAAAACAGATTATAGTCCGGGGTGCAATCACAGCGGGACAGACACCAACCACGGCCACTCCCCTTCTCAGCTACCGGTCAGATAAAACGGTACAGGAAATGATCAAGCAGTGCCTGAAATACTCCAATAATTTTGTTGCCAATCAGCTCTTTCTTGCCTGCGGATCTGCCCGCCTCGGCGCTCCCGCCACCTGGGACAAAGCCAGGACCGCCCTGCGGAGCTATATCAGTGAAAATTTGGGAATATCAGAATCGGAACTGGTGATGTTTGAGGGCTCCGGCCTGTCACGCAGGAACAGGATGACCCCCAGGGCGATGATTACAGCATTGCAGAAGTTTGCCCCTTATCAGGAACTGCTGCCCATCAAAAAAGGTTTCCCACTCAAATCAGGGACGCTTAAGGGGGTCTATTGTTATGCCGGATACATCCCGCAGCAACAGGATGCGCCTTTCGTCATCCTCCTCAACCAAGTTCAGAACAACCGGGATGAGGTCCTGCACATTCTGTCAGCCAGACAAAATACAAAAACAGCATTGACAGCCAAAAGTACCCTATAACCCTGATAGTCCGGCGCGAACACAACGGACATTATACTTCTTCGCCTTAACGTCCCAGATATCGTCACCATTACCAAAATGTACATGCCAGGCGCTGGTAGTAGGATAATCCGTGACGGTGGTAGCCGACCAGTAAGAGGACAGCTGACAGCTAAAAGCCGGATCAGTGGCAGGATAATATCTGCTGACATCAGCAATGGATTTCAGTTCGCGGATACTGGGCAGCCGCCAGTCAGTTTTGGAGTCAAGGGACAGACTTTCACAATAGGCAAGAGAATCCTGCCAGTTACGGGGCGTGGCATCATCGCTTTTCTGCCACTCCAAGCCGGTTCCCTGATCAACAACCGTATTGCTGCCAGCAGTATAGGGGCCGACGGCCTGGGCGGGAGGGCAAAAGGCGAAGAACAAAAACACAAGGACGACGCCCATGGTGCACCGCAGGACTCTTCTTTGCGTGGCGCACCAGGAACACCATGTAACCGACCTCTTCTGTTTCATTTCCATATCTTCTCCTGCAAACAATAGTGACACCTGGCGCACCATGCACCAAGGCCAAGCTTTTTTATATACAATCCTGACAGCGTCCGGGGAATCCGTATGAGAAAGTGGGCTCCCCCAAATTAAAGGAACAACTTTTCATTGTCCGGCTCGAACACACCGAGCATAATACTTATTGACCTTATCGAGCCAATGGTCGCCGCCATCGTTGAAAAAGATACCCCACGCATACACAGGGTCACCCGCATAGGGCTGAGCCGACCAGTAGAAGGATGACTTACAGCCAAAAACAGGCTTAATCGCCGGATAAGACCGGCCATAATCAACAATGGAATCCAGCTCGAATCTGGTCGGCAAGCGCCAGTCGCTCTGGCCTGCAAAAACAAGCCCGTTGCAGTAGTCAACAGCATCCTGCCATTTGCGCGGTGTGCCATCATCGGACTTCATCCACATCAGGCCACTATTCTGATCGGTAACGGTTTGATTTCCATTATTCTGATAGGCAGACGGCGTACCCTGATACTGGGCATCCTGCCCATACCAAGGCTGCCCGACCGGCGGGCAGGTAATTTTATTGCCGTTTGTATCATAACATTTTGCCTGACCGGTATCCGGCAAGGGATTCCAATCCGCAGTCCAAACCATGCCCGGCGCCGACAATAACACAAACACCAGCACAACACTCCACAGCCGCCGCAGACGACGCCCGCCATTAGCCTTAATATCCTGCTTCAACCGCCCTGTCCTTTTCATCCCTGCCTCTCTCATGATATGATCAATAATATTACGTGTAAATCACAGCGTCATAACCATGTCAAGGAAACATTATTTGCTCCTCGCCCTGGTCTTTTCTGCCAGAGAAGGAAATGGCGGCCTCCGACAGGCACCATCTTCACCGGAAACGAGCCCCAACCATCGCGCCAGCATATCATGGGCGATCTTCCACCACGTCAAGAGACAACAAGACGGCCGCCTCACCCACGGGCAGCTCCTGGACATCCCTCAACTTCCTCTCAACAGACCTTGATCTCGTCTTTGCCAGATCAATAGTCTTTGATGCCTGTTCCAGCTTCTTCTGGACATTATCCAGGACATCTCCATACTTGGTCCACTCGGTCTTGACCGCGGCCAGGAGGTTCCACACCTCGCTCGATCTCTTCTGGATGGCCAGGGTACGAAAACCCATCTGCAGACTGCTGAGGATAGACCAGAGGGTCGTCGGCCCGGCAATCACCACCCGGCATTCCCGCTGGATGGCCTCGGTCAACCCCGTCCGCCGTATGACCTCGGCAAAGAGCCCCTCAATGGGCAGGAAGAGAATGGCGAAATCGGTGGTCTTGGGCGGATTCAGATACTTCCGGCAGATATCCAACGCACATGCCTTCACCCTGCCCTCCAACTGCTTTCCAGCCGTCTCCACCCCGGCCAGGTCTCCCAGCTCCTGGGTATCAATCAGACGTTGATAATCCTCAATGGGGAATTTGGCATCAATGGGAAGCCAGACGATATCTTCCTTCTCTGTTCCCTGCCCTGGCAGTTTGATCGCAAATTCGACCCGTTCGCCGCCATCCTTGGTGGCCACGTTGACGGCAAACTGATCGGAGTTCAGCACCTGCTCCAGCAGTGCCCCAAGCTGCACCTCGCCCCAGGTCCCCCGGGTCTTGACATTGGTAAGCACTTTTTTAAGATCGCCCACCCCGGTGGCCAGGGTCTGCATCTCCCCTAGGCCCTTGTGCACCAGTTCCAATCGTTCACTGACCTGTTTGAATGACTCTCCCAGCCGTTTCTCCAGAGTCCCCTGTAATTTCTCGTCCACGGTCTGCCGCATCTGCTCAAGCTGTGTGGCGTTATCGACCTGCATGCTCTGCAATTTACCTTCCACCGTGACCCTGAGAGCCTCCAGCTTTTTCTCATTGGAGTCGGAAAGCTTGCCAATAATAGTTGACATGGCCTCAAGTTGTATCTTCTGGATAATAGCAGCATCTTTCATCCGTTGAATCACAGAATCACCAAAGGTCGAAAACGCCCCGGTGAGTTCCTGCCGCTGCTCTCTTGCCGCCCGGCTCAACTCCTCGCGACTCTTGGCCATTTCCTCTCGAATCATTGATTCTGCACGTTCCTGACCTTTTTCAAAGACATCAAGACGGGCAGAAAGCATGGAGGGTTCAAACTGCTGCGAAATTTTTTTCAGTAACAGAAAGAGTAAACACAGCACAGCCGCCAACAGAACGATGGGGGCATACAACAGGATTTCAGGCACAAAGAACCTCTTTTTTTTTAAAAAAAAAAAACTTTCAACCTTGAACTCATTTACTTATTCACAGCGAAACAAGGGATGAATCTTGACGATGCTTATAGTCGCATGAATTCTGGAAGGTGGTTTAGATAATATAAAAGGAAATACACATTTGTTTAATTTTAAGCCGGTGCTGACAAAGCATCCAACCGCCGCGCAGGGAGCTGGAAAAATGTATTTTTCAAATATATTTTTGAAGGTGCCCTTTAATGGAAAACAGAGTAAGATTCGAGGCTGAAAATATACCCTGTTTCAAAAATATAACAACTTTGAATGTATGCCTAAATCAGTAACTGCCATAATCATACTGGTCTGTATCCTCTCATTTGGAACATTTGGCTACATGTTCCTGGAAAACAGCAGTTTTGTAGACAGCCTCTACATGACCACGATCACCGTCAGCACTGTAGGCTATGGTGAGACATTTCACTTGAGTCCCAAGGGACGGGTCTTCACCGTGATACTCATCCTGCTCGGGGTGGGCTTTATCATGTTGATGTTCAGCAAGATTACCGAGGCAGTGGTGGAAGGTGAGCTACAGGCTATTTACGGGAGATTAAAAATGAAAAAGAAGGTTTTAGAACTCACTGATCACTACATCATCTGCGGATTCGGTCGCATTGGCCGGGTCATCTGTGACCTCCTCAAGGAGGCGAACAAACCCTTTGTCGTCATTGAAAACAATCCCAAGGTCATTCGGGAACTGGCTGACCTCAATTATCTCTTCCTTGATGGTGAGGCCTCAAGCGATGACATGCTGCTCCAGGCCGGGATCCAACGGGCAAAAGGACTTATCTCCGTGGTTTCCTCCGATGCCAACAATGTCTATATTACCCTGTCGGCCAGAGGACTGAACAACGATCTCTATATCATGGCCCGCTCCAGTGGCGCCGATGGCGGGGAGACAAAACTGCTGCGCGCCGGAGCCAACCGGGTCATCTCACCCTACTATATCGGGGCTTGTCGCATGGCCCAGCATATCCTGCGACCGACCGTCACGGACTTCATTGACCTGACCGTCCACAGCGGCGAACTTGGTCTGCGGATGGAGGAGCTTTCGGTCTCCGACCATGGCAAGATCGTAAACAACACCCTGATGGATTCCAATATCCGCCGTGATTTCAACCTGATTGTCGTGGCTATCAAACGCGATCATGCAGGTGAGATGCTGTTCAATCCCAACCCCACCAGCATGATCCTCAAAAACGACACCCTGATTGTCCTGGGTGACTATGCAAAAATAAAAGAATTGGAAAAGATTATCTGATGGATATCTTAAAAAACAGGATGACGATCAATGTTTCCAGATGGAAAAAGGGGTTTTAACAAGACTGGCATTGGCATACCGACGGTCTGAGCTCACCTCCATCCCGACCCAGGGCGGCTTCTCAAACTCCTGCCCTTCCTCTTCCAGCTCGATCTCAGCCACAAGCAACCCTTCGTTTTCTCCAAAGAACTCATCCACTTCCCAGACAAATCCCTGGTAGGAGATTCTATACCTTTTTTTTTCAATGATCGGCTGTTCACAGAGCTCGGCCAGCAGGACACGGGCGTCTTCCACCGGAATCTGGTATTCATATTCCATCCGACTGATACCGCTGCTTTTCCCCTTGATGGTCAGAAATGCTTTATCACCGGCAATACGCACCCGCACAGTTCGCCCTTGATCAGAGCCAAGATAGCCCTGACGATATTCCGTACCGGTAGCCATGCCTCTCCATGCGTCACCTGTGACCAAAAATTTCCGTTCAATCTCAGTCCCCATGCCCCGCCCTCCAGATAAGTTTCTCGTAGCCCTTTCCGCCGACTTTTTTTGCATGGTAAAAACAATTCACATCTTCAATCAATAAATTCTCCAATGACGCTATACTTCACCTTGATTTCCTGAATAAGACGATCATGATGGCGCATCCGAATGAACGAATGAACAACCAGATAGGCACCAAAAACAATTAACAAAAAGTTAATAATCGCCACGGGAATAATAAATTGCAGGACATGCATGACATCATAATATCTAGAGGTCACTACCAACAGACTCAAAATTGACAGTGGTAAAACCAGGACAGCTATACCTGTCCGCATCACGGCTAAAGATGTGCGTTTTTCTGCTAAAATAAGTTGGGCCTCATTAATGACAATGGCATCAAAATCACTTTTCTCGTTGCCCAAATTTCACCCCACTTATTTCATTTCCGAATACCTGCTTGCGAGTTGCTGTTTTTATAGAATTCAACAGATGATTCCGCTTTCGGTCGCAACCTTATCTCCATTTTCTTTGGCCAACCGCCCCTTGATCCAACCGGTCCGGATAAAATATTGTTGACCGCAGTCCCGCCACTGGCCACAGGTATCTCCCGTAGCCTTCAGCGGATAATTCACAAGCCCCTTGACCACTTTACAGACACCGGATTGCGGGTCCTGCAGACTGAAATTCCGACAACTGAGACAGATTTTCTTTGGTAAATGTATCATTTCCCCTCGTTTCTACATCATTAACAACATTTCAGACAGGCGCCAGTTATCGATCCAGCCGAAACAACTGGTTGAAATCCAGTTTTCTTTGCTGCCGGATATATTCCTCAACCCCGAATAGATCTATAACACAATCATGGTGGCCATAACGCTTCAGGTAGCGGGAAAAAACCTGAGCGGAATCCTCGGCAATCACGGGATCGCTCTCCTGAGAGCGATTATAAATAATCCCCAGCACGGTCAGACCCCGGTTACGGGCCAATTCCAGAACAGAGAGGGTATGATTGATCGATCCCAGACGAGGAGTGCTGACCACTATCAAGGGATAGGCCTCCTGCTCAAGATAATCAAGAAAGGTGAGTTCTTCGGTCAAAGGAACATACAGACCGCCTGCCCCTTCCAGCAACACCATGTCATACTGGGTGGCAAGAGTCCCGGTGGCCTGACGAAGGACTTCCGGGGCAATCTCCTGCCCGGCAAGGGAAGCTGCAAGATGGGGAGAACATGCTTTGGCAAAGACATAGGGACAGGTCAGTCCCTGACGATCCTCAGGCTGGATATCCTGGCCCATCAGGGTTCGATGAACCAGGATATCCTCTGCCAGACCAGTACAACCAGTCTGCACCAGTTTCTGGGTAATGACCCGTTTCCCCTGGCCCAGAAGATAGCGGCCGAGAAGGCCAGTGGCCACCGTCTTACCTATTCCGGTACCAATACCGGTGACTACGATGACCGAAGATTCAGCCATCATCCGTCCTGCAACAATGGCTGCACCTGATCACGATAGAATTCAAAGAACCTAGTTTGGATAGCATCCCTGACCCGATGAAATTCTTCCATGACGTGCTGCGGCGTACCCTGCTCACAGGAGGGATCAGCAAAACCGAAATGAAGACGGGATTTCACCGTGCCGATAAAGACAGGACACGATTCATTGGCCCCGCCGCAGACAGTGATGACAAAATCCCATGCCTCTCCCAGGTATTGGTTGACATGGGCAGGAACATGATGACTGATATCAACCCCTGCTTCCTTCATCACCTGCACCGCCAAGGCATTGACCCGATCGGCCGGTTGCGTGCCTGCCGAAAAAACCTGGAGCCGAGGATCCAGGGATTGCAGGAAACCATGCGCCATCTGGCTGCGGCAACTGTTTCCGGTACATAAAATCAATATCTTCATATAAAATAAGCGGTTAGCTTTCGGCAAACCCTTCTTCACTGCTAAGCAACAAAAATCAGACCGCCTTCCTCCGGTCAACCCGCTCAATCTCGGCACTGACACCCACCTTGCCATAATTGCTGGCCCCACACTCATTCTTACCCAGATCCATCACATCGGCCTCTTCCTCGCTCACCTGGAGAAAGCCGATATTGACCTTGCGAATTTCCGCATAAACTGGAGGTTGCGGACGCATATTCTCCTCGATGAACTCAGCGAATTTTTTTTCATTGGCCAGACGAAAGGCGACCACGTGTTGACGCAATGTCCCCAGGCTCTCCATGATAAGTTGCTCATCATTGGCCTCGTTCCATGAGGTATAGTGTCCGGGCAGCACCTGGACATGACCAGGCAGATCCCGTAATCGCAACATGAGGGTCAGATAGAGTTCCCTGGCCCATTCCGCCCATCGCCCGCCAAGGTCAGGACGGCCGGCAGTGCTGATAAAAACGGTATCACCGCTGAGAAGATATTTGTTGTCAATGAGATAACAGGTGCTGCCCATGGTATGGCCCGGCGTATGCATGACCTTCACCTCCGGACCTTTTTTGCTAAAGGTGCAGATATCGCCGTCAGCAACCGGCTCATAGGGAAAGGTGGCGCCGGTAAAATCATGTTTGCTGGCCAACACCTTGCAGCCTTTTTCTTTAGCCAGTTGCGGGCTGCCGGAGATATAATCGGCCTGCCTGTGTGTCTCAAAGGAGCGGATGATCTTACTGCCATGCTGTTTGGCTAGGGCCTTATAGACATCAATATTGCGGGATGGATCAAAGACCATGGCCTCATCCTTAGAAACCAGGAGATAACTGCAGGAAGCCTTTCCCGGCCGGATAAACTGATACAAGGTATATTTTTCATCGTCACTGCTTACCTTTTTCGGTACCAGGGCATTGCCCCAGCTCACAATACCCTGCTGCAGATAGCCGACATCGGTAAAACCATGCTCACAGAGAAGATCGGCGACGTACTTTGCCGAACCCTCCTTGGCGCAGACGATTCGTATCTTCTGCCCTTTCGGCACCAGCTCAATGCTGCCCTGGGCATCCTCCATGAAATTAAAATAGGGGATATTGATATAAGGAAAGAAGTTCGGGGCCTCAACACTGAAATTGGCAAAGTCTTTGTCATTTCGGACATCAAGAAGGACAAAATCAGGACGAGCGCTCAACCAGTCAAAAAGTTCATTGGCTGTGTACAAAAACGGGGTAGCATTCTTCATATTCTTTCTCCAGCAGAGAGGATAATATTGCAAATACATTCAAAGGAATCAGACAGAGAAACTTAAGAATAGGTACTCATTGATTCCAATTTCCGCAATTTCTTTTTTTCACAATAATACATTAACTATTTCTTATACTGCCTGCAGAAACGACCTATGATAGCATATCCAGGTCGTTTCTTAAAGATTAGTACGTGCAATCATCCTACATGGAAGCGAGTCCACGACAACATTTAGGAGGTCTAGAAAGATATCGCTGTGACATTTTAACCAAGGTCTGACATGACCAGTACTTATACTTAGACCCAGGTTTGTTTTTTCACCTTGGAATTACGATCGACAAGATGATAGAATATATGAGAGTCACCCCAGCGACGAGTACTCACACCCAAGATAAGGGATTAGACGTCCCCTTCCCTTAGACAAATCATGTCATCCCGAGGCAAACGACATGGCCCATTCCCATCGTCAGGATATCTACGCCAACCAGTTGGATATTCTCTTCAATGGGACGCCACACAGCATCATTGCGTCCCTGGGGGTGGCCACTATCCTGGTGGCCATTCACGACGGCAGGATTCCATTGTTTTCTCTCAGTGTATGGATTTTCCTCCTCGCTTTGGTCATGGGCGGTCGTTATCTCCTCTTCAGGCGCTATCGACTGGCCAATCTCTCACCTGTACAGGGAGCAACCTGGGGGAAAAGTCTTTTTATCGGTACTGGCCTCACCGGCCTGGTTTGGGGAGCGGCCGGGCTCCTCTTTTTTCCGATGAACTCAATATCCCACCAGGTCTTCACCCTGCTCGTCCTCGCCGGCCTGAGTACCGCTTCCCTGACCAGCCTGGCCGCTGATTACCGGATTTATATCACCTATATCATCCCCACCCTCACGCCGGCCATCGGTCGGTGTCTGGTTCAGGGCGATAATATGCATCTGGCCTTTGCCGCTCTCCTCAGCCTGCTTCTGTTTTTTCTCATACAAGCAGCCAAGAGGCTGAACGAGTCCATCATTACCTCCCTGATCTACCGCTATGAAAACAGGGATCTCGTCAAAGACCTGGAAGCGGAGAGGACTCGATTGGGCAGTCGTTTAAGCCGGATCTTGAATGATTTTTCCACTGAAATATACATCATCGACCTTGAGAATCTGGCCGTTCTCCAGACCAACGCCGGGGCCGCGCACAACCTGGGCTACACCATGGAAGAGCTGCAGCAAATCCGATTGCCGGAAATCAATACCGATCTGACTCCGGAGCATCTCGCCACCCTCCTTACTTCATGGCACGAAGGGGATCAGGCTCCAGTGGTAGTACGTGGTGAGCATCGACGCAAGAACGGCAGCAGCTATCCCATTGAGGCCCGACTCCAGGTCTCCCACAAGGAAAAACCACCGGTCTGCGTGATCACCGTCCTTGATGATACCGAACGGCATCTCTACGAAGAGAGACTGCTGCGACAAGCCAACTACAGTCAACTGACCGGTTTGCCCAATAAGAAAATGGCTATCCGTCATATCGACCTGGCCATCGGCCGTTGTTCCCGCAGGCAAACCAAGGTGGCTTTACTTTTTTTTGATCTCGACAACTTCAAGAATGTTAATGACTCCATGGGCCATTCAGCAGGTGACGAGTTACTCAAGGAGATGGCCAAACGGCTGACAGAGCTCATTCGAAGGGCCGACATCGCTGCCCATCTGAGTGGGGACGAATTTCTGATTATCCTGGAGGATATCAAAGAGGTCATGGATGTTACCGCCCTCGCCCAGAAGCTCTTTTCTACCATTGCCCGTCCCTTTGTCATCAATCAACGAGAAATTTTCATCTCGGCCAGCATTGGGATCAGTATCTTCCCGGACAATGGGGACAATCCCGAAAAACTGCTCCAGCATGCCGACACCGCCATGTACAGTGCCAAATCCAAGGGGAAGAACAACTTCCAGTACTTCAACCAGGCCATGAATGATGCCCTGACCCGACATCTGCAGATTGAATCGGAACTGCGCAAGGCCATTAAAGATGAGCGTTTTGAGGTCTTTTTCCAACCGCTGTGCAAAACGGAATCCGGTTGTCCTGTGGCCGCCGAGGCACTGCTGCGCTGGAACAGTGAGAAGTTGGGTATAGTCAGCCCCATGGAATTCATTCCGGTGGCCGAGGACAGCAGGCTCATTGTCGAGATCGGCAACTGGGTGTTGGAGACCGCCTGCCGCGAGGCGACCACATGGCCTGAACAGGGGGGTAAAGCACTGCGGGTCGCCATCAACCTCTCGCCCCGTCAGTTCCGCGACGCCAGTCTGATTGAGGTCGTAAGCCAGGCCTTGGCCAGTTCCGGGCTTCCACCCCATCTACTCGAACTGGAAATCACCGAGAGCCTACTCATGCAGGACCTGCCGGAGATTATGGGAAAGCTGACAATCTTCCGAGAGATGGGAATCCAGCTTTCCCTGGACGATTTCGGCACCGGCTATTCCTCTCTCAGTTATCTAAAACGTTTTCCCATGCAGACCTTGAAAATCGACCGTTCGTTTATCAATGATCTGGAATACGACACCAATGATCAAGTCCTGGTCAGCGCGATCATCGCCATGGCCCATAGCCTCAATCTTCAGGTGGTGGCCGAAGGGGTCGAAAATCAAGAGCAACTGCAATACCTGACCGCTAAACGGGTGGATCTAATCCAGGGCTATCT
Organism: Pseudomonadota bacterium; assembly: GCA_018821985.1. Lineage (GTDB taxonomy): Bacteria > Desulfobacterota > Desulfobulbia > Desulfobulbales > Desulfocapsaceae > UBA2270. The sequence goes on from JAHJKP010000039.1 coordinate 45,592, forward strand.
CATGAGTCAGCCCTTGTCGCCGCAGGCCTTCCACGAATATCTTGAATCAGCTCCCGGCCAAACCCCGCAGGGAACCCATCCCTCCGCCACTCCTCTCCTTGAGTAAAACAAAAAAAGGCAGCCCCATTGCTGAGACTGCCTTTTGCAAAACGCGTTTATCGAAAATACTATAAGCCGGAAGCGACGCTGGTCATCTGGTCATAGAATTCAGTGACCTGATTTTTTTTGTCTGATTCCATACAGGCCATGGCCTCTCTGGGATGCTGGTTAAGAACTCCGGAAACCATGTAGGGGATAAAGTAGCCCCAATCGATCTTCTCGCGCCAAGGCAGAATCTGGTCCTCGATCACCTTGATCAAAGGTCGAACCTTAAACTTCGGATTCTTCAGGAAGGAAAGCAGCAGCTCAAGTGGGCAATTGCCAGCGCCGCGACCGATGCCGTACAGGGTGGCATCCAGATAGTTGATCCCGGAGATAACGGAGGAGATGGTGTTGGCAAAGGCCAGTTGCTGATTGTTGTGGGCATGGATGCCGATAGTTTTGTCAGGCATCCGCTCCATGTACATCTTGGCCAGCACTTCGATATCTTCGGAATAAAAGGCGCCGAAACTGTCCACCAGATAGATCACCGGCACCCGACATTTGGCCAAGTCGTTGAGTCCCTCTTCCAGGTCGCGTGGACCTACAGTGGAAACCGCCATCAGGTTTATCGTGGTCTCATATCCTTTGTCTATGCAGTGGTGCGCCAAATCAGCAGCCTTATCGATCTGGTGGACATAACAGGCCACCCGGATCATGTCGAGTGATCCTTCCGAGCGAACCGGAATGTCGTCGTAGTCGATCCTGCCGATATCTGCCATGGCCGAGAGTTTGATCTTCTTTTCCGAATCCCCGATAATACGCTTCAGGTCTTTTTCCCCGCAAAAGCGCCAGGGCCCGACCACATTGCGGTCAAAGGCGGATTCGGAGCTGAGGTAGCCGATCTCCATGTAATCGACCCCTGCTTCGGCAAGGGCATGGTACACCTGTTTGACAAAGGCATCGTCAAACTGCCATTTATTCATCAAGCCGCCGTCGCGGACAGTACAGTCAATAACTTTTATTTCCGGTCTGAACATGGGAAAGTCTCCTTAAAAAAGACGTAAATGTAGCGATAAAATTGCGGGATCATACCCGATCCTGGGCGTCGCGGCAATGGTCAATGAATTTTTTTACGTTTTGTCCGATCAGGTCAAGATTCTTCTCCCGCAGCGCCTGGCCGCCGAAGAGACTGGAGGAAGCCCCCACCGCCGCGGCGCCTGCCCCAAAATATTCATGGAGATTGGCGCTGCTGACTCCGCCGACGGCTGCGAGACGGAGATGGTCAAAAGGCCCCAGAAGGTCTTTAATATACCGGGGGCCACCCATGGCACCGCAGGGAAAGACTTTGACCAGGTCTGCCCCGGCGGACCAGGCGGCGTACACTTCGGTGGGGGTCAGCGCCCCGGTTACAATGGGAATGGATTCTGCCTTGGCAAAGTCGATCACCACAGTGTCAAGATTAGGAGTCACCAGAAACATGGCCCCTGCGGCCACGGCCCTCCTGGCTTCATCGAGATTGCGGATGGTGCCCATGCCCAACAGCCTGCCAGCGGGCACACCGGGGCGATATTTCCGGACAATTTCCTCGGCACCAGGTGTGTTCATGGTGATTTCCATGGCCAGAAGCCCGGCAGCAAAGGAGACCTGCATGACCTCGCCAAAAAAATCACCCCCCACCCCCCGCAGTATGCCGATTACCGGAACATCAAGTTCCATGAAATACTCCTTTTTTTTTAAAAATTTACGGAATTATTATACCAGGAAAGAGAGAAAGCACACGAAATTTGCACGCAAGGTGTTACCTTGCATAACGTGGTCTACATTTCCCGAATTCCACTTATTTTCTGGGTTTGATCCGCCGAGTAGGCTGGGCCAGCCAGGGGTCATCCGGCCAGTGATGTTTGGGATAGCGGCCCCTGAGCTCCTTTTTCACCTCATGATAGGCACCTTCCCAGAAACCGCGCAGATCCTGGGTGATCTGCATGGGGCGCTGGGCCGGGGAAAGCAGATGGAGCAGTACCGGCACTGTATTATTGCAGATCTTCGGCGTGTCGGCCAGACCAAACATCTCCTGGAGGCGCACCGCCAGCACCGGAGGTTCGCCCAGGATGTAGCGCAACCGAACCCTGGAGCCACTGGGAACCTCAATGTGAGAGGGGGCCTCCCGGTCTAATTGGCTCTGCTGTTGCCAGTTGAGCATGGCGGCAAGGATAGTGAACAAGTCAAGTTTTCTGAGATGTTCCGCGCTCCGCATCCCGGTGAGATAGGGCGCCAGCCACTGCTCCAGGCTCTCAAGTAGACAGGCATCCGAGACATCCGGCCAGCCAGCTTCCGGCTGCCAGAGCCGCATACACTCCAACCGCGCCTGCAAGTCCCTAGCCTTGTCGCTCCAAGGCAAGATCGTAAGGCCACGGTTGCGAATAGCGGACAACAGGGCGGCCAGCACTGCAGCAGACGAGGGATTTTCCAGAGGACTTGTTTGCAGAATCAGCTCATCCAGTCGCAAGAGACGCAAGGCCTTCACCGTACCACTCTGATCTTCCCAGTACACCTTCTCCTCCCGTTGTAGCCGAGTGACGAAAAGAGCCAATAAGGAATCTTTGTTCAGAGGGGCGGCAAGAAAAATACGGCCCTCGACTCGGCCAGCATCCAATTCAGCCACCGCCAGATATTCGTGGGCAGCGAGGCGATCATGGGCCGGAAGAAGCGCTCCCCGACCGGAACTCAGCTTGTACTGCCCCCTGCCCTCAACTCTTTGCTGGGCGATCCTGTCCGGGAAGGCCACGGCCAGAAGTTCACCCGCAGTCATCGTGAGCTCTGCCCTATGCTCCTCGTTATTCCTGGTGGTTTTGGGTAGATGCTCCCGGAGCTGCCTGCTGGTCTGACACACCCTGCGGCAGGCATCGGTATCTACATCCAAAGACCTTGCCGCTGCCGGACCATCCCTGCGGAAGACCGCCAGAGCATGAAGCCGGTCTTCGATATCCGCCGAACGCTCCCGCCCCTTCATAATATCGCGTTCAGACAGCAGAGCAGCAAAATCGCAGGCCAATCCTATTGTGCCATGTGTGTTTGCCGCAAGCAGCATACTCCCAAGGCGTGGATGGACTGGAAGCTCAGCCATTTTCCGACCAGGAAGGGTTATACGACCTTGGCGGTCCAAGGCCCCAAGAGTCCGCAGAAGAGATTGGGCCTGGGCAAAATGACCTGCCGGTGGAGGATCAAGCCAGCGCAGTCCGCCAGGATCATGCACTCCCCAGCGGGCCAGATCCAGAACCAATTGACTCAGGTCGGCGGCAAGAATCTCCGGCGAGTCAAAAGGCTTGAGGCCGTGCTCCTCACCCATGCTCCACAGACGATAACAGTGGCCCGGACCAAGACGACCGGCCCGACCGGCGCGCTGGGTGGCTGAAGCCTTGGATATACGCTGAGTGGTCAGCCGGCTGAGGCCGCTGTTGGCGTCGAACTGAGGGCTCCGTTTCCAGCCGCTGTCCACCACCGTATGGATGCCTTCGATGGTGATGCTGGTTTCAGCAATGGGCGTGGCCAGAATGATGCGCCGTCTCCCTACCCGGTCCGGTTGCACCGCAGCAGTCTGGGCGGCAAGGCTCAGATCGCCGTAAAGGGGATGGATGACGGTATCGGCTTGCGACAGAACAGCGGTCAGCAGAGCTTGGGTATAACGGATCTCCGCTGCCCCGGGGAGAAAAGCCAGGATATCGCCCGGCTGCTCGGCCAGGGCCTTATTAATAGCTGTGGCCATCTGTTTTGCAATCTCACGGGGATAATTTTGGAGCAGTTGCCCGGCCCGGTAATATTCCACCCCCACCGGATAGCTCTGGCCCGTCCCCATAACCACCGGAGCCTCATCAAGTAGTCGGCTGACGGCTCCGGTATCCAAGGTGGCGGACATGATCAGAAGCTTGAGATCCTGCCGCAGGCCGCCCATCACATCCAGGCAGAGGGCCAGGGCCAGATCAGCCTGAAGACTGCGTTCGTGGAACTCATCAAAGATCACCAGTCCCACCCCGGCAAGCTCAGGATCGTCCTGCAGACGGCGGGTAAGCACCCCCTCGGTAACCACCTGCACTCTGGTTGCCGCCGAGACCTTTGATTCAAAACGAACGCGGTAGCCCACGGTCCGGCCTACTTCCTCGCCCAACTGCCGGGCCATGAAGGCAGCGGCCAAGCGGGCTGCAAGCCGTCGCGGCTCAAGCATCAAGATGGTTTTTCCCGCCAGCCAGGGCTCAGAAAGCAGGGCCAGGGGCACTACCGTGGTCTTGCCCGAACCGGGCGGGGCGCTGAGCACCACCGCCTCGCGGCTGGCCAGCTGCGCCCGCAAATCCGGCAGGATCTCATGGATGGGGAGTTTGATTACGGAGACAACCATTATAGGTTTTGTCAGCAGGAAAACCGCTTACACGTTTTGATAAAAGAAAGCTGATAGACAATAAGGGAAGTTGACACAGACATAGCAGCCACGTACAGCATCCACCATCATACAAAATCCCTCGACCAAGATTACTTCCCACTCTACCCTTATTTCGTGACTCTTGCCACGAAGAGGTTTGATGAACAGGCACGGAGATTTCTCTTGTTATCTGGTCATAGATAAAAATACCTCCACCGTCTACTCCCTGTAGATATCCAGTGTAAAGACCGGTTAAAAAGAGTAAAGTTTAGATAATTTTACTCTATCCTGGCATCCGGTTCTCTCAACCCAAGTTTACCCTTCACCTCACGCGAACCTCTATTCCTTGCAATGACGGACAAATACCCACTATGGCAATAGCTAAAAAGGGTTTCCCTTTTAAAACGCTTTTCAGCTTTCTTGGCCCAGGATTTCTGGTCACGGTCGGCTTTATCGATCCCGGCAACTGGGCGACGAATATTGAGGGCGGTTCAAAATTCGGCTATGAACTGCTCTGGGTTATCACCCTCAGTACAATCATGTTGATTGTGATCCAGAACATGGCCGCCAAACTCGGTATTGCCACTGGGAAATCACTTGCGGTCAATATCCGGGAACGCTTCTCGGCTCCAGTATCAGCATTTCTGGGACTGACCATTGTCCTGGCCTGTGTCGCGACCGACGTTGCGGAATTAATCGGCGGAGCTATCGGCTTCAACCTGCTCTTCGGGTTACCCTTGTGGATGGGGGCTCTCATCACAGTGCTTCTTGAGGTGTTTTTGATCATCAGCCAACGATATCATCGACTGGAGATGGTCATCATAGGTTTTCTCGGCATCATCGGCATCTGCTACCTCCTCGAGATCCTGATCGTCAAGCCCGACTGGACGGCCGTATTTCCTGCCATGGTTGTTCCGAACATTAACAGAAGCAGCATTTACGTGGCCATGGCCATCCTAGGAGCAGTTGTCATGCCCCATAACATCTTCCTTCATTCCAACGTCATTCACAGCCGGAAGTGGGGCGTCTCTGAAAGCGAAAAGATGTCTCTTCTGCGTTACGAAAAGATCGATACCCTTGCTGCCATGCTCATGGGGTGGATGATAAATTCGGCCATGATCATTGTTGCCGCCGCCGTCTTCTCCCGCAGCCATATCATGGTTGACAGCATCGAGCAGGCAGCGGCGACCTTGAAACCTCTGGCCGGGCCTCTTGCCAATTTCCTGTTCGCCGTTGCCCTGGTCTTCGCAGGAGTCGGCTCCTCGGTCACATCGTCCATGGCAGAAGTCAATGTCATCACCGGTTTTCTAGGAAAACCGGAAGATCCCCGGACCCTGCTCTACAGACTTTCTGTTTTTGTTACGGCCATTCCGTCATTCTTGATCATTCTTCTGTCCATGGACACCTATCGCATCCTGATCTTCAGTCAGGTCGTATTAAGCATTCAACTTCCCTTTACACTGCTACCCTTACTGATTCTCTGCCGTGACCGCAAACTCATGGGACGCTTCAGCAGCAGCCTGCTGGAATTCACATCCGCTGTGATCATTTCGGCTATTGTTATCGTCCTGAATATCTACCTGCTTTATTCGACTCTTACAGGAGAGGCCTGACATGCAAGTATACAAGAAAATTCTGGTCACCATGGACTGCTCGCCGGTAGACGATACCATTATTGAGCATATATCGGCCCTGGCCCTTCAGAACAAGGCCGAGGTCTTCCTTATCCATGTGGTACACTCCCATACGCTTGACCAGGACCGGGCCTTACACAAACAGGCTGAAGCATCGCTGCAATTGCAATGTGAATTATTACAAGAACGAGGCGTCAGATCCCACATCATCATCAGAAGCGGTGAACCGGAAGAAGAAATAGTGAAAGAAATTGAGGGAAATGACTATAACCTTGTGGCCATGGCCACTCATGGCCACACTTTCATCGGAGACATGCTGTATGGTAGTGTCTCCCAAACCCTCAAGCACAGCATCAGCACCCCTCTGCTGCTGATAAAAGCCCCTCGCTAAACACCTTCTCGCCGAAGAGAAAGAACCATTCACAGCACCGGCATCACTCAACAACCATTGCCTCAGACTTTCTCCCCGCCAGTGATCCACAAAAAACACCTGTCAACAAATATACAAAATAATAATGAACAGTATATCGGCACAAATCTGGAGAGTCATATCAGGAGCGATATGATGAGGATTTTTTGTATACGGCAAACAACAAAATAGCATCATCCCTCTTTCTTGGCGACAACATATGAATTGTATTTCCTTATTTCATTTCTGCTAGTTACTAGCTCGACATTTCTGGTATCAGACTGATACTTTAGCCTTTCTATATCAAGCTCTAAATTTCAAATATTTTTCAGACACACCACTTTCTTCCAAATAGTTAAGACCAATTCTTAAAAAGAACTTACTTTTTCTCGGGAAAGCTATGCTCATTCCCCCCTTGACGCCCATCTAAAAACATACTAAACAGGCGGAATGAACATTCACTCCACAGAAATATCCTCCGCTCAGACGGATCCCGGCAGCAAACGGGAGCTCATAATCCATGCCACCATCAAACTCATCTCCGAGTATGGCTTCCATGGCACGCCCATCTCCATGATTGCCCATGAGGCCGGGGTGGGAGCGGGTACCATCTATAGATATTTCAAGGACAAAGACACCCTGGTTCTCGATATCTTTAAAGTGGTGAACTGTGCTTTCAAACAAACCCTCCTGCATGGATATGATGCCAATCAGACAATACGCGACCGTTTTCTCCATCTCTGCCGGGGAATATTTCAGTATGGGATACAAAATCCGTACGAGTTCAAGTTCATAGAGCAATTCTACAATTCACCCTACGGCACCAGCCTGCGTCGGGAAAAGCTCTTCTGTAATTGTGGTGACACCGGTCAAGATCTGCCGCTGGAACAGGTATTTGCCGCAGGTCAGGCCCAACAGGTCATCAAGGAACTGCCGCAGGCCGCACTCATCGCCCTTGCCATCGGCCCCATTGTCTTTCTGGTCAAGGACAGTATCGCCGGCCTGATTCAACTGGATCAAACAACCATCAACAACACCCTGGCTGCCTGCTGGGATGCGATACAACAAGAGACAGGCAATAACAGGCAGCCCGTCATCACTCCATCCTCTCCCTCAACTGACAAAAAACCATGAAAAAGCGTATTCTTCTCACCATCCTTGCCCTTATCATTATCGGCGGTTCCTTGGCCGGTATCAAAGTCCTGCAGATCCGGCACATGATGGCGGTCGGCAGCAAGATGGTCCCGCCATCGGAAACCATCTCCACGGTACCGGTCCAGCATCAATCCTGGGAGTCTGTACTCTCGGCAGTCGGCTCCCTCGATGCCGTCCAGGGAGTAACCGTGGCCGCTGAACAACCGGGCAAGGTGGTGGCGATCTCCTTTACCCCCGGTGATTTTGTCGAAAAAGGTGCCCCGCTGGCCAAACTGGACACCAGCGCTGAAGAGGCCCAGTTACGGGCCATGGAAAGCAGCAGAGATCTGGCCCGCACCAATCTGTGTCGTCTGGCTGAACTGGCCGACCAGGGTCTTATTTCCCAGGCAGAATTTGACAATGCCAAGGCCGGGTTCAAAGAGGCCGAGGCCCAGACTGAAAACATCCAGGCCATCATCCAGAAGAAAAATATCAAGGCCCCCTTTTCCGGCAGACTGGGTATCCGCCAGATCAATCTCGGTCAGTTTCTGAAAGAGGGTCAGGAAATCGTCTCCCTGCAGGTCCTTGATCCGATCTTTGTTAATTTCATGCTGCCCCAGCAGGAACTGAGCAGGATCAAAACCGGGATGGTAGTGCGCATTACCGGTGACGGAATCGACAAAGAGCAGATTAGCGGCAAGATAACAGCCATTGCCCCCCAGGTGGACGCCCAGACCCGCAACATCCGGGTCCAGGCAACAGTTGCAAACAAAAACGAAATTCTACGCCCCGGAATGTTTGTCAATGCCGCCATAGTGTTGCCGGAACAGACAAAGGTTTTCACCATCCCCGGTACTGCAGTTCTCTATGCCCCTTACAGCGATTCAGTTTTTGTGGTGGAAGAAAAGAAGGATGAAAAAAGCGGTAAAGACATCAAGGCATTGCGCCAGCAGTTTGTCCGTATCGGTGAGAAACGCGGTGACTTTGTGGCAGTTCTCTCTGGTCTGCAGGGAGGAGAAACAGTGGCCAGCATTGGAGTCTTCAAACTGCGCAATGGTCAGAGCGTGGTGATCGACAACAGCCAGGCGCCGGCCTTCGAGATGCAACCAAAACCGGAAAATAATTAGATTATCAGGTAGTTAGTCTGTAGTCTTTTAGCTTACAGACTAAAAGACTACAGACTAACAAGCTCTTCATTTTTACTCCGTGCCGTGCCATGAATTTTACTGATATTTTTATCCGTCGTCCTGTCCTTGCCCTGGTGATCAGCCTGGTCATCATCATTGCCGGACTCCAGGCCATTAAAACCGTTAATGTCCGCCAGTATCCCCGCAGTGAAAATTCAACGGTAACGGTCACCACCGTCTATGTCGGGGCCAGCGCCGAACTGGTGCGGGGATTTATCACTACTCCGCTGGAGAGGGCGATTGCCGCAGCCGACGGCATTGATTATATCCAGTCCCAGAGCTCCCAGGGAGTTTCTACCATCAGCGTCCGCTTGAAGTTGAACTATGATGCCACCAAGGCCCTGGCCGAAATCAGTTCTAAGGTCGACCAGGTCCGGGCCGACCTGCCGCCGGAAGCCGAAGTTCCGATCATCAATATTGAATCGGCAGACAGCAAGTTTGCCGCCGCCTACCTGAGCTTCACCTCGGATGTCCTGAAGCAGAACGAGATCACCGACTATCTGACACGGGCCATACAGCCACGCCTTTCCGCCCTGGCCGGGGTTCAGCGGGCCGAGATCCTTGGCGGTCGCACCTTTGCCATGCGCATCTGGCTCAAACCGGACCGAATGGCGGCCTACAACATCACGCCGGTACAGGTTCGCCAGGCCCTGGCCGCCAATAACTATCTGGCTGCCCTCGGCCGCACCAAAGGGTCTCTGATCCAGGTCAACATCACCGCTGATACCAACCTGAGCTCCATCCAGGATTTCAAGCGCCTCATTGTCCACAATCAGGATGGCGCCTCCATCCGCATTGAGGATATTGGCGACGTGGTACTCGGCGCCGAAGACTACAACGCCGAGGTCCATTTTTCCGGCAAGACCGCCGTCTTCATGGGTATATGGCCCCTGCCTAACGCCAACTCCCTGGATGTAATCAAGCTGGTCAAAGATGAGATGGCGGCCATCCAGAAAGACCTGCCCAGCGGCATGCAGGCCCGGATCGCTTATGACAGCACCGACTACATCAATAATGCTATCCACGAGGTCCTTAAGACTCTGGGTGACACCATGCTCATCGTGGTGGTGATCATCTTCCTCTTTATGGGTTCCTTTCGCTCGGTCTTTATCCCGGTAGTTACCATCCCCCTCTCCCTGATCGGAGCGGTCTTTCTCATGCAGGTCTTCGGCTTCACCATCAATCTGCTGACCCTGCTCGCCATAGTCCTCTCTGTGGGCCTAGTGGTGGACGATGCCATTATCGTCGTTGAAAATGTTGAACGCCATATCCGCAAAGGTCTCAAACCCTTTGATGCCGCCATTGTCGCCGCCCGGGAGCTGGTAGGGCCGATTATTGCCATGACCATAACGCTCGCCGCGGTCTATGCCCCCATCGGTCTGCAGGGCGGGCTGACAGGTGCCCTCTTCCGGGAATTCGCCTTTACCCTGGCCGGGGCCGTGACCATCTCCGGAATCGTGGCCCTGACCCTCTCGCCCATGATGTCGGCCAAGCTCCTGAAACCAGGCCTTGCAGAACATGGACTGGCCGGACGAATCAGCCGCGGATTTGATCGAATCAAGGACATCTATGGCCGCATACTGGATCAGACCCTGAAAAGCAGACCGGCAGTCTATCTGGTCTGGCTCGTTATCAGTCTGCTGGCAATCCCCATGTTCAAAATGTCGCCGGTGGAACTTGCACCCGCTGAAGATCAGGGAGTAATATTTGGCATCCTTGATGCCGCCGCCAACTCCACCCTTGATCAGACCAGCCAGTATGCGGCAGCGGCCAACAAGATTTTTCTCTCTGAACCGGAAACCAAATTTACCTTCCAGATGACCATGCCCTCTTCCGGATTTGGGGGCATGGTCATCAAGCCCTGGGCGGAACGCAAACGCACCGTCTTCCAAGTCCTGCCCGAAGTCCAGCACAAACTGGCGACCATTCCCGGTGTCCGCATGTTCCCGGTAATCCGTCCTTCCCTGCCGGGAGGCGGCCAGTTCCCGGTGGAATTTGTCCTGGCCTCAACCGCAGAGCCGGAACAGATCCTCGAGTTCGCCAAAAAGTTACAGATGAAGGCCATGACCAGTGGCAAGTTTGCCTTTCCACCACTCATTGACATGAAGGTCGACCAGCCGCAGTCCGAGCTGATCATCGACCGTGACCGGGTGGCAGATCTCGGACTCAATCTGCAGCAGGTGGGAGCTGATATCGGTTCCATGCTTGGCGGCAATTTCGTCAACCGCTTTGATATCGCCGGCCGCAGCTACAAGGTCATCCCCCAGATTCAACGAAGCGACCGCCTCAATCCTGAGCAGTTACGCAATATCTATATCACCGGACCCAACGGACAGATGGTGCCCCTGTCAAGTGTCGCCACCATCCGCAATTCAACGACGGCCCGTTCCATGAACCGCTTCCAGCAATTGAACGCCGTCACCATCAGCGGTGTCTCCGTGGTCCCTCTTGATGACGCGTTGCGATTTCTTGAAGATGAGGCCGCAAAAATCCTGCCACATGGCTACATACTTGATTATACTGGTGAATCCAGACAATTGCGCACTGAAGGAAACCGCTTCCTGCCGGCATTCGGCCTGGCAGTGGTGCTGATCTTCCTGGCTCTGGCTGCTCAGTTCAACAGCTTCCGTGATCCCTTCGTCATCCTTGCCGGTTCCGTGCCCCTGGCCATATTCGGGGCTCTGACCTTCACCTTCCTGAAGATTCCCAACCCCAATATCCCTTTCTGGACCAATGGTTGGACCACGACCCTGAACATTTACTCCCAAGTGGGGTTGATCACGCTGGTCGGGCTGGTTGCCAAAAACGGAATTCTCATCGTCGAATTCGCCAATAAACTCCAGGACCGGGGCCATTCCAAGCTTGAGGCCGTGCGTGAAGCCTCCATGACCCGTCTGCGCCCCATTCTGATGACCAGTTGCGCCACCGCCGCCGGCCATTTTCCCCTGACCCTGGTAACCGGAGCAGGAGCTGCGGCCCGGAACTCTATCGGTCTGGTGCTGGTCGGCGGCATCGTCATAGGCACCATTTTTACCCTCTTTGTGGTACCTTCAATCTATATGCTGGTAGCTCAGAACCGAAAGATGACAGGTGAAAATCTGGAAATATGAGTTATAGTCAAGGCTCCCTCAAAGCAATAAAGGAATACCCATGAAAAAGCGATTGTGTATGTTCTCCATCATGCTGACCACAGGACTTGCCGGATTCTCCTTTCATCAGCATCCTCTGCAGGCGCAGACAATTGATCCGGTCACAGCTGAGAAAGAGAAGACACCGTCCGCCCCCCAAATAATCAGCGAAGGTGAGCTCCTCACCCTCGACAGGGTGGTGGCTATCACCCGCCAGAATCAGCCGGCCATTCTTGCCGCCAGAGGAAATCTCAATGCCAGCCAGAGCAGGGTTGGCCAGGCTAGAGCCCCCTATTACCCGCAGATTAACGGGAGTGCCGGTTACGACCGTTTGTCACCGGAAGGAACTTTCTACGGCAGCACTGATGACAGTGCTTATAATCGGCTGGCCATGGGAATCCGTGGTGATCAGATGCTCTATGACTTTGGTAAGACCTCAAACCAGGTCGAAATCCGGAAGACCAGTCTTGAGGCAGCTCGTTCCGATCTGAACGCGACAGATAACCAGGCCGTTTTCAATGCCAAGCTGGCATATTATGACATGCTGAAGATTGCCAGGGACAAAGAGGTTGCCGCTGAAACCGTCAAACAGTTTGAGCAGCATCTGGAGCAGGCAAAGGGATTCTTTGCAGCCGGCGTGAAACCCAAATATGATGTCACCAAGGCGGAGGTGGATCTCAGTTCCGCCAAACTCGTGCAGATCCAGGTGAAAAACAACCTGCGTCTGGCCAGAGTCGTCCTCAATAACGCCATGGGTCTGCCCGATGCCCCTGATTATCAACTGGAGGACAATCTGACCTTTGTTCCCTATACCCTCCCCTTTGACCAGGCCTTAGGCCTGGCCCTGAGCAATCGGCCCGACCTCAAGGCCCTGATGCTAAAAAAACAGGCGGCCCAACAATCTGTTGAGCTGGCCCGCAAAGGCGATGCGCCCTATCTCTCCGGCAACGCAGGTGCCGCATACAGCGGCGACATCGATACCATGGACGAAGGCTGGAGTGTAGGGGTTGCCCTCTCCATCCCTGTCTTCAATGGCCATCTGACCAAACACCAGATCGGTGAGGCCCAGGCAAACGCCGACATCATGGCCGCAGATGAAACAATCTTACGCCAGACCATCCATAAAGAAGTACAACAGAGCTACCTCAATCTGCAGGAGGCAGAAGAGCGCATCGCCGCTACCCAGCTTGCCACCCAGCAGGCCGAAGAGAATTCCAGGATCGCATCCGGCCGCTACAATGCCGGTGTGGGAAGTCCGGTGGAGGTCACCGATGCCGACACCCTGTTGGTCCAGGCCAAAGCCAACCACATCCAGGCCCTGTATGACTACCGGATGGCCCAGACCAGTATTGAACAGGCTATAGGCTCGACAGGGGTGACAGCTAAACAGACATCTCAAACCGAGTAAAGGAACCCTGAAAAGAATTCTTTAAAAATCTTCTCGTCCACCTGAATACTCTCTCTAGGAAGGCTTTTCCTGCTTGCACAGATTGAGTAATCGGATTGAGAAAATGTTCTATTTGCGGGTGCATGATGCAGGGTGAGTGATTTTTCAAAAGCTGCCCCTTCCCTTAGGGAAAAAGCGCATGCCTTTTGGAATGAATCTGGTGCATTGCCTTATTCGATAGCCTATAGAATGAGCTGCCAATATCCGACATCAATCCACCGATCGAACTTGAAGCCCACTTCCTTAAAATGAGCCACCTTGGTAAAACCAAATTTTTCATGAACTGCCCTGCTTCCTTCATTAGGCAGAGCTATCCCTGCAATGGCTACATGAATTCCACACTCCCTTAAGGCAGGGAACATTTTGCGGTAGAGCCTCGTACCTATTCCATACCCTAGCTTGTCAGGGCTTACATAAACTGTAACTTCCATCGAAAAACGAAAGGCGCAGCGTCCCTTCCACTTGTCGGCATAGGCATAGCCTACGACTTCACCAGCTTGTTCAGCGACAAACCAAGGCAGTGAAGAGGACTGGACATTTTGAAGACGCTGAGATATCTCAGAGGAAGACACCGCTTCCTCCTCGAAGGTTATGATCGTCTGCGTAATATAATGATTGTATATTCCAGCTACTGCTTCAGCATCATCAGCTCTCATAGCTCGAATGATAATTTCTTCTCTCAACACTGCCATTTTCATTATACCGTCGCCCTTATTGGTGTTTCAGACCATTTCAAGTACATGCTTTATCTCAGGCAACATTCTTCGGACACAATCCTTTCCTTCGCTTATAGCTTCACTCCCACGATAAAACTCTAATAATCCGACATGGGATAACTTGGGAGAAAGTAAAATATCCGGGGGATCTCCAGCCATACGACTCCTCGTGATCCTGTCCTGGATAATATTCACTGAGCCGGCGATAGCCTCAAATAAGCCAGGTGGTTGATCTTTTATTTTATTGTTTGAGAATACTGAATTCGTATAATCCATAACCCAATCAGGCATTCTACTGATAACAGTTTCTTTTCTTATTGTATCTTCATGATTCTTAAAATGTTTGCCGACAATATCACCATTCAGATTAACAGCGATGACAATATCTGCCCCCAATGCGCGGCACACCGAAACAGGGACAGGATTGACCAAACCGCCATCGACAAGCCATTTATCATTTGTTCGTATTGGCGGGAACAGGCCGGGAAGAGAGATAGATGCCCAAACGGCCTCTATCATAGGACCTTTTGTCAGCCACACTTCCCGACCCCTATCTAATTCGGTAGCAACTGAAGCATATTGTTTAGCATGCTTCTCTATGATGGCATCATCATTCACAACATATTCTTTGAGGAACTGGTGCAACCTTTCCTTATTGACGAAACCATTGAGTCGGGTGTTAATCTCGAAGAATCGAGCTGTTTCAAACTTCGTTAACGAACAGACCCATTCTTCTAACCTTTCAAGTTTGCTTGACACATACGATGCGCCAACCAGAGCGCCTATTGATGTACCACAAATAATGGTGGGTTCAATGCCGATATCGGATAAGGCACGGATAATTCCGATATGTGACCAGCCACGAGCAGAACCACTTCCAAGGGCCAAACCGATATTCATTTCATTTTTTCCTAAACCCCATATTACGACTAGGCCCAACGACCTGAATCACCAGCGGAACCGATGAATTAGTCAGTAAGGGCACCGTGCTTCACGCCGTTCTGGTGAATGGTTTTGTCCGGCTGCCTTCACAAACCAGTACTAGCCTTTTCCCTTCCACCAATACCGCTCCTAAATCGACGTGGTCAAGACCTTATAGCGATTGCGGCCATCCTTTTTGGCCTGATACAAGGCCTGGTCAGCAAGGGCGACAAGTTGGGCTCCATCGGTCAAGACATGATTTTCCGCCGTGGCAATTCCCAGGCTGATCGTCACAAATTCGGATGTGTCCGATGTGGGATGAAGTCGGGCAAGCCCGAGAACGGCTTCACCGATGCGTCCTGCCAATATTGCCGCTCCTTGTAGATCAGTCTCGGGAAGGATGACCACAAACTCCTCTCCGCCGTAACGAGCCACAATATCAGGGGGCCGTTTAACCACAGCCTTGAGGGCATTGGCAATCTGGAGCAAACAATCATCTCCCGCAAGATGGCCATAGTGGTCGTTATATTTTTTGAAATGATCCACATCAAGCATGATCAAGGACAATTGTGATCCTGATCTTTTGTGTCTTAAGAATTCAGTGCGTAAGGCATTATCAAAAAACCGGCGATTCGACAGACCCGTCAGGCTATCCGTCAGCGAATTACGTTGGGCAAGATCTCTTTCTATCTCAAGCTGACGAACCAATTCTTGGACTTGCTGCTCTGTCTTCTTGCGACTCGTAATATCTCTGACAATCAGGACCATCCGAACAGGATTTCCCTGTCGGTCGCGAATTAAGGAATTGTTGACCTCAATATCCAAGCAGGATCCGTCTTTGCGGATAGCACGGTATTCATTGGGACCTGGATAATTTCCCTGTAGCATTTTCACGATATTGCCGCGTGCCCTTTCATGATCTTCAGGGGCAATAAAATCCATGACCGACATACCAGGACCCTCCTCAGGACCATAGCCAAATATTCTATGCGCTGCCTCAGAAACCATAATGATCCGTCCCGAAAGATCAGCGATGGTAATATCATCGGGCGAAGCCATGAGGATGGTTTTATAGATCTCTTCACTTGCCTGCAGCGCCCGAGTCTTCGCGTTCAATTCTTTTTCTGCCAACTGGCCGAGTTCCCGGGCCATGATCCCGATTTCGTTGTTCGGATAGACGTATTTGTCAGCATCCAGCTCGTCACCGGCAATGCTAGCCTTGATTTTTCTGCCAAGTTCAATCAGCGGTCGGGACAGACGTCTGCTCAGCAATGTACTCTGCACCAATCCCAGGAACACGGCGATGGCACAAGTCAGACCGATAAGAAATAGCACTTGTGATATGATTGGGCGGACTATTTCTCTCTTTTCAACCACTGTCACGACGGCCCAGCCGGTTGAAGAGATGCGGCTGTAATGGGCGAAATACTCCACCTTGTCAACACGGAATGTAAAGTCGCCCTTACTGTCCAGTTGGAAGGCTTCCTTCATTTCCGGAAGCGATTTGCCCAATAAGGACTGATCTGGATGCATGATAATTTCCCCAGACCTGTCCATGACGAAGCTGAAATCCGTCCCGTATTCGTCATGTTGGGCAATAAGGTGGACAATCTTGTTCATTGAACAATCAATAGCTACCACGCCGCTATATACGCCATCGGACTTTCTCAGCGCCCTGCTGGTCGAGACCAGCCATTCGTTTGTCTTAATTTCCTGATATGGCAGACCGATCGACGTCTCGGGTTTGATTGCCATCGCCGCTCGATACCAGGGGCGGGTGGTCGGATCAAATCCCTCAGGAGGCGTGTAGTCGTTTATTAGCATCAAGCCATTTTCATAACCAGAATAGATAAAGGTGATATTCTTGTTGGCCTTACGAATAGACCGATACCCATCCAATATGCGCTGACGAGCCTCTTCATCAAGTACCATCGCCTCCCTGATGTCCTGGTTTTCCTCCAGCACCTTGAGGGTATTCATGATTTCGCTGAAATACCCATCAATGATAAGAGCGACAGCGTAATTGGTTCGGTTTATGACGGCTTTCGCCTTGGAGATTTCGGAATAATAAAATATACTTGAGAGGAAAAAACCGAAAACGGCCATAACAATCAAAGCCAAAAGAGCACCGCTTTGAAATATCTCCCGTTTGATGCTGGCCGTAGGCGGTGAACACTTGGTTTTGATAGATATTTCTTTTTTCATGATCGGAAGAGTATGAAGGTAAAACATTTTGGCTAACCACTGATATTTGTTTCATTTTTGCGCTAACATTTTGGGGAATTCAGAGGCTAGGTGCTGGCAGCAAAAACGAGCAATTCTCTCCCGATCAACGGTCAAGTTGACCCTATTGTGGTACGCTCGGCATGGGGGGATAATATTGTGGGGTTAAAGTCCCCTGTATCTAACTCCTATTATACATTTTGCTTAACAGAAATACTAGCGGCAGGCAATGACGAAACAGCAAAGGATCGTCCGAATAAAGACGGAGCGCCTACGTTGCTTAATCACTTGAATTAGAACATTATCCAGCCTTGACGGAATAGTAGCTATAGTTGTTTTTCCCCTTCTTTTTCACCTGATACATTGCCTTGTCGGCTTTTTGGACCAGATCATCAACGTGGAGACCATCAACAGGGTAAACGCTTATCCCGATGCTCACCCCGACCGCGCACTGTGTTTCAGAAACACAAAAAGGTTCATTCAGGCTGTTGATAATTCTTATGCAAAGACTTTCTATTTCCTCACTCTCGTAAAACTCTCTGACAATAACGGCAAACTCATCACCGCCCAGCCGGGCGACAATATCCATTTGACGGACGGAATGCAGCAGTCTTCTGCCGACTTCCTTGAGAACCTCATCACCAGCCCTGTGCCCCAGATTATCGTTGATCGCTTTAAAACCATCCAGATCGAGAAAAAAAATGGCGAGTTGAGTTCCTATCCTTTCCGCAGTGTTGACAGCCTTCTCCAGATGGTCAAGAAAAGATATGCGATTATAGAGTGAAGTGAGTTGGTCATGAAGCGCCAGATATTGGATTTTTTCGGCCTGTTTTCTTTTTTCGGTAATTTCCTCTTTTATCGCCACATAATGGCGGGGTTTGCCGTCATCATCCATGACAACTGAAATTGTTGCCTTTTCCCAGTATTCCAGACCATCTTTGGTAAGGTTACAAAATTCACCCTGCCATTCTCTGCCGCTGGTAATAGTTTCCCACATGGATTTATAGAAATCGGAGGATTGTTTCCCCGAATTCAATATCCGAGGATTTTTACCTACCACCTCTTCTCTGGTGTAGCCGGAAACTTCAGTGAATTTTGGATTCACATAGGAAATTGAACCGTCCAGATCGGTTATAATGACGGAGACAGGACTATACTCCACCGCCCGGGAAAGGATGAGAAGCTGTTCCCTGTTTATTTTCTCTTCCGTTATATCTTGAACAATACCGTGCATTCGGAGAGGATTCTGTTCTTGATCATAAAACATCTGGCCGGATTCACGAACCCATCGAATAGAACCATCCGGACGAATAATCCGATGATCAAAATTAATTTCCTTTTGGTTGAATGCAGACTTAATAGTTTTTTCGACCAGTTCACGGTCATCGGGATGAACCAAGGCCTTAAAAGAATCTAAGGTGCCTGGAAAGAGGCCCTCCGGGAGATCAAAGATGCGATAAACAGAGTCGGACCAAAAGACTGCTCCGGTCCAGATCTCCCACTCCCAGCTGCCGATATTAGCGGCCAACTGGGCAAGGTGGTACCGTTGTTCACTGCACCTTAGATCGTTCTCGGCCTTTTTCCGATGAGTAATATCCATGCCATAGATATTGACATACTCTTCACCTGGAACCGGAGTTACTGAAAATTGGAAGATCTTCTCACTGACCTAAAATTCCCGTACTATCGTGACCTGATTGCGGTGAACGGTGGCAATGGCTGGCTGGAAACAATCGGGCAGGAGGTTTCCTGTTTCAATTCCCCACTGTTTGAGCAGCTGTTGTCCCGCCCTGTTAATATAGAGGGCAATACCCGAGGAGGAGGCCCGCAGTACCGGATCGGGATCTTCGTCGGGAAATCTGGCAAGATCACAAATCTCTTTTTGGTATTTCTTCTGCAAACTGATATCCCGTACGGAAGCTAAAATGAGTTCTTTTGCATCCAGGATGAAGGTTTTGGCCTTGATAGCGACATCAAGCATTTCGCCGCTTTTTGTGACAAATTGTGCCTCCAGAATATGGCTGTCAGCAGATTTGAGATGTTGTCGAAAAGTCTTGGTGAATTCACCTTCTTGTTCGTGAGCGGGATGAAGTGTACGCTGATGCCTGCCAATCAGCTCCTCTTTTCCCCAGCCCAAAGCCCCAACCGCGGCTTTATTGCAGTCAACAATGATGCCTGTCTTGGCCTCTGCAACCATTAACATATCCTGAGCTTCATCAAAAATTTTCTGATATTTATCTTCTTCTTCACAAATCATAAATTTCTATTTTCCACTCACTTTATATCCGATGATGAAATTATGTATATTGATAACAAATAGATTGGTCCTGTTTCTTAATATCCACTTAATACTGTTCATTTTTACTTGCTAAGGTTTCAGGGCAATCAGCGGCACCAACAACACACCATGACTGGGCCTCACGCCAACTTTTAGCTTACTTTTTTTATCAAAAAAATATAACCCCTCGATCCCGATTAGCCCCGACCTTAGACAAACACGAAAAACTTTAATTAACTATATGCCCCTGCTAATTTTTCTCCATACCCCGGAGGCGGCACTAACCTGATTTGAGCCGCATGACCCAAGATTTTAAAGGTTTCCTAGAGGTTTACTAAAAAAACTGACTAAAACAGATGGAAGTTCAAGTGTAGTTAAAAATAAATAATTTTTCAAATAGAGCAAGGGAAGGTGATAAAGGAAGGGAACAGCTGTGCTGAAACAAAAATCTTTCTTATGGCACCGATGAGTAAGATGCCATATTTGTTCAGGAATAGAATATTGCTTTGCTCTTGCCATAAATCCAGTAAGTCTTCAAGACTCAAGATATAATTCAATTTATGTCAGGCAATTGTCATAAAAAAAACTGAAAATCGTTAGGAGCTTACTCCTGACGAGTGAACCTTATTTGCTTAAATCGAGAACGCTCTCCAGTTGACATTGGTTGTTGGTAAAACAAAGGATACTCTTTTCCAGCCTGTCGTAATCAGGATTAAACGTGCCACGCCGCCAATAATCATATTGAAGTTTTTCCCCTTTTTCATCCTTTAAGCTTGCAATATTATTTTCGCTGAAAATGGTTTTTTCCGATCCCTTCTGGCATTTTGCATAGCCATCAACATCGTCTTTCTCTTCGTAGAATTTACAGTTCCGGTACTTACCGTTAACACCGTAGTGTTTGTCTCCAGGGCTCATAGATAGAGCCGTATGGGCGAAGTTAGCAAATCTGTAAGGAGTACCTTTATAATTCAGTTCAGGACTGTCGAATTCCACCGTTGCAATATCTTTACAAGACGCTAGCGATTGATCTTCCTTCGTATATTTGGTCTTGTACCAGATAAGAGCGCGACGGTCAGCGGTCGTCAGGTCACAGAAAAATTTACGGGCCTCCCTGGCATCAATCGTCTCATCATCAGCACTGACAGCCATCAGCACAGGAACCTCCAGCGCGTACTTACTGTCAACCAGGCCTTTGGTCAGTTCGTAAAACTCAGCCCCGGCATTCATAGAAAAAGATTCATATCGTGCGGCATCTTTCTCATCATATTTGCTCAACCAGTCTTTAACAAATCTCAGAACAGTAGTAGCCCAGGCCAACTTAGTTTTGGCTTTGACGGCCGTCGACAGCAGAATCAAGCCTTTTATTTTATTTGTACTTTGTCCCTCTTTCATATGCCGTATGGCCAACGCCGTGCCAGTCGAGAATCCAACCAGATACAGGTCATGAATCTGGTCGATTTTCTGAAAACTTCTCACTCCATAGTCGGTTATTCGCATCCAGTCTTCATGTTTCATCTTCAATGAGTCTCCGGCCACGGTGCCGTGCCCTGGTAACAACACGGCCCGGATCAAGGCACACGGATAAGCCTTTTGCAGAGAGTCACTGATACTGCGCATTAGATAAGGTGAGTCGGTCAGGCCGTGGATGAGCAGAAAACCTTTTCCCCCGCCTTTTGATGTGTCCCAACACATATCACTGTCTTTTTCAGGCCACTGAAACGGGCCCCGCATTATTGCCGTCTCTTCACTCGTATACCCTCCCAGATAGGGACTCTGACCCGATTTAAATCGAAGATCGTCTAAAATCTGTCGAATATTTTCACGACTGTCATGAACATACTGCGTAAATTCCGGCTCAGGCTGCCCTGGAACGAAAGCCGCCTTTCCTGTTGGCTGCAACCATTCTGGATTCGAAGAGATGCATGCACCTAAGGCAAGCGACACACATACGGTCACAAAAATTGCTTTGATTGTTGAAGCAGTCATTTCAACATCTCTCCAGATAATTTTAAAATGAAAGTGCAGGGCCTGCGCTTCGACTGTGCATATTTAGAATTTACTGAATGGCTACGCTTCTTGTCCGGTCCAAGGCCGCAACTGACAGGCCACCCCCAAAAACTCCCCATCATTTCCAAAGAGCGGGGTCAATTCCTGCCACAGGACTTTTCCGTCAGGGTGAATACACTTTCCTGAAATCTGGATCTTCTGGTCAAAGACCTTGTACATCCTGGTAAGGACCTCACCGGCATTGTCCATACGGGAAGCGACAGTTTGCAGGTCGTCGAATGTCTTGATTTCCTGGCCGTTCAGGTTGAGCATGTTACAAAAAGTCCTGTTCTTTCTGACCAGATTTCGATCCTGGTCAAAGATGATCAGACTGAAATCAAGGGCATTAAAGGCAGCCTGCGTTCTGGCCTGTGCGCTCTGGTCCTGATAATTTTTGCTTACCGGTCTGGCAATAATAACAACACGATCAACGCGCCCCATATCACCCGCAACCGGGAGCATATTGACCATGTATGTTCCATTGTTGGTGCTGACTTCCTTGATATGGGGAGTATTCAGGTCGAATGTTTTTTGCAGTAAAAGTTCATAAGGGGAATAATCGGGAACAATCTCTGCCAGAACCGTATCATAGTCCTCGCCATGGTGTCTTCCCAAAAACAGGATGGAAGCATGGTTCTGATACATGATTTTCCGATCGCTGGAAACAATGGTTATGCTGTCATGCAAGGCCTCAAAGACCTCGTAACAGCGAATCATATGAGCCTTGGCCTCTTTAGCCTCTGCTTCGGTATCCTGAAATTTATCGCGGAGAACCTGGAAAATTTCCTCAATGGGAAGCGCACGTCCTTGTTCTGTCGTCTCGATAACGTTTTCAGGCAAAGCGGCTGAGGCAAGTTTCTCTGACAATGGCACTTCGCCCTGAATTGTGGGATGAGTGGCCGCTGTTATCACCGCCCCTTTTTTTACCAATTCTTCTTCTGTTATATTGAGGGGTTTACTGACCTTGTTTCGCCATTCCTGTGAGCATCCCTGCTTCCCGTTCAACACCTTGCTGAGGGTGACCGCTGAGATCTGCGCCTTCACTGCCAGATCCTTCTGAGCTATTTTCTGAGCCCGAATCGTCTCCGCCAGTCCGGCAATAAAATACGCCTGTCGCTGTTTGTTCTCCATGGCGATGGCGGTTTCGCTGTTTTCCATATTTCCTCTCTATACTCCTTCTACCAGATTGGGTCCTCATACCCTCGTGTCAAATCAAACTCGTGAAAGCTATATTTTTCATTATTGTTATTATCAAATTAATGTCAAGAGAAAAAATATCCCAAACAATATCGAAACAATAGCCTTATTTGCACAAATAAATTAACTCAAATGTTAATTTATATACATTTTGCTAATAAATTTCACTTGCACTAGCTAACAAATAACGTTATTTTAGCAATCATTCCTATTACAGTATTAACAAGTGAGCAAGAAAGAGAAAATCTACCCCAAATTGCCCTAGCGAAACAGGAGTGTTTTTAGTCGGCAAGCTCTGGATTCATCAAAGCATGGAGGGGTTTAATAAATATTTTAGCTGAAAACACTTTTATCTGTCACTGACACAGTGAAACCCTTAACCAATTGGAGATTACAATGATGCAAAAAATCTTGGGCGGCTTTGTCCTGGCCCTCACCCTTATTTTTTCAGCTTCCCCCGGCAACGCCACCCTTACCACTGATCTGCAGGACCTGGTGGCCCAGGAAACAATCATGCGTGATCAACTGGCAGACATCAGCGTCAACCAGGGTGGAACCTGCACCCAGCTTGGCACACTCAACACCTCCATGGAAGAATATCTGGCCATGGTAACAAGTGTCATCAGCCAGCTTACGATCCCGGTTACCCTGACCAGCACGGATGCCATATCCCTGGACACCCTTTCCACCCTCACCACGGAGATGGCGGCCGATTCTGTTCGTCTGTCCTGGGAATTGCGTAACATCGAAAATGTGGCCGAGCTGTTCGAATACCGGGCTGCCCTGAGCGCCATGCTCCGGTTGTCAGATGATATCGGCAAGATGGCCGACAGAATTCTCGAGATGGCGGACCGCATCCTCGTCATGGCGGACAATATCGGCGCCATGGCCGATCGTATTCTCATCACCCAGCAGCTGCAGAACAGCAATGTGGCCCTGACCCAGGCATCCATCCTCACTACCCAGACCAATATGGTGGCCATGAGCGACAGCCTTTCCTCCATTGCCTATAATATGACTTTAGGGCTGGTGAAGACCGATGCGGTTGTGTTGGAAAACGACATGGGGGCAACGACGCTCACCAGCGTCAACATGGCGACGGAATTGGATAGCCTTGCAGCCAGGACATCCCTCCTTCTTGCCGGCACAGAGAGTCTTTACACCCTGATCAACCAGAACAGCCAGTCTGCCAGTCACTTTATCAATAGCGACACCCTGACCTTACTGGGCGATCTTTCCACCATTAACAAGGCCTTATCCCTCTCGCTGGAGGCCTATGCCAACACCATCAACCAGATCGCACCGCTCACCCAGATTCCTGTCCTCTCCGATGCCACCGCCAGCATGCTGCGCCTTACCACCGACATCGGTAAGATGTCTGACCGGATCATGGAGATGACCGACAAGATCATCGTTATGGCAGACAATATCGGCTTGATGAGCGACCGGATTGTCACGACCCAGGATTTGCAACAGACCAATATAGAGCTGACCGGGGGCTCGCTGCTCACCGCCCAGAGTGTCACCCTCACTGTGATAAAAAACTTCCTTTAAAATAAGCATATTGACATCTAACGGAGACACAAATATGAAAAATAAGATCAAGAACGTATTTTTTGTTGCCCTCTTTATAGCGGCAGGCCTTTGGCTTCATCCGACCAACTCACAGGCCACTTTGCTTGATGATCTGAATGGGCTGGTGGCCCAGTCCCAGGCCCTTGACACCCAGCTCAAGGATATCACCCTGACCGGCGACACGGTCTGCGGCCCACTGGTTGCGGCCAATCAAGCAGCCCGTGATCTTGTCAACAATATCACCCAGATTGACCAGGGGCTCGCCGCCCACTTGCAGGTGGATGTGGATATCCTCACCGCCCTCAATCAACTGGCAGCCCTGACACCGAACCTTGCCAGCGAGAACCTTCGCCTCTCCGTTGACCTGCAGACCCTGTCACAGACAGGACAGGCCATAACCATCAAGGATGGCATTGTGGCCATGCTCCAACTCTCCGATGATATCGGCACCATGGCCGACCGCATTGGTGAAATGGCAGACAAGATCCTGGTCATGTCCGACAATATCGGTCTCATGGCCGATCGTATCATTGCCACCCAGGAGATCCAAAACGAGAATATACAGCTCACCCAGCAGTCAATTTTGCAGACCCAGACCAATATGCTGACCGTGACTTCTCTGGTAGAGACCAGTACCAACGACCTGACCCTGGATCAGTTGGTGATTGATGGCAATCTGCTGGCGGCCAAGATGGTGGCAGTGATCTTAAACCCATTTACCATGAAGACACAGCTTGCTACGGTGGCCACCGATGTCCAAACCTTTCTTGCCAAGGTGACCACCGCTTACGGAACCATCGCCCAGCAGTCGGCAACCAGCACCATGTACATCAACACCACCTCCCTGACCAGCCTGGCGAATGTCTCCATTATGCTCACCTCGTTGACCACGGCCGTTGACGGCTATGTCATCGCCATTGACGCCCTGAAAAACATAACCTCCAGCACCAGCCTTTCAGCCTCGCTCAAGAGCATGTTGCAGCTTTCTGCTGATATCGGAGTCATGGCCAACCGCATCCTGGAGATGGGAGATCTGATTCTGGCCATGGCGGACAATATAGGCATGGAGGCGGACCAGATCCTGATTACTCAGCAATTACAGAATGCCAACGTGGCCACGGTGCAGACCTCGATCCTGGCAGCTCAGGATCTGGCAATCACTATTATTGCCGCTCGGAATTTATGATTCTGGTAAGGAGCAAGAAAAATTGGCCAAAAGGCAAAGAATTGAAAACTCATCTGTTCAATGTTACATGGTGATTGAACTTGTTGACTGAACGTATTGAAAGAATGATGTAAGTAAAAAAAACGGTTAATAAAATAGGGACAGCGACCTTTTTTTGAAACACAAAGACAGAGCAGTCTTGTGGGAATGAGGTTTTATCGACAGGACTAAAGGAACGGTCGCTGTTCCTAATTTTCAAACATCAGAATCGGGATAAATAAAAAAATAATTTACTTTAGTTTCAAGCAATTACCGCAAGTCAACCACAGCAGGAGCAGGAGACAGCTTCCCTCCCTGGCAAGCTTGCCTGATTATGCAGCTTGTAATGAGACCCATGAGACCGCACATTCTGCATCTTCCGCACCAATATAGGCCGTATCGCTGGTAATGGTGACGGAAAGATTCATCGTCCGCTTCACCAGCGCCGCCAATTCTTGGATACTTGCCCAAGGAAACTGAACAACCGACACCGGCAGCAACAGCGCAAAATGTGGTCTGCCCCTGGTTACGTTCCTACTTTGCCGCGTCAGCGCCGCCCAAGTTCCCCGCATCCACTCAAGCGCATGATTGTGCATTTTTTTTATTTTGTTCAGCAACAAGACTTGATGCCAATGCTTTGGCAACAAGGGGCATAGCTGCAAAAGGAGGGAGCCCAAGCTCACTTACTACTTTTTGGCATAACTCCATACTATTTTGTTGTTTATCAACAGGACTGTTATTCATGACAGCAGTATGAATACGCTCAAGATAAGCAATACTTTCATTCATTCGTTTGATTATTTTCTCTTGGCCTTGGATGGGCTCCTCCCAGGAGGACAATAAGTTCTCTACATTCTCAACTTGTTGCAGAATTCTTATTGATGCAAGACAGGAAAAAATATCTTCGTAAATTGGGAGATCACCGGGATAAGCTAAAGCATCGGCGGTAAATAAAGTTTTTTCATCTTCAAACAATAATGAGATGGAGCCTTTTGAATGGCCGGGAGTATGAATTATCTTACATGACAGGCCCTTTTCTAATTCTAGAATTTCTCCTCCAGCAAGAAAGCGGTCAACTACTACAGGGCCTTCAACCAAAGTCTGAAATCCAGGGACAGGCCTGTCTTTAAATTGTTGTTCTGTATCCTCAATCCATTCTTGTTCGAGTTTATGAGCAAAAACAGTACAATCAGTCTGGCTTTTTATACTTTTGGCAGAACCGATATGATCCGGGTGTGAATGGGTAAGAATTAAGGAAGAGACTTCTTTCGTATCTCGCCCATGTTCTTTTATATATTCCCAGATTGTCGCTTCAGTACCTGCCACACCACTATCAATCAAATGTATTTTGTCTCCAAAGACCAGATAGACAAAAGCAAATCTATCGATTGATATCTCTTGAGAGACAGGGATTTTGAAAGGAATTTTTATCGCGTGTATTCTTTCTGTAACCTGCATTTTATAATTGCCTTAAATTTGTTCTTATCCTACACAACGGTCTAATTTTCAGAAAGTTGGGATTGTGCCTGTTTGATCAGCTCTCTTCTTTGTTTTGTTTCGGCATATGGAATAATACAGATAACACTATCCAGGTTCGAATTAACGATAACTGTTATTGGTATATACTTCCCTGCTTCAGTTGAATTTATACCGCTTTTGACTATAGGAGGAAGGTTATTCCAGTCATTGCGTTCAGCGTAAACAATAATACTGTGCTCTTTCAGCCCATTAAACAGGTCAATGCTCGCGGCGGTGCCAAGGCTGCAATCTGTGTTTTTGTTTGCATATACGAAGGTAATACTTTTGTTACTGTCTATTGCATTTTGTTGGGCTGTTCTTAATTGGCTAACGGTATAAACATAATTGGGGATTTTAAAACTAGCTTGAGCGAGCGATGCGGTGATGCAGGATAGTGCAAAAAGTATCAAAGTTGTTTTTGCAAATTTCATCATCTGATACTCCCTTGAACTGGTTGTTCGAAATTTATTTCTTCAGTATCTATTAACAAATCGATGACATACCTCTTTAGCTTGTGACTATTCAGAGACATTAAATGTTTTTGTAGTTTTAGGGCTCCATCCCATTGCTCAATGCTTGTGGAGATATGAGTTGAGTCATTACAAAAATATGCAAAAATCAGATATGCATTTATCCCGCATACTTCTCTCAGGAAATAAAGATGACACATCCTGTTGGCATATTGATAGAAGCCATTTAGCCAATTTTGTCCTGATGTTGCGTTAAGAAATTTTTTTGTGCAATTTATGCTGTTTTTAATTTTTGTTTTTGATTTTTCAGAACTGGCCATGCATAAGGAAGATATCTCGGGTATATTGGCTTTCGCTTCTACTATAAAATGATATTTGTTTTCTAATTTCCCTAAAGCATCCCATTGAGGGCCACCCTTTGGCCAGAAATCCAAAAGCTTTGCTTGATGCTCTTCTAGGCCTAGAATTTTTAAAAAATCATTATCTCGATATTCCGCATTATCGTCTTCTTTTCTAGGGGACACCCATTCTACGAGGGACAAATCATCTTTAATAAAACCTTGGATTTTACTATTAAATAATCCTCTATTCTCATTAACAAGGGTCTGAATCCACCTCAGGCTTCCTTTTTCTCCATGTATTTGAGGAATTCTCATATTTCTTTTTTTAAATCAACGTTGCGATAACCAGCCGCTATTGGCTGGCGCATCTAGCTAGCTTTTCCTTTGTGGCAACCAAGTGCCCCAAAGACCGCACCTCTTGCGGTCTGCGTTAATTTGACACAAGCTGATGTTCGTAAATCCTTCTTGTAATATCACCCAATGTGTACCATCACCATACCACTGTTGGCAGCAAGGTCAGTCTTTGCGCATACCCTACTCTTGAGTAGTATGCCAAAAGTCGGTGATAGAAATCAAACGAAAACTGGACCCCTTGTTTCTTGTAATGACACCCAGGACACCGCACATTCCGCATCGTCTGCGCAAATATAGGCAGTATCGCCGGTAATGGTGACGGAAAGATTCATCGTCCGCTTCACCAGCGCCGCCAATTCCTGGATACTTGCCCAAGGAAACTGAACCACCGACACCGGCAACTCATTGAACTTCGCCTGTCCCTGTGCCCACCAGGTATCCGATTTTGAATTAAAGCTATAGATCTTAACTGCCGGCGAAAGTCGGCTTGCTTTTTTTATTCTGTCAACAGTTGGCTCCCCCACATCGATCCACAATGATAGTCGATCATCCAAGGTGCGCGCCCAGATATCAGGTTCCTCCACGGCGCACAGTCCTTTGGTAAAGGCCAGATACTCCTGAGCGTTCAGACAAAAGGCCAGAATACGAGCCATCATGCGCTCAAGTGTTTCAGAAGGGTGTTGAGCAACCGTTAAAGTGAGCGTATCATAATAATCTCGGTCGGTATCAGCCAAGGTAATTTTTAATTTATAAATTGTCGGTTTCAATGCCATAATTCGTTGATCTCCGGAAGATGTGCCCTCGCCATGCAGTTACGGGATTTAGCTGCGAATTCGTTCTGCATCAGGCAATTATGCCATCTTTCATTTTCTATCCCCTCGACGAACATAAATATTGTTACTGCAACGCGGATAGTTGACGCATCCCCAGAACCCTTTGTTGCCCATCTTAATTCTGACCATTTATATTTCATACTTTACGCACATGTGAACCATGCAATCTCTTGCCAGGATTGCATCCAAAATTTCTGTTTGTATTTCTAGCAAGAACGCCTTGATCGCAATGAGCAGCTCTTCCACGGTAATTATTTCGCTGTTTTCTTCTTTGCAAAATTGTCTGACAGATTTATCGAATTCCCCCGAGCTAAAGAAAAAACCTTTATCAACTTGCTTTGAAGCCATTACCCACCTGAAAGCCCTTACGATAACTATTTTGACAAACTTGCTCTGGCTTAATGACCGATATCAGCGGAAGCCTGGCGGCAGGCCTGATTTTTCGATAGAGCAGCGTGTTCGCTGTTTTTTATGGGTGGGAATCTATGAGGGCGGGAACAACAGGTTTGACCATTTTCCAGGATTTTGAGTCATGAGCTGCATGCCATAAATCATAATTTCTTTGGAGGTCAAACCATGCGTGACTAAGTTTTGGGTTAATCTCGAAAAAGCGCACAGTCTCGCGGGCCGGTGTTCAAGCGACATGTCATGTGATTTAGTGCTGAACAGATGCCTGAGTTCTTATCACCCCGAGGTGTCAAGAATAAAGATTTGCCCTCCCCTTTAGCTGGAGAGGTGCAAGTAAAATGAAGTTTTCCCCGATTTCTCATTTAGCTGATCGACTTACCTCTTCAACCCAGTCTTGGCAAGCTTCATACTCGGCCCGGACAGGCTGTCGGTTAGCCATTGTCACTAGGTCACAATAGCGTTTAACTTCGGGATACTGCTGCCCAAAGGCAGCCAACTCCTCATATTGAGGAGGAGTTAATTTCTTGTACTCCTGGAGCATCTCACCGACATAGACAGCAAACGGAGATGGGGCAACAATGAAGACCAATGCCAATGTTTCAAGTTGGTTATAATAATTTGTGTTAACAAAAATAGCGTACACTCCAATGAGTAACCCACAACAGGCTAGAGATAGGAGTGCGACGAAGACGACAATATACTTGCGTCGATTTTTGAATATGTCAGCTGGTGGTCCTTGGGGAATGTTGATTGTCATTATTCTTTACTAAAAAGTGAATAGATTTATTTTTATATGGAGCGAGTATGAAAATAATTGATCGAAAGTGCCAATTTCTAAATATACGCGTTATTTTCAGTAATAGCTCATATTGAAAAGCGCATATGATGCAACCCTCGTCATCATTCTGAGCAATAGTTTTATTTTCTGCGTTCAGTTGACCATGTGAGAGTTATTTTATAATGTTGTTAAAAGCTAACGAAAAGATCAGCGGCGCGGCTTTTTGCGTCCGTTGAAGCGCCATGTTCGGCAATTTGCGCCGTTTGATAAAAGAAATGTGCGCTTAAATAAATCCGGCACCATATTTACTACTTATTGACATAACTAGCTAAAAGTATTCCGCAAATCCTGTGGCAGGAAGTTCCTTTTTCGAAACATTAAAAAGTTCTTCTGAATCCATCGCATTATCTGGTAGGCGACCTTCCATCATTTCACAAAAACTTTCCCTTTCTTTTGTCTCAATCTGGATGGAGCCACTGCCGGTTTCTTTCACTACAAAAATGTGTTTCGACCCGGACATTGTAATTTCGGTACCTTCGTCTAATGGCTTTTCATTGATTATTGCTGCCTTGTAATCTACAAAAACAGGTTCCTCACCAAGTTGCATCTGAAGGAGCGAGTTTTTTGTAAGAGATATCTGTTCCTGATCTTGTGAAATCCGCCATCCATTTCCTTCAGGAGACAACTGGATCAGCTGGTTTCCCAATGCTTTAAGCGGCATGGAAATTCCTTGTAGGCTAAGGTTGCGAATAAAACCATTTTGATTGATTTCTTCCTGCTCATTGAAAACAAAAGCCGCCGCTTTTTTGCGGAAGGCGGATTTTTGGTAATGGCTTTTGTAATGAAAGGAACAATAATTCACTGCTAATCTCAGTCCTTGTTGAAAAACAAAGTTGATAATTTCCAGTGCCGTTAGTTCCGATTCCAGAACCGTGATTTTCTGGCCATGTAAAAAAGTATAATTCCGATTGAATAGATTTTTAAAATTATAGGGCGTAAGCCTCATTTGGTGGAGATTGAGAAAGTTTACGCCAAGGCTGTCGAGTTCGATAACCATGTTTTTTAACTGTGCTATGTCTTCTGGAATTGCAGGTATTTCAACGGTTACGTTTGGGATTTTTCCCAAGGCAAGTTTCAAGTTTTTAGTATTATACTCTGTGGCAGTAAGGTCGAAGCGGATTTCATCCAAACCTGCTCCAGCTAATTTTATTACTTTTTCTTCATCTAAAAGTGTCCCGTTGGTGTACATCCAGACATAAACCGAATCACCAAATTCTTTTTTTATTTTAGACAGAAAATCAAGGGTAGTGCCGAAAGTAAGCAACGGCTCTCCGCCACTCAGCCCAATGCCTTTAAATCCGAACCTTTTAATGTATTCAATGTAATTTTCAGGCTTGTCGAAAGTAATGCCTTGGGTCTCAGGAATTGATGTATCTACCTGGGACGTCGGGCAATAAAAACACCTGCAGTTGCAGCGGTTATTCACGAAAAGGCACGACCAATGACCTTCTCCACAAAGCCTGCACCCCGGAGAAACAGCGTGTGCAAATGGTTTTGTTCCATTACAAAGGTAACCAGCCTTGCCTTCGATTTCTGAGATGAGACGAGAACGTTCTTTATCGGCCTCAATCAAACGGTAATACGATAGTTTTTTTAGTTGATCATAGTAAATTCCGTATTCTTTTCGATTTGCGGCAATTTGATTTTTTTGATAGTTTATGAGTGCGTTCAAGTTTGTCTTTCCAATGTAAGATAATAGATATCAGGAGCAGAATGAATTGAAGATATTTTGTTATCTTATCTTACTCACGCCATTTTATTGCATAGCCAATGCCGCTTTTCAGCGGGCGCGGCTTTTTGCGCTCCGCTGAATGCCCTGGTTCGAACACTCCTATGTTTAATCCTCAAGCACTCCACAAACTACAAAGTCTGGGTGGCAGAATTGATGGTAACTGCCAATACTGCCCGCGCCCATGAGAATCTTGCCTTAGTCGCTTCAAAATCCGGGCCAGAGGTTATAAAGGCGGCTGTTCCCTTGATTAGGAAACCCGTGCCAGGCCCATTTATACCCGCCACCTTGCTGCTACCCACTGTAATCAAAACATCATTGTTTGTGGTAATGTTAGCTTCCGTGCGGTTCATGTAACCTGCTGGAATGAGCAAACGCTCATCATCTGTTATTCGTACGTAGCTGTTCCATGTATTAACCAAGTGCGGGCCATCTTCACCCAAGGTAGCAATGGCTACCACCCCATCCTTCTTCAACACTTCACGCATTTTGTCCGGTATCATCGTGACTAGCTCCTCTTGTTTATATGGTTATACGATCTGACACATCGCAAATGTGTGACCATTTTGCTTTGCGAACGACCAGCCTCACCAGCGGCGGCCACTGAACTTTGATCGAAGAACGCTGCTCCCCGCCGTCTGAGTGTAGGCGCTTGTTAGCGAATTTTATACTTTTCCAAGTAACCAACCAAGCAACAACTTGACAGGGAACTTTTGGATATTTCTAAATAAAACCTTCCTAAATCTTATTGATCCTATTCCCTGTTTAAGGGATTCAAAAATAGGTTGTGAATTACCGTAATATTCTGGTGCAATCATTTTCAGGCGTTCTACAGCTGCCTCAATATAGCTTTTTACCTCTATGAAGCTCTTCTCGATGCTTTCTTCATCCAATTCAACAATAAAATAATCTGATATCAGTCCGCCTTCTACTTGAAAAAATAGAATAGATGGAAGTTTTACATTGTAATCTAGGGATAAATAATTTTTTAGAATTGGATGCAAATGGCTAGAATTATTTCCTGTACTTATTGGATACATACTTCTTCTTTCAATTTCGCTGGCTGCGGATAAATCTTCTGCAAAATATTTTTCTCTAGAATGGATGTAGTAAATACTTAACAACTTTCCAGAAATTGCATTTAATGCATTCCAATAATGAATATCCTCTAATACTTTAAATATTTGTGGGTTGCAGAAATCGTATATTAAAAAAGCGAAGGCTAACGCTCTATTTTCATCTATGTGTTTTTCACATAACTCAATAATCCCATGACAGAAATTATCATTATTAAATTCATGGATGCTTCCATCTTCAAATATTTTCAAAGGGACCATTTGCTTTCCTGTATTATTTAGGGAGGGGCGCTAACAGTGTATTAGGCAGAATGGGTCAATATTATGCTAGGCACATTCTGTCTATTGTTTTTTGAGAATATCAGGTGGTTCATATCTATCCGACATATTGACATAGCATTTTGACGTTACCTGATATGGAGCAGGAAAACACAAATATTTTCAAAGAGATATTGTATTTCCCAGATAAGTGTCTGGATATATTTGATCAACGTGAGATGCAGCAGACACAAGACAACATGTGTCCCTATTCTTAATTGCTCACAAGGCCCAATCCGACTCACGCTCTCATCCCCCCGGCACCTTCTCCTCGGACGCCTTCCTCTTCTTTGACTTTCTGTTTGATCTTGACAGAGACCTTTTTTCGATGTAAAAATTTTTTCCTCACTAAAATTTACAATCATTTTTGCTCCTGCCTGAATGCAGTTGCGGATGGTCGGCACTATTACTTAGTACAATCACTGCCTCTCCAGGCAGTTTTCATTTCATTCATCAGGAGAAAAATGAATGTGTCGTTTAGCCCTGAAAACCGCTATTGAGCCTTTTTCACCCTATGAGGTTCTCACGGCCATGGAAGCCATGCAGGAAGGCTATGATGGCTCCGGGCTTGGCCTGTTACTGCGCGGCCTGAACTTTGATGATTTCAAATATGACTCAAAGAACCCTGTTCTTTCCGGGATTGCCCACAGTGAAGCAGCCTGGCAGCGCCTGAATTCCATCATGGAGCAGCGTGGTTATGAGCTGCAATATGACCACAAGTTTGAGACCATTCCCTCTCTGGTTGAGGCCAAGGATCGCTATCGTTATTTCCTGCGCGTCTATAAGATGCCAGCCGCCTTTGCGGAAAAGAGCACGGAGGAGATCGAAGATGAACTGATGCTCACCCGCCTCTTCCTGAGGGCCAACGGCGAAGAAAACGGCAATGATCTCACCGCCTTCTCCTTCTGGCCCGATGTAGCCACGATCAAGGAAGTGGGCTGGCCCCTGGATATCGGCAACGCCCTGACCCTCCATGACAACCGGATCACCTCCCGGGTCTGCATGGCCCAGGGTCGTCAGAATACCAACTACGGCATCAACCTCTACGCCTGCCATCCCTTTTTCATTCAGGGCATTGCCACCATGACCAACGGCGAGAATACCGCCTTTGTGCCCATCCGCGATTGGCTGCTGGGAAAACATTACCCTGGTTATATGGGGTATCAGAGTGACTCCGAGGTCTTTGCCCATATCCTCCACTACACCCTGAAACAGCTCAAGCTGCCCTTGCAGGCATATAAACATATCATCACCCCGCTGAAAAACGCAGAACTGGACAAACATCCCCAGGGCGTTTTCCTCAGGGGGTTGCGTGATGTCTGCCGCCGCCTGATCATTGACGGCCCCAATGCCGTCATCGGCACCCTGCCCGATGAGACCTGCTTGTTGGTCATGGATCACAAAAAGATGCGTCCTGCCACCGTTGGCGGCAGAGACGGAGCCTGGGCCATTGCCTCCGAGATGTGCGGGGTTGCTGCCATGATTCCCGACCGTGATCCATCCCTTGATTTTCAACCCATGCGTGAACATACCATTATCGTCCCACCAGATAGAAAGGAATTAACAATATGGTCTCAGCTCGATCCGTATCCGTTGGCCCAAGTAGCTTAAGCTACACCGACCTCCCCTGGATAATTCAGCACCGGGAAGACAGGTGCACCTTGTGCGGACACTGCACTGCGGTCTGCCCGAAAGAAGCTATTTATCTGGCGTACAGACGGCAGAGGATGCCCAAACTGGATGTCCTCAAGAAGTCTCGCGGCAATGAGTACCGCACCTTTGTCGGTATTCGTCAGAAGACCAACATGGCCAATGCCTGTATCGGCTGCTCCATGTGCTCCATGGTCTGCCCCAATGAGGCGATCATGCCGGTGCCGAACACCAATGAACACCGCACCCTCTTCTTTCACAACCAGAAGGGGCAGCCCCAGACCCGTGGTGGCCGGAGAAATGTCAGCGGACCGAATCTGCTTGACCGGATCATGTTTAACCGCATCTCCATGCTCACCGATCCGGCCCTCGATGCCGGACGCCATGAGTTCAACCTGACCACCACCCTCGGCCGCACCCTTGCTCCCGAAGAATTCCTGAAACGTCAGCGCGAAGGCGGCTGGATTCCTCCGACCCGTGAGATATTCCCCTTCGTGATCGGCTCCATGTCCTTCGGCGC
Source organism: Pseudomonadota bacterium (assembly GCA_018821985.1). Taxonomy (GTDB): domain Bacteria; phylum Desulfobacterota; class Desulfobulbia; order Desulfobulbales; family Desulfocapsaceae; genus UBA2270. Next base: position 81,238 of record JAHJKP010000039.1, read on the forward strand.
TCTGTCTCCCAACATGTGGCTGGGGTTGCTTCAGGGCGTGGCCTATTGCAACGAGGTACTTGGGATTCCTGTGGTCATGTGTACCGGTGAAGGCGGCTGTCCGCCATGGGTATTGAAGAGCCCCTATCTCAAATACATCGTCCTCCAGATCGCATCCGGTTATTTCGGCTGGGATGAGATCATCCGCGCCATCCCCGAGATGCAGTGCGACCCGGCGGCAATCGAGATCAAGTACGGCCAGGGTGCGAAACCCGGTGACGGCGGCCTGCTCATGTGGTTCAAGGTCTCCAAGCTGATAGCCCGTCTGCGCGGGGTTCCCGAAGGTGTTGATCTGCCGTCCCCACCGGTGCACCAGACTCTCTACTCCATTGAAGAGAGCGTCATGAAGATGATCCAGACCATGTCCACCGCCTTTGGACACAAGGTTCCGGTCTATCCCAAGATTTCGGCCTCCACCTCGGCCAAGTCGGTGCTCAACAACCTGGTGCGTAACCCCTATGCCGGCGGACTGCTCATTGACGGTATTGACGGCGGAACAGGTGCGGCCTACAACGTCTCTATGGACGCCACCGGCCATCCCATCGCCTCCAATGTCCGCGAGTGTTATCTGGATCTGGTGGCCCAGGGCAAGCAGAACGAGATCCCCATCTTTGCGGCTGGCGGTATCGGCAAGAACGGCAATGTAACCCAGAACGGCATGGCCCTCATCATGCTGGGTGCCTCCGGGGTTCATATCGGTAAATATATCATGCAGTCGGTTGCCGGCTGTCTGGGCAACGAAAAGAGCCGCTGCAACGTCTGCAACGTCGGCATCTGCCCCAAGGGCATCACCAGCCAGAACCCGAAACTGTATCGACGGCTCGATCCTGATCTGGTTGCGGAACGGGTGAGCGAGGTTTTCATGTCCATCTCCACCGAGGCCAAAAAGATCATGGCACCCCTGGGACGCTCCCAGAGTCTGCCCGTGGGCATGTCCGATGCCTTGGGTATCAGCGACAAGGATGCCGCCGATCGACTGGGGATTAAATACGTCTGTTAAGGAAAGAATATTTCAAGATGTTCACTTTTAAAGAACAGCTTCTCTTTCCAACAATTTAAATTTCAAATTTGATTTTGAGGTGTTTTCAGTGGGTACGATTGTTGTAAAAGGTCTTGACGAAAATGGCCACCGCATCAGTTCCATGGATTTTGAAAAACTGGTACGGGAGGCCGCGGACAAGACAGACCATCTGAGCCTGGAGACCTTTGGCCAGCATAATATCGGCATCCGGCTCCACCGCCCGGAAGGCCTGACCATCGAAACATCAGGCCCTGCCGGTCAGCGTCTGGGTTGCATGGGCATGCCTGGAACATCCATCATCTGTCACGGCTCTGCCTCAGACGACGTGGGCTACCTCAATATCGGGGCCGAGATTTCGGTCCTGGGGGATGCCACCAATGGTGTGTGCAGTGCCATGGCCAACGGCAAGGTATACATCAAAGGTTCCATCGGTGCCCGTGGTCTGACCATGACCAAATGGAACCCTGAATACGCACGGCCGGAGCTGTGGGTGCTCGGTTCCACCGGCGACTCCTTTGCCGAGTTCAACTGCGGCGGGATCGCCGTGGTCTGCGGCGTTGAGGCCAAGAATCCAGCCAATGTCCTGGGTTATCGCCCCTGCGTCGGCATGGTTGGCGGCACCATCTATTTCCGCGGCCCGATTGACGGCTCCTACTCCAAAACCAATGCCCGTCTTGCCAAACCCACAGATGAGCAATGGCAGTGGCTGCAGGGAAACATGGCCTCCTATCTGGAAAAGATTGGCCGCAGCGACCTGCTGGCCACCCTTGCCGTGCGCGATGAGTGGCAAATGTTCCTGACCGTCACCCCCCAGGAGCGGGCCCTGATGTTTTCAGGCCCCATGCCCATGGCCGAATTCCGCAACAAGCACTGGAACAAGGCCTTCGGCGGCGGAGATCCTCTACGCGATCTGGCCCCTGGTCTTGACCGCAGCCCCATCGGAGCCGTACCAACAGGCGATCTGCGCCGCAAAAAGCCCTTCTGGGCCAATCGCGAATCCGCAGCCCCCTGTACCTATTACTGTCCTGTCCACATTCCCACCGTTGATCGTCTGCGCCTCATCCGTGAAGGCAAGATCAATGAGGCCTATGAGATGCTTCTGCGCTACACTCCCCTGCCGGCATCGGTCTGCGGGGCAGTGTGCCCGAACCTGTGCATGGAAAACTGTTCCCGATCAGGCGTTGATGAATCCATTGACGTCCAGCTTCTCGGTCGTGCCGTTGCCAATGTAGCGGCCCCTACCATGGCTGCGCCCATCGGCAAAAAGGTGGCCATCATCGGCGGCGGCCCGGCAGGCATGAACACCGCCTGGCAACTGGCCCAGGCCGGGGTCGAGGCCCATATCTTTGAACAGGACAGCCAAATAGGCGGCAAGCTGGCCCAGGTTATTCCCTGGGAGCGTCTGTCCAAGGCCGTCTGGGATCAGGAGATTAAGCGTTTTCTCGATACTCCCAACATTCATGTGCACTTAAGTGTGGACATGAACAAGGAGAAATTTGAGGAACTGCAGAAGGACTTTGATTATGTGGTGGTGGCCGTCGGAACCCATGAGCCGCGGCGTATTCCCTTCCCCGGCAATGAAAAGGTTATCACGGCCCTGCATTTCCTGAAACAGGCCAAAAGTGCAACCCCTGCCAAAGTGGGCAAGGAAGTCGTCATCATCGGGGCTGGCAATGTTGGCTGCGATGTTGCCTGCGAGGCCTACCGGCTTGGCGCCGAAAAAGTTACCCTTGTTGATATTCAAAAGCCACTGGCATTTGGCAAGGAAAAAGAAGCAGCCGAGGCACTCGGCGCAGTCTTTCGCTGGCCGGTCATGACCCGTGAGGTGACCGATGAGGGTTTGGTCATGAATACGGGCGAGGTCATTCCTGCTCAGACGGTGATCATCTCCATCGGCGACGTCCCCGCCCTGAAATTCCTGCCGGAAAGCGTTGAGACTGTCACTGTTGGCGGGGCAGCTTGGATCAAGACCAAGGATTCGCATCTGACCACCAATGCCAAGGTTCTGGCAGTCGGCGACGTTGAGAAACCTGGTCTGGCCACTAACGCCCTGGGAGCCGGGAAGACAGCGGCCGAATTTATCATTGCCGACTTCAAGGGTGTTGAATGGAAGCCCTTTACTCAACACCCGATCACCCAGCAGGCCCTGACCATCACCCATTATGTGCCGGATGAGCATATGCGCATTCACACCGAGCAGGCCCAGGCCGAGAGCTGCCTCTCCTGCGCCTCCTGCCGTGACTGCCATCTTTGTGAGACCATCTGTCCCACAGGGGCCATTACCCGGCGTGAGCTTGAATACGGCCATACCAATGGCTATGAATCAGGACTTGATGGCAGTTGGGAGTACACCTCAGACGACAAGAAGTGTATTGCCTGCGGCTTCTGTGCCGACACCTGCCCCTGCGGTATCTGGATGATACGCACTTTTTAAAGCTTCTTTTTTTCACAGGGTGTATGTATAAGAAAAGCCCTTCAGAAAAATATTCTGAAGGGCTTTTCTTTTTGCTCACCTGACCCTGAACCAGACTGGTGGTCGTAGTTCCACCTTATGTCTTCAAAAAACGTCTTTCCTTAAAGATTCTCGTAGAAGAAATCCAGCAACAACTGTTCAAGGATGGCCTGTTTTCTGAGCAGGTCACCTGTCTGCTGTTCCAGAAGAAGCAGGACAGATGACTCCTCTTTTCCCGTAATATGGCTGCAATTATAATTGAGGCAGAACATAGGTTTCATGATCAAGACACATCCTGCCACCCCCAGGAAACAGCACTCAATCAGGTCATCCTGCTGAATGCTTACCTGAATTCCGGCCAGTAGATTCATCAGCAGTTGCAGCACATCATTTTCACTCGCCATAAAGCGGCTGCAACAGCCACCACCCTGACGGCCGGCACATTGCGTACAGGTTTTCCCCATCCCCATAGTGCCCATCCGGGCCTGCAGGGCGCGCTCCGAGACTTGCATCATGGCCAATTGGGACATGATATCCGGCCGCAAGGCAAGCTCCTGACCATAACGGCCATAGAGATCCTGTGCCGTTGCCAGTTTCACCACCACATCACCGCTGTAAAAAAGCGAATAGACCTCAGAACGTGTTACCATGATTCCCTTGTGAGCTGTATTCCATCATTGAGCCTGCCGCATGAAATCAAGCCAGATCGGAGCGGCAGCGCGGCCACCGGTTTCCTCCCGGCCAAGGCTTCTGTTCTGATCATAACCCAGCCAGACACCGGTGATCAATTTCCTGCTAAAACCGACAAACCAGGCATCTCGATTTTCATCAGTTGTCCCGGTCTTCCCACCGCACAGACCAGGCAGTCCGCCGGCCCGTTTTCCAGTTCCGTCGCTGATAACCGCGGCCAACATCCTCTGCATCTCTGCCGCTACCTTCGCATCAAGCACCCGGCGTGATTCCGGTCTGTTTTTCATCAGAACCCTGCCCGCCCCATCTTCAATCCTGGTAATCAAGATAGGAGAAGTGAACTGACCACCACAGACAAACGGGGTATAGGCCCCGGTGATCTCGAGAAGGGAGACACCGGTCGCCCCCAGAGCCAGCGAGAGATCGGCGGTGATCGGTTCGCTGATACCGGCGGCCTTCGCCAAGGCCCGCACCTTATCAACGCCTACCTTCTGTAAAAGCCTGACCGCCACCACATTCAGGGAATGGGTCAGGGCCTCGGACAATGTGGTTTCCCCATGAAACTGACCGGAAAAATTTTGCGGCTGCCACATCTTTCCCCCGTGGCCCCGGATGGAGAGCGGCGCATCAAGGATCATCGATTGCGGCCCGAAGCCGTTTTCCAGGGCCGTGGCATAGATCAAGGGCTTAAAGACCGAGCCGGCAGACCTCCGCCCCTGGGTTGCCCGATCAAAGGGAGACGCCGTAAAATCAAGCCCGCCCACCAGAGCCCTGACCTGGCCCGTACAGGCTTCAAGACTCACCAATGCCCCCTGGGGCATCTCTTTGTGTCCATTTTTTGTGACTGACTGGCCCGAAGATCGCACCAGAGAGGCCATCACCCCCTGGCGTACCGCACTGCTGGCCACATGCTGCATAGCGGGATCAAGAGTCGTGAAGATGCGAACCCCGGCATAATTGAGAGAGACCCCAAGATCCTGTTCCGCCCGCTTGCGCACCAGTTGCACAAAATAGCCGCTATTGCTGAGTGCGGCGCTTTCCGGCTCTTTAAGCTCTACGGCCGACACAAAGGCCCGGCGCGCTGCATCTCTGCTGACATAGCCATCCTCTGCCATCCGGTTCAAGACATAGCGCTGTCGCTGCTGGGCCCGCTCCAGATGTTCAAAGGGTGAGTAACGGCTTGGCGCCTGCGGCAGACCGGCCAGGATCGCCATCTCCCCTAAAGTAAGTTCCTGCACATGTTTGGAGAAATAGACCTGCGCCGCCGCCTCAACACCGTAGGCACCGCCCCCGAGATAGATCTGATTGAGATAGATGTAGAGGATCTCCTCCTTGGAAAGCAGGCTGTCTATACGCCAGGCAAGGATGGCCTCTTTGAATTTGCGCAGATAAGTCTTCTCTGGGGAGAGCAGCAGGGAACGAGCGACCTGCTGGGTAATCGTTGAGCCGCCCTGACTGCGACGGCCCTCCCGGGCATTATTGATAAACGCCCTGAACACTGACCAGAAATCAAGACCGGGATGATCATAAAAACGACCATCTTCAGCAGCGACAAAGGCCTTGGGAAGGAGGGGCGGCATCTTCGCCAGGGGCAGAACCGTCCTGTTTTCGATATAGATCCGTTCCATCACCTTGCCGTAGCGGTCGAGGATCTCGGTGGCCTGCAGAGGATGATACTGAGAAACAGAGCTGATAGCAGGGAGATCAAGGGCCTTGAAGGCAAAGAAGAGCGTTCCGAGAAAAAGCGTAATCAACACACATATCGCAAAGAGAAAGGAGATAATATGCCTTTCATTCAGCGGCTTCCGACGTGGTGTCGGTGTCGGCCGTGGCGAAGATGTTTTGGGCACAATTGGCCCTGTTTTTTGTTTGGACGAGACCACTGAAACTTAGTTACATCGGATAAAGGTGAGCATTGGATGATCTTTTTGCAAAATTCTCTAAATAATGACAGGTTATTCACAACATACCATTACCACAGACGACAGAGAGTTCACAGGGAGAAATTGACATGCTGAACAACAATTGCCGAAATGGAATAAGGTCAACTCACCTTTTTTATGGTATAAAATAAAACTGTCCGCCAAATGCCCCAACATTCTTTTGTTCACTTGGAGATACACGATGAAACGTCCACCCCTGCTCACTGAAGATGGTTATCTGCTGCTCGATCCGCAGACGGAACCGACCATTGATACCAAGCTGGGTGTCCCGAAACTGGCAGGCACTCTCCGTTTTGAGGAAACCAGCGATACCGTCCGCGGCGTGGTTAGCGACATCGTGGCCGCCGGTCTCATGCGGGAACGCTGCTCCCTGATCGGCAGAAGCGGCCATTCGCAGATCGGCCTGGATCTGGATTTCGGGGACGAGCTGCCGGAGGTTGACACCCGGCACAAACGCATAGATGTCCCGGTGCACCTCTTTTCGCTGAACCCGAACATCCCGGATATCCTCTTTGCCGAGATCAAGTCCATGGCCGACCGCAACCGACGCCTGACCGCAGGCAGACTCTTCATCCCCATTGCCGACCCACTTGGACGCGCTGAGATTGAAGAGGCAGCGGCCAGCAATTATCTTCTGTTACCTCCCAAGGCCTCCATTGATGACGCGGGTGTCATCACCCTCCCTCTGGAAAACAACCGCTATCTTCTATCTAACACCCTGCTCACGGCCGGTCAGAATATCCAGATCGTACTCAGCGAGAGCAAGGAAGGCCTTGGCCTGATTCAATATCCTTCCCGCTGCGGGCTCCCGGAATTTCTGGCACCAGGCGATTTTTTGTGCGGAGCAATCCGTATTTCCCTTGGACCCTACAGCGCCTTGATCGATAGGACACTCAATGAACCCGGGGTTTTTCATCTTGCCGCCCGACTCCTGGATGCAGTGCGGACCAGCGGTATCAAGGTCCCGAGACAGGTTGAGATCTACAATGGCAGTGATCAGTCCGTGGCCCCGGACCGCCTTCAGGTAAAGCTCCGTCTCTTCCCCACCGACCAGGCAACCACCCGGATGACCAGACAACTCCTGTCCGGTAGCCAGGGGCGGAGAATCATGGAGGAGGGAGTGGATTTTGCCGATGCGACCAAGATCTTTGACCTGAGTGTCAGTGACGCCCTGTTCGACAATATAAGTCAGATGGCAGGTGCCCGCGGCAATTATGGCCGAATTCTGACCCGCAGTAAATGCATAGAGATCCAATGGGAACTGCAGGAAAATGAGTGGCATGAAACCGCCCAAAACCGGATGATCTATGAGGCGGTCCGGGGCACAATCACCTCAGGTGTTCATCAGGGAGATCAGATTGCCACCGACCTGAGACGATTTGCAGAGACCCTCGATCTGGTCGGCGGGGCCCAGAACCTGCGCAAGGTCTTTATTGCCCATGAATTCCCAACCACCGACACCCTCCGCGTGCTCAAACATAACAATGTCGGTGTTTTTATCGGACGCAGCATACGAGAAGGCGAGGCCCAGGAAAATGGTTGCCATCCCCTGCTGCCCCCCCCGGACAATCTTTACTTTGGTGGCGCAACCTACGAAACATTCTGCGAGATGTCCTGCCATGAAGATGTCCGTTTCTACATGATCTTCGGGCAGGACCAGGAGAAGCACCTGCGAGAGTTCCATCGCGGATTCTGGATGACCAGAGAGGGCAAGGAAAAGCTGGCAGACACCCACACCATGATCGCCATGTTCGGCTCCCATATTGACGGGACGGAAGGGGTACTTACCCAGCAGATTCACGATTTTTTTGAGCAACTCCATTCCGTTCCCGAAATCGGCGACCATTTTGCAGTCTGTCACGGCAGCGGCCCGGGAGTCATGAAGATAGCAGATGACACCGCCGCAGATCTTGGCATACTCCGCATAGGTGTCGGTATCGACAGCGAGAGGATCGGCCAGCGCGCCAATCTCAAGCCACCGATTCTGCTCAATTTCAACAATTCCGCCCGCCACATGCGCCAAAATATCCTCGATCGCACATCCCTGTTTAAGATTTACAACATCGGAGGCATGGGCACTTTTGAAGAACTGCTCATTGCCGTTACCAATCTCAAGCTCTTTGAAAGCCTGCCCGCCCCCCATATTTTCGTCGATCCCTTCGGGCTTGGTGAAAACGGCACCCATCTATGGCAATCTACCCTGGAGCAATTGCAGACCGCTTCGAGCATGAAGACCATCGGCAGCCACAAGGTCCGGCTGGCACCGGCATGGGTACCAAATTTCTGTCATGTGGTCCGAGATTACAAGGCCGTGCTGGCAATCATTGCCGATTTTGTCCATGACCCGGTGGCCTACTGGCAAAAAGCCGGAATCCCGGAACAGGACCTCCTCCAGGCCTGGGATAACGCCGTCCGCAGCAAGGTGATTATTCCACCCTATCTGCAGCAGGCAATCCTCACCGTGCGGAATCATGGTGAGCAATCACTCTCTACACCTGTCGACAGTGAAAGCTGATCTCGCGCCAAAAAAATTCTTTATGCTGAATCGTCACAAAGCTGTTATAATATTTGTTATAGTATTTCATCAATAATGCTCTACCCTTAACCCTTCAACGACTTTTTATTATGTCCAAGATCCGCATTCTTCCTGAACAACTGGCCAACCGTATCGCTGCGGGTGAGGTGGTGGAACGTCCGGCATCGGTAGTCAAAGAACTGTTGGAGAACAGCCTTGACGCGGGCGCCAGCCGGATTGAGATTGAGATTGAGGGCAGCGGTACCCGTCTGATCCGGGTCATGGATAACGGGGAGGGCATGGATGAAGATGACATGCTCCTCTGCCTGGAGAGGCACGGAACCTCCAAGATCTCCAGCGCTCAGGATCTGGACACCATCAATTCCCTGGGCTTCCGGGGTGAGGCCATTCCCTCCATCGGTTCGGTATCACGGATGACCATCAGCTCCCGCACCCAGGATTCAGCTCTTGGTGCCCGGGTCGTACTGGACTATGGGAAAATGATCAAGGTCCATGAGATCGGTTGCAGCCGCGGCACCATCTTTGAGATCCGCAACCTCTTCGGCAATACCCCGGCCCGCAGAAAATTCCTGCGCACCAACAGAACCGAACTGTCTCATATCGAGGAGGTCGTCAAAAACTACGCCGTGGCGGCACCCGCAATCACCTTTATCCTGCGCATAGACGAACGTGAGGTGCTCCACTGTGGAGAAAACCAGTCTCTGCCGGATCGACTGAAAGCGATCATGCATTATCAGGGGCCATTCATGGAGATTGGAAAAGCTGAAAACAACAACCAGCATTCCGGTCGCACTTCCTCCGTCCATGGTTACCTCCTGCCCCCGGATGCTGCTGTGGCTGGCTCTGCGGGAATCCGGCTTCTGGTCAATGGCAGAGCCGTCCGCGACCGGATGATCGTCCATGCCGTTGCCGAAGGATTACGTAATTTTCTGATGAAAGGAAGGAATCCGGCCGGCCTCATCCATCTGCGCCTGCCCTTGGAGGATGTTGATGTCAATGTCCATCCCACCAAGCAGGAGATCCGCCTGCGCAACAGCCAGGCCATCCACCAGATGATCAGCCAGACCGTGGAAGAGGCGATGGCCGAATATCAAAAAAAGATTCAGTCCACCATTTTCCGAACCGAACCTTCTCACACCAGTCCACAGCAAGAATCAACAGCACAACCGACACCAGATTCCAGCGGTCAGCAGACGGTGCGATTTCATTCCACTCCTAAACATACGCCAGAGCCATTTATCACGAAAGCAATCCCCGTTCCTCCATCACGCCCCTATCAGCCGGAAGCTCCCCAGGCATCAGAGCCCTCCCCCCGGCCACAACCAGTCAGGAAGATGGATGCCCAAGCCTTGCTGCAAACCGCAGAGCCCACCGCCTCAGCGGCCCCCCCCATTATTCAGCCCACCAAAAAAGATCAGCATCCCCTGCCAGAGGCGAAAGTCCCGTGCCATGGTCTGAAGGTCATCGGCCAATATGACAATCTCTACATCTTCTGCCAGTCAGCCGATGGCGGACTCCTGGTGGTGGATCAACATGCGGCCCATGAACGCCTCCTCTTTGAAGACCTGAAAAAACAGTTCATGCAGGGACAGATCGCCGGTCAGACCCTGCTGTTCCCGGCAACCGTCGAACTTTCCATTGCCCAGACAGAATGCGTGGAACACCATGCAGACGAGATCAAACAGATGGGATTTACAGTCAGGGAGTTCGGGGGCAATTCCTTTATCATCTCTTCCGTTCCTGCCATGGCGGGTCAATGCAACCCCGGCGAACTCTTTCTCGATCTTCTGGAAAGATTCGAAAGTGGAGAAGATAAGAACGGAAAAGGGTCCATCCTTGATGACATCCTGGCCTCCATGGCCTGCAAGGCCGCAGTCAAGGCTGGAGACACTCTGCACGCCCGTGAGATTGACGCCCTTCTCAGCCGCATGGCCAGGGCGGATCTCTTTTCCCACTGTCCACACGGACGACCGGTCCTGAAACATTTTACCAGCACGGAGATCAAAAAATGGTTTCACCGCCCATGACATTCAATCAAGCTCCACAACTGCAAAGCCCTCTTCCTTCCCGGATCTTCTTCATCATCCTGCTTGGCATCATCCTCTTGTTCTCCGGCTGTGCCAAACGACCAGTGGGTAGAATGGGGGCAGAAAGCCGGATCATGGAGACCACCGGTTACTGCGGCTGTTCCCAATGCTGCGGCTGGGAACGCGGCAGATGGCTCTTTCTCAAACTCGATTTCTGGAACCGCTACACCAATGGAGGCAGGGATTACAGCGGACGGACCGCCAGCGGCACCACCCCTACTGAACCCCAACCAGGATTCTTCTCCCTAGATTCCCTGCAACGCCCGTGGATGATCCCCACCCGGCTGATCCTGTTTCCCTGGTATTTCCTGCCCGAGAAAGGCACGATTGCCGCCGATACCAAGTACTATCCCTTCGGCACCAGAATGTACATCCCCGGCTATGGATGGGGGGTGGTGGAAGACAAGGGCGGTGCGATCAAGGGGCCTGACCGGATCGATCTCTTCTTTGATTCCCACAAGGACGCCATCCAGTGGGGCAGACGAAAAGTAGCTGTTGAGATTGAGCGCCGCTGATAAAAAATTCACTCAGCGCGGACTCATATTATTGTTCAGGCGAAGGATCTTCTTCACTACTGGGCATACGCATACAGATAGGTTCCTGAATCCCAACCTGTTTGGAAAAGTTATCCAGGCCCTGCAGGATAGGCCAGGTTACGACCTGACCCCGAGGAATAACAAGGACGCCATTATTGGCAAAGACATCTTCCTCGGCCACCATACCCGTCTGAATATCCTTCACCCTGAGATTCACGACCTTCCCCTGTTCACTTCTAAGCCTTAATCCTTCCAGGGCATTCAACATCTCAGGATTATAAACTCCCCGCATTTTTCTCATTTTTTTCAGGATCTCTTTATGCGTCAAACCCTGATACCTGAGCAGGTCATAATCAATGGCCACCCTTAACATCTGGGCGCCACGGCAGATATTAGCATCTTCAAGAGAAATCGCCTCTTCTTCAAAGGCACTAAAAGGAGACAACTGCATGCCAACCATACTGGCAACTTGCTCCATTCTGGGAATATTGGCAAAAAGCCTCCGTCCAACCTCGGGGTGATGTTCATACATCCGGCGTTCTTCAAGAGTAAGTTCAACTCCCGCATAGAGTTTATGCAAGATATCTGCAGGCAAAGTAATACAGCCGATTTGAGACATAAGAGCGGCAATCTCATACTGCCAGGAATCAGAAAAATGTCCCTGCTTGCAGAGGTGTGACACCAGATCTTTGATTCTTGAGCCCGCCCCAAAGATCGTGGCGTTGGACTGACTGAGCAGCTCACTCAATACCTTCATGCTGCCTTTCAGGGTCTCATTCAACAACTCTTTCTCAGCAATGATGAGCTTATATTGTCTGACCGCCAGGGCCAGCGCGGTGGCAAGGGTTGCCGTCGAACAAGGTTTATTGAGAAAACGAAAAATCTGCCCCGCGTTCACCGCCTCAACCGCCGTCTCCTGGTCGGCATTGCCGGTGAGCATGATGCGCACCATCTCCGGGTACATATCCTTGACCCGGGTCAATAACTGGACACCATCCATTCCAGGCATCCGCATATCTGAGACAATAATGCTGAAAGGGCCAGAGGTTCTTAAAATCTCCAGGGCCTCGTCTCCGCTCTGCGCGGTCTTGATATCAAAACGATTCCGTAACTGTCGCTGAATGGCTTCAAGGACATTAGCCTCGTCATCAACAAGAAGAATCTTTTCACCCATGCGTTTTTACTCCTAACTCAAGATTAGTAACCAATGGCAAGAAGCCATCGCCCTGGACCTGTTATCCGGGACAAATCAACCAATTAACGCAAGGCGCGCCAAAACTATCACAACCCGCATATCTCAGGACATGATATTAAAATGATTGCGACATAGTCATTATTTTATAAAAAATGCCTTTCCTGAAGGAATCATACAACATTTTCCAAACTCTATTCAATGAACATTCCACTTTTTCTGATCCCGGCAGAACTTAAAAAGAAATGAAGAGTTACAAACAAATGACTTGTTCTTGACGGGGAGAATTTCATGATGTAATTCATTAAAAAAAGTAACATTCTGATTCCTCTATAAAATAGCAGGAAAAACATGAAGAACATTCCCTCCAAAGAAGAAACAATCTTACTCGTTGAAGATGATCCCTTAGTACGGCAGAGCATGGCCTTTTTTCTGGAGAACATAGGATATCATGTCCTCCAGGGCAATAATGGCCTCGAAGGGCTTGAGCTTTTTACCCGCGAATCCCCTGATCTCATGGTCCTCGACTTGCAGATGCCGGGAATGAGCGGCCTTGAACTCCTGGCAGCCATCAAAAGCGATCTCCCTGTGACTCCGACTATCATCGTTTCCGGCACAGGTTCCATGGACGATATCATTGCTACCCTGAAACTCGGGGCCTGGGATTATTTGACCAAGCCCATCGAAGATCTGGCTGTCCTTGAGCATGCAGTAACCAAGGCTCTGGAAAAATCTCGGCTGATCAAAGAAAACAAACGCTATCAACTCCATCTGGAAGAAGAGGTTAGCGAACGGACCGCGGAACTGCAGCGGCGTGAGCAGGAACTGAAGCTGACCTTGATCAGTATTGTTGATGTCGTGGCCTCCATGGTGGAAAAACGTGACCCCTATACTGCCGGCCACGAACAGAGGGTGACCTCTCTGGCCCTGACTATTGCCAGGGAACTGGAGCTGGATGAGGAACGATATGAGGGACTGGGCCTCTCGGCCGCCATCCATGACCTGGGGAAAGTTGCTATCCCCAGTGAAATTCTCGGCAAACCGGGCAAGCTCACCTCCATTGAGTACCAGCTGATTCAGACCCATGCCCAGATAGGCTATGACATCCTGACCAAAGGGACGGCTACATTCCCCTGGCCCATAAAGACCATTGTCCATCAGCATCATGAACGCATCAACGGTTGTGGCTATCCTCTGGGCCTCAGCGGCCATGATCTGCTTATCGAATCACGTATCCTGTCGGTTGCCGATGTGGTTGAAGCCATGGCCTCCCACCGGCCCTACCGACCGGCCTTGGGCATTGAGGTGGCGCTTCAGGAAATCAGCAAGCACCAGGGCACCCTTTATGATGCCGATGTGGTCACTGCCTGCCTCTCTCTTTTTGCCAATAAGAAATTTTCCTTTGAGTACTCATAACAAAGTGCCATAAAGTGAGGGGATGCCATGCCAATGCTATTTGTTCCTTCCAATTTCAAAGAGATCCAATGGCGCAAACTCCTGCCCATCTTTCTTACACTTACCTTTACTCTGATCACTTGCCTTGGAATCTTCCTCTCCAGTCAGGCCAGGAAGAACATCCACCACAATATCGACCTGATCATGCACGAACAGCAGATGCATATGATCCTGGCCAAAACCCTCCTCCACAAAGAACTGGATAGACTGTCAATAGACCTGATGACATTTAGCGGCACACCCGTTATCCTTCGTTTTTTCACCAACCCGCAGGACCCGGCCTTCCGGCAATCGGTCAATGCAGGTCTCAGTAATTATGTCAAAAACAGAGAGGACTATGACCAGGCCCAGATATTCGACAACAACGGCAGGGAGCTTGTCCGGGTGGGAAAAAGAGACAAACAGACTGTGATCATTCCTCCCGAAGAGCTTAACACCAAGTTACCAGATACTTTTTTGGATAAGACCCTGAAGTTACAGGTCCGTGGCCAGACTTCTTTCTCGCCCATAGAGCTGGCGCGTGACAAAAGAGGCGAGATAATACATCCATTCCACCCCATATTGCATTTGGGCACCCCGATCTTTAACCGACAGGACAAAAAGGTTGGCGTCTTCCTGTTCACCTACAAGGCTCAACAATGTATTAACATCTTTACCCAGGCGACAACTCACCTCCACGATCTGGACGAACCTTCTCACCACAACCTTCAGATAGTCAACAATAAAGGGTATTGGCTGCTGGCACCGGACAAGGAAGATGAATGGGGATTTATCCGTGATCCGCAGCGCCGTTTTGACCACCGTTTCCCAGAGATGTGGAAGACCATGCTCGAACAGGGCCAGGGTCAGATCATGACCGCGGACGGACTTATCACCTTTTCGACCATCCCCCTGATCTTAACCAAGGAGAACTCCAAAGAGAGCCCTGCAGCTCTCAAAACAGAAGAGAACAAAGATGCAGCTCCTTTCTGGATTCTCATCAATCAGATTTCTGCAAAAGAGCTGGATCGCCTGAACGCCCCTGCCCGGCGCTTCCACCTCATCCTGTTTTGGATCATCCTTATGGGAACCCTGCCCCTGCTCTTGTGGATTGCCCTGCTCCTGGAAAAAAAACAGAGGGACCAAGCGCAGCTGCAGGCCCAGGAGCAACGACTGACACACCTCAACCTCCTATTGCAGACCATCATCAAGCTTCACCGACTTATTGACCAGACAAAAGAGCAACAAGAACTGATACAAGAATGCTGTGAAATCCTGGTCACCAGTCGCGGCTATGCCAGCGCCTGGATCATTCTTCTGGATAAAAATGGAAAGGTAGAGCTCAACGCCTATTCAGGACTGCTCCTCAACTTCGACCAACTTAACGAGCAGATAAATCTGGGCAAGCTACCACCCTGTATTCTGGAATGCAATGCACAGCAGGGAATAGTGGTTATTGACACGCCCGCCGTATTCTGCGCTGAATGCCCCACAGCAAAAAGCTATCCACAAACAGGGGTCATGTGCGCCTCTTTGAAGCACGAATCCTGCGTCTTTGGCTATCTGAACGTCTTGCTCCCCATCGACTTCATCAAGAACCAGGAGGAGAAAGATCGCTTCAGTGAAATCGCCTTGGATATCGGCTTCGGCCTGTTCAACCTGGAACAGCAAGAGAAAAAGAGACAGGCGGAAAGAGCCCTGTGCCAGAGTGAAGAGCGACTGCGCAGCATCACCGATTCCGCCCAGGATGCCATCCTGATGATGGATTCCCAGGGGGCCATCTCCTACTGGAATCCGGCAGCCGAGACAATCCTGGGGTATCGAGCAGATGAAGCTCTGGGGAGAAATCTGCATACACTGCTGGCGCCCCTGCGCTATCATGCAGCGCAGCAGCAGGCCTTTCCCGAATTCTTACGTAGCGGTCACGGCAATGCCATCGGTAAAACCGTTAAGTTATCAGCCCTGCACAAAGATGGCCGGGAGATACCTGTGACCTTGTCATTGTCGTCGGTCTTACAGAATGGAAGCTGGCACGCGGTTGGAATTCTGCGCGACATGACTGAGTACAAGCTCATGGAAGAGCAGATGCTGCAATCGGAAAAGATGACCATCATTGCCGGATTGGCCGCCGGTGTCTCCCACGAGATCAACACTCCGCTCTCCGCCATCCTCCAGTCCCTTCAGGTCATCCGCCAGAGCCTCTCCCCGGATCTTGCCAGAAATCAGGAAGTTGCCGACCACTGTGGCCTTGATCTCACCAAAGTGCAGGACTATTTTGAAAAAAGGGAGATCAATTATTTCATGGACGGGATCAAGGACTCGGTCATCAAATCCGCTCAAATTATCAGAAGCCTTCTCCAGTTCAGCCGCCCGCAGAAGATGGAAACCGCCCCGACGGATCTGGTACTCTTGCTGAACCAATCGGTGGAACTGGCAAAAAATGATTATAATTTAAAAAAACAGTATGATATCCTCAAGGTAGAGATCATCAGGGAATACACTCCAAACCTGCCCCAGGTTTCATGCGTGGCGATTGAGATCGAAGAGGTCTTCATCAACCTGCTGAAAAACGCGGTGCAGGCCATGAGCGACCAACCCGAACCAAGACCCAAAGGTCAGATCATCCTGCGCGCCCTGCGCCATGGAGAGATGATCCGTATTGAGATAGCAGATAATGGCCCGGGCATGGACGAGGAGACCAGACTTCATATTTTCGACCCCTTCTTCACCACCAAAGATATCGGGGTAGGAACGGGACTTGGCCTTTCCGTCTCCTATACCATCATCGTCACCAAACATGGAGGACAGATCACAGTCCACTCAGTACCTGGTCAGGGAGCAACATTTACCATTGACCTGCCCATTAACAAGGAAAAACCATAACAAGAAGTATTTTGAGCCCAACCGTTATTGCGGCAAGGGCTCGAATGACGATCATTTTATATATCTGTTAAGCTTCATCGGTTGGTAAATTGGGTTAACCGCTTTATCGACTAACCCAATCTACCAAGAATAAATTACCTATAAAAAAATTCCACCCATCGAACTCTTATAATGGAACCGAAGACTACCATCCTTTATGCTGAAGACGACCCGCTGCTGCGCCGTTCCATATCCACCTACCTCGACAATTGTGGACTCCGGGTGCTGGAGGCCGAAAACGGCCTGGAGGCCTGGCATATCTTCCAGCACGAGAGGCCTGACCTGGTACTCACCGATCTCCGCATGCCGGTAATGGATGGTTTTGAATTTCTGACCAAGGTCATAGCCGATTCACCCGGCACCCCCATCATCATCCTTTCCGGGGTAGGAACCATGAATGATGTCATTGAGGCCCTGCGCCTTGGTGCCTGGGATTATCTCACCAAACCAATAGCAGAGATGAGCATCCTCCTTCATGCCATAAACAAGGCCATGGAACGAGTAAAAATGCTGCATGACTCCCGCAACTATCAGCAGACACTGGAACTGAAGGTACTGGAGAGGACCCAAAAACTGGAGGAAGAGCTGGAGGAACGAAAAAGGATTGAAGGATTGGTCATCAGGGCTAAACAGGAATGGGAACGGACTATGGACGCCATGCCGGATCTTATCGCCCTGCTCGACATCAATCAGCGGATGATCCGGGTCAACAAAACTCTGGCTGCGGCCATCGGTCTCACACCGGCAGAGGCAGTAGGACAGCAATGCTATCTTTGTATGCACAGTACGAGATGCCCTTCTGAACACTGCCCTCATCTCCAGATGCTGGCCGATGGCCAGCCGCACACAATTGAGATGTATGAAGAACGGTTGGGCGGTACCTTCGAGATTATTGTCGTGCCCCGCTACGATCTCGACAACACGACCCTGATCGGCTCAATCCATATTGCCAGGGACATCACCGCCCGCAAAGAGGCGGAAAAAGAGCAGAAGAAACTCCAATCACAACTGCTGCATGCCCAAAAACTGGAATCGGTGGGACAACTTGCCGCCGGTATTGCCCATGAGATCAACACCCCGACCCAATATGTGGGCACCAATATTGATTTTCTCGATGATGCCTTTCACGACGTCAGCAAGATTATTGAGCACTTCCAGGCACTGCTGAAGGCCGAAGAGAATGACAGCCTGTCGCCGCAACAGTTCAAAGAGGCGCGGCAGGCCTTGGTTGATGCCGACTGGGACTATCTGTCTGCCGAGCTCCCCAGCGCCATTGGTCAATCACGGGACGGAATCAAGCGGGTAAGCTCCATTGTCCGGGCCATGAAGGAATTTTCCCATCCCGGCAGCAAGGAGAAGATATCAGCCAATCTGAACACCATTATCCAGACCACCATCACCGTGGCTACCAATGAATGGAAATATGTGGCAGAGGTCAAAACCGATTTTGATCCGAACCTGCCCTCGGTCCAATGCCTCTCTGATGAACTGGGCCAGGTTATCCTTAATATGATAGTCAACGCCGCCCATGCGATTAGTGAAAAACTTGGTGCCAACCCGGAAGGGCAAAAAGGCACAATCACCATTGCCACCATGCAGAAAGAGCAATGGGTGGAACTGCGAATCAGCGATACCGGTGCCGGAATCCCCGACAAGATCCGTCAGCGGGTCTTTGATCCCTTCTTCACCACCAAACAGGTGGGTAAAGGCACCGGCCAAGGTCTGGCCATTGTCCATGACGTGATCACCGAAAAACACCAGGGAACCATTACCCTGGAGTCGGAAGTCGGGGTCGGCACCACCTTTATCATTCGCCTACCGGCAACAAGTTGAAACAATGGGTCACTACCCCACACAACCATCTATGACTGATAGCTGAGGCTACCATGAAACGCCCAGATACCTCATTTTCTAATTCTCTTTTTTGTGTTTATTCAAAGGATCACCTTTTCCTTGTCAATCAGCATTGAAAATGCCCATGGCCATGGGGATCAAGGGATAATCTGGACAAACCAATAGCGGGAGAGACACTTATCAGAACAGTCAGGATGGTCCTGGATGAGAAAAACATTGAGCTCGGCAGGATAGTTCCATTCATCCTCTATTCTTCCTTAAGGTGTCTTGAAATAATCAGCATTATCCGATTATAATATTATTTCATCGTAGAGTACAAATCCTCCTCAAGCCTTTTTTTCAGGCAAACGAGTTCGAAGTCTATGCTTATCAGCGAGGTTCCGATGAGGGTTGCAAAAGCCCCCTTCAAAAAAAATGAGGAGGGGAAAGGGAATTTTACTATTATGGTGGGATATTGCAATTGCATAACTGAACATTACTGAATGTTCCTAACCTGCTGAGAAAGTATATGACAAAAAGACGTGTTCTCTTTGTAGATGATGATCCCAATATCCTGTCCGGGATTCGCCGGGTACTACGCTCCTTTAGAGATGATTTCGAGCTGTACTTTGCGGAAAACGGCAAAGACGCCCTGGAAATAATGGCAGGAACTACCTTTGACGTGGTGGTCTCTGATATGCGAATGCCGGGAATGGATGGTGCTGATCTTCTGAAAAAGGTCCAGGAGCTTTATCCCTGTACCATCAGAATCATGTTGACAGGACAGGCCGATCAGAACTCAATCCTGCGCACCGTCGGGGTGGTTCATCAATTTCTCGAAAAACCCAGCAATCCCGATATCCTAAAATCGGTCCTGATCCGGTCCAGCACCCTGTATCATTTACTTGCAAACGACAAGATCAAAGAGATCGTTTCCAGAATTGAAAGTCTACCCAGTCTGCCGGATATTTATGTCAGATTGCAGCAGGCCGTGAGCAAACTGGATGTGTCGGTGGCAGAGGTGGCCGCGATTATCGAAAAAGATATGGCCATGAGTGCCAAGGTGCTCCAACTTGTGAATTCTGCTTTTTTCGGCATGTTCCAACCCGTGGAGAGTCCAGCCCGCGCGGTTGGTCTGCTGGGGCTGGATACCATCAAAGGGCTGGTCCTGGGAGTGCAGGTTTTTGAAGGGATGAAAAGCAGCAGCAAACTTTTTTCCCTGAACAGACTGATGGAGCACTCCATGGCCGTTGGCGCCTGCGCCAAGAAAATCGCCCAGGCAGAGACCAATGACAAGGCCGTCATCGATCACAGCTTTATTGGCGGTATCCTTCATGATGTCGGTAAACTGGTACTGGCCTCACGAATGCAGGAGCAGTATGATCAGACAATCCTACTGGCCCGTGAGCAGAACATATCACCGCTTGATGCGGAGATCCAGATCTTTCATACCGGTCATGACAGCGTCGGCGCTTATCTTATTGGGATATGGGGGTTGCCTGGACCTGTGGTCGAGGCCATTGGTTTTCATCATTTTCCGGGAGACCTTCCTGAAGGTGCATTCAGTCCGGCCCTTGCCGTCCATGCCGCCAATGCACTTTATTATGAAAACAAACCGCACAAAGGGGACAATGCACCGACATGTCTGGACCTTGAATTTTTAGAGAAAAACGGCCTGGCTAACAGGATTGAGGTCTGGCGGGAGATCTGTGCTGAACTGCTGCAACAGGAGTAACAAACGGGGACAGCGAGGCATGAAAGTCAACCCTGCTCGACCGCAGGGGGCGGATTCCTAAATAAAATCGCCAGCACCTTTTCAATGTCCCATTGCAGCAGACACCCGTGTACCCCGCCAATCTTCTGGACCATCAATAAAAGATTGGCTGTAGGGGAGGGGCCAGAAGAATTGAAAGAGCAATATTGACAAAGACTGATCAAACCTGTTTTTTCATGGTCGCCCATGCACTTCATGTTGCTTATCTAGGACCAGTCTGACGGTTCGGGCAAGCTCATCTCCCTTCACCGGTTTATAGAGATATTCCCTGATCCCTATGACATAAGCATCTTCTTTTGAGGTGACCGCACTGTGTCCGGTACAGATGATGATCGGCATGAATGGGACAATCTCCAGCACGGCCTCGGCCAATTCAAAACCGGTAAGACCGGCCATTGTCTGGTCGGTCACAATCAGGTCAAACTGTTGCGGAGCGGCCCGTACTTTTTCCAGGGCCTCTCTGCTGTCTGTTATCCCCATGACCTCATAGCCATAATCTTCCAGGAGCCTCTTCGTTATTTGAACCAGCAAGGGCTCGTCATCAACAACGAGAATCCGTTCAGTGCCAAGGGGAAGAGCCTCCTCTTGTTTTGGCTTGTCCGGGGTTGCAATGTCCTTATCGATGCGGGTATTCAGATAGGTGTTGTCTTTTCGTACCATTATCCACTCGCCTGTCAGCGCCTTTCTTACCCAAGTCACTGTGAATAACTTGAAAAGGGAAAATCCATCAAGTGCATTCCTCGTGCGGAAAGGACTCTTACAAGAGGTCTATCCAGCACAGTGAGGAGCCGATCAATCCTTATTCAGGATCTTTTCTCGCTCCCGGTCATATTCATCCCTGGTCATCGCACCCATATCCAAGGCCTTTTTCAGATCCATAAGCTGTTGTCCCGTGGTTACACTCGTCACCTCGCTGCGCACTTCAGCTCCACCGCCGCCACACCCGGAAAGCAGTGGGACCATAGCTATAAACAATATCCACAGGATGAGACGTCGTTTCATCTTTTTCTCCTTAAGACAAGTATCGTTGCTAAAATAAACCATTTCATTCAGGGGGCAAGATAATTATTTTTCCTCGACAATCCGGCCCTCAACAACAGGTGCCACGGGTGAGTCCTTGGCCAGGACATCGAGGACCACATCCCGCAGGAACCCGCCGGGATCATTATACACCAGCCTACTGCTGCGCATGGCCCCACCAATTTCGACAAAATCGCCACCACTTCTGATAGCCTGCCCAAAGGCTGTGTAACCATCACCTCCGGCTGCTATAAAATCAAGGGTGGCCACGCTATATTCCTGCTGCGGATCAATGGGATGGCCGCCGACCGTGGCTGACACAATCCGCTGCCCCACCGGCAGGCGGCGATCAAAAACAAAAGTCATTCCGGATACCTGAGGGAAACGCCCCTCTCCCCGCTCCACCCCTGAGACCCCATGTTCCAGAGTCTCCAGCAGGAGATTGCCGCTCATCTTTACTGCCACCAGATAACTATTGAAAGGAAGGGCGGCATAGATCTGACGAAAAGTAATCTCCCCCTTATTCAGGCCGGTACGCAAACTGCCCCCGTTGACCAGGGCCGCCTGCGCTCCCGTGGTACTGCGGACGATATCGGCCACCAGATTCCCCAGATTAGTCTCCTGTTGACGCACCCCTTTCTGAATCAGGTCAACGTTGGTTTCCCCACCTTTCTGATTCAAGATGATATCAACCTGGGCATTATATCGCTTCACCAGCGCCGCTATTTCCGGATCATCCCCCCCAGGTGCAGGAACTATCTCATCAAGTCGGCCTTCGACCGCTACCAGTTGTCCCTGTTCAACGGTCATATCGACCACGCCCAGGAATCTGCCGTGGTCTCCTGCCTGCACCACCACTGCACAATTTCCGATCCGTACCGGCGTTTTCACCTCGGTATGAGAATGGCCGCCCACTATCAGGATCGGCACATCAAGGGCATCCGGCCCTTGACAGAGATTTTTCGCCAGCGCCAGATCCTGTTCATAACCGATATGGGTCAACAACACGAACAAACCGGTATTCTTTTTCATGGCAGTCAGCTGCTCCCGCGCGACCTGCAATGGTGGGGAAAAACTCAATCCCTGGGTATTTCGGGGATGAGAGCTCTGAGGAACGTCATCGGTCACCAGACCAATGACGGTCACCTTCCCAGCCGGAAGGTTGAAAGAAGCGTGAGGATGCACCCCAGGCAAGCCTTGTACATTGGCGGCCAGAACAGGAAAACTGGCCTCACTGATCCGCTTTTTAAGCACATCCTGGCCAAAATCATATTCATGATTGCCAGTCACCATGGCATCAAGATGCAACTGATTCAACAGGGCAATAGTGGAATAGCCCTGTGAAAAATTTGTCCAGGTATCCCCTTGGATCATATCTCCTGCTGCCAGAAAGAGACCCGGCTGTTCAGTTCTGAGTCGTTTCAAACGGGAAGCCAGCCAGGCGATACCTCCCTGTTGACCTTTTCCCCCTGAAAGTTGCGTAGGATTGGCAAAGCCATGAAAGTCGTTGATATAATAAATTCGAAAAGTGGTGGGAACGGCGACGACCAAAGATGGACTAATGCCGTCGGAACCAGGGCTGGCGGGAACGGCGACGGCCAGGGATGGACTAATGCCGTGAGAGCCAGGGATGGTGGGAGCGGCCCAGCTTGGCACAGAGATATTCAACAACAGGAGCAGACCAAGAGCAATGACTTTCATATTCCCCTCATATCGCTGTGGGACAAAGAGACCCATCAATTTTTATGCAGCAACAGCATGAGCCAAGGCAGAGATTTGGAAGTTGCTGCTGCCGTAAACTTGGCCTCAGGCACATACTGCTTGATAAAATCTACAAATGCCGAACTGCGGGTATAAACCCCATAATAGCCATTTTCTGCCTGACAATCCGCACCATAGGAAACAAGGCCCACATGCACCCATTGCCCATCGACCTTGAGCATCATGGGACCGCCGCTATCGCCAGAGCAGGCATCCTTAGCCACCGGATATCCAGAACAAAGCTGTGAGCCTGACAATATGACCCAATATCCACTATTACAATACCAGTCTGCAATTACGGGTAGATTAACCTGTTGCAACCTGCTGGGATAATACAAGCTTGTCGTCGTATCAGCGAGCCCCCAACCGACAAGGGTGGTCATCTGGCCCAGAAGTTGCGAATCAATCCCCTGCACCGAAGCACCGGAGAAGATGGTGATAGGTTGCTGGGCTGACGTACTATTCAATTCAAGCAGGGCGATATCATTGGCAGCAAAACTCACATAGGCAGGATGTTTGACAATCCTTTTCACCGCAATCCTCGTCCCACTCCAGTTGGTCAGGTCATTGACGCCAACCGCAACCTGAATGTCGCTGGCCGACTTCCCTTCAACACAATGACCGGCAGTCAGCACCCAATTGGAGGCAATCAGTACCCCCCCACAGTATTGGGCATAATACAAATCAGGTTCACCGGCGTATAAAATTGCCGTCATCCATGGCCAATCTCCGCTGGAGGCTTCATAGCCACCAATAATCTGAGGGACAGCTGGTAGCACACTGGAGGATTCAGCTGCTTGCTCAGCAGCATAAAGTGTCTGACTGAAAAAAATTACTAAAAGAATCAGCACTAAATTTTTCATTGTTTGTTTGTTTTTTCCCACATTAGATTCTATATAACTTACCTAAGTCACTATCTATTAACATGTCGAGCAACATTGTGGCCGCTAGTCCCTGGCAAACAGATATTACGTTCATGCTTCGCTGTTCCAGCTTGCAGCGATTGGAGTTACTGCAACAGTGTATGTTCAAGCAGGATCTTCCCCCCGATGCTGCACAACACCAGACCGCCCAAAATCTCCACCCGCTGGCCCCAGATCCCGCTGATGCGCCGCCCCAACAACATCCCCACAACCGTCAACACGCCAGCCGTAACCCCGATCACCAGCGAGGGCACCCAGACACTGACATTGAGCATGGCCAGGGTCAGGCCAACTGCCAGGGCATCAATACTAGTGGCCACCGACAGCATGATCAGAGACCAGCCGCGGGTGGGATCACGGACCAGTGCGTCTTCATCATGATCGGCAAAGGCCTCATAGATCATCTTAAGACCGACAAAGGCGAGGAGGAAAAAGGCAACCCAGTGAGCGTAGGCGGCAATCCATGCCTGAATGGTCATCCCCGCCATCCAGCCGATCACCGGCATTAATGCCTGAAACAGACCAAAATGGAAACTAAGGCGAAACAGATGCCGGCCATTCATGACCGATAAAGCAAGTCCGGTGGCCAAGGCAACCGCAAAGGCATCCATGGCCAGGGCCACGGCAATACCCAATAAGGTAATTGTATCCATGATTTTTTTCTTCAGGAACTCTTCAGCTCGGCAGCAGACACGGCAACAGCCCTACTCTCTCACCTGTCAACTTTCGACCTTTTCGAGCGCCCACTCTTTAAATATTTTGTCAGCAAGGGGCAGAAGAGTCAAGGTCTGCGTTTCTTTTCCCACAGAAATTTGCACATCTCCCTGCGGAGGCCCATCTTTTATTTTCTTGCCGAAGCGCACCACCAATGATGCCGCCAATTGTAATGCCTCCTGCAACTGAATGTCGTTTTCATAGCAGATCGCCGCCCGCCTGAGAATAGCAGAAGGCCCGGGCCGTACCGGCATGGAAAGTATTGCATCCTCTTCCTGAGCCATGGTCAATAAGCGCGCGTTTTCCTGTTCATTGCGGCCAAGGATCAACCAACCGCCACCGGGAAGCAGAAACTGCCTGCCCAACAACAGTAGACAGATATCCGGCACCGTAATATCTTCGGCCCTGACAATAAAATTTCCTTGATAAATCCGGGCAATCCGGCGGCTGAGAATAGGATCGGCCAGGATACAGCCACCGGCCGGGGAGGGGAAATCAACAATACCAAACTCTCTGGCCAAGGCAATCTGACGGGAGCGGCCACGTCCGCTCATATTCAGCAACTTGCTCCGATCAATCCAGCCTTGTGCTTCCGCTTCTGTTTCCGGGAGCAGTCTGGCAGAAAGGGGCCGCAACAGATAACGCTGAGCACCGGAATCACGTTCAATCACCCGCAGGGTATCACGACGTTGAGACATGGGCCGCTGCCCCAGCACCTCACCGGTGACCAGAAATGAGGCACCAAGAGATGCCATCATCGCTTTGGCCCGGGTAAGCATGAGGATTTTGCAGTCTATGCAGGGATTGAAATTCTTGCCAAATCCATGTTGGGGATTATGAAGCAGATCAAGATAGCCATCGCTGAGATCCTCAATGAGCACCTCAATCCCATACTTTTTAAAGACCTCCTCCTGGTAGGCATCACGTGAAGCCAGGAGCTCATAATCAAAAAAAGGGGTTACAAATTTGACGGCCACGACCCTGACTCCCTGCACCGCTACCAGCCGGCAGGCAAGGATAGAGTCAAGACCGCCTGAAAAAAGGGCCAGGGCCGTTATCTGGGGCACTGATTCTCCTTTTCCTGCTGCTCTTTTTCCTTCTGCCCCTGGCCACCTTTAGCCAACAGCTCCAGGGCCCAGGCACGGGTCTGGGCCGAAACCGAATCACCCGCCAGCATCCGCGCCAGTTCATCCACCCTCTGTTCAGGGGCAAGCAGGGTAAAAGAAGAAAGGGTACGCTCCTGCTCCATCTGCTTGGCCACCCGGAAATGAGAGGTTCCCCTGGCGGCAATCTGGGGCAGATGGGTGACACAGAAGACCTGATGATGAGTGGCCAGCTCCTGAATCTTACGGGCCACCGCCTCAGCCGCCTCACCGCCAATACCGGCGTCCACCTCGTCAAAGATGACGGTCTCCACCATATCTTTCCTTGCCAGTAGACATTTGAGGGCCAGCATCAGACGAGAGAGTTCACCGCCGGATGCCACCTTGGCGAGGGGTCTGGCCGGTTCCCCTAGGTTGGCCGAGAAGAAGAATTCCACCCGATCCCAGCCATTGCTTCGTACCATATCCATCCCCTGTTCCTGTTCCTGAAAACGAACCTCAAAGCCGGAACGGTTGAAGGCAAGAGAATCCAGTTCCGCTGCCATAGCCATGGTCAAATGCTCTGCTGTCTGACGACGCCCGTCAGAAAGGACGGACACCTGGCGCAAGGTCTCATCTTCGAGAGTGGAGACAACCGCTTCCAGCTCGCTCATATTCTTATCCATATTGTCAATGAGCAGAAGTTCATCTTCCGCTGAAGCGGCATAGTCGAGAACCGCCTGCAGGGTCTCACCATATTTACGTTTCAGATGCTGAAGGTTGTTGATCCGCTCATTCACCTGTTCAAGACGGGAAGGATTATGTACAAGCGAGTCCTTATAATTGCGCAGCTGACTGACGAGATCCTCTGCCTGATAGCTGTAGGCAGTCAGCTCGGCCGCCAGACCTTCCGCTTCCGGGTCCAGTTGAACCACCTGCTCCATGTCCCGCCGCACCTCAAACATCCCGTCCACTAAGGTGGAGGAAAGAAAACGATACGCCTTCTGACTGAGCATGATCAGGGTATCCGCATTCTTGAGCCGTTTTCTCTCGGCCGCCAGCTCCTCATCTTCACCCAGCACCGGGCCAATCTGGCGGATCTCTTCCAGCTGATACTGGAGGAAATCCCGCCGTTGCTCCTTATCCCGCTCCTGTTGACGGAGCTGAGTAAGCTCATCTCTCTTCTGTTGCCACTGTGAAAAAACCTGGGAAACCTGGGCCCGCGCCTCCCAATGTTCGCCAAGGGCATCAAGAAAGTCAAGATGAAGTCCCGGTTGCAACAGCTGCTGATGATCATGCTGGCTGGCAATGCTGAGCAGATTGGCTGCCAGCATGGAGACCGTCTTCACCGTTGCCAGGGAACCATTCACATAGAGCCTGCTCTTGCCGCCACTGGTGATCACCCTCTTGAGAATCACCGTGGAGTCATCGCCAAACCCTGATTCCTGCAGGGCCTGCAGCAATTCATGATGTTTGGCGTTGACAACAAAAAGTGCCTCCACCACACACTGCTGTGCACCGTTCCTAATCCAGTCAGACTGCGCCCGGCCACCCATGAGAAGATGAATAGCCCGCAGCATGATGGACTTCCCGGCTCCGGTCTCACCGGTCATCACCACCAAACCATTCCCTTCATCCTGATCAAAATAAAGATGCAGCGATTCAATCAGGGCCAGGTTTTCAACCTTCAGTTCACACAGCATTCTTTTCTTCCAAACATATACCCATAATTCTTATCCTGCCTTGACTCACTTCACAAACAACGTTATTCTGAAGCGGTAAGGTCTTATTCCTCTTTTTTCTACAGTCCGAAATCGCCACAATAGGCCTACCATGCCAAAAAAAAATAGTCTCAGCGCCAGCCTCGAAGATTATCTGGAGGCAATTTACCATATCGTTCAAGATAAAGATGTGGCCAGAAGTAAAGAAATCGCCGCTCGTCTACAGGTCAGTCGGGCATCGGTCACCGAAGCGCTACGGGCCCTGGCCAAGAGAGAGCTCATCAATTACGCCCCCTACGAGGCCATCACTATGACCACAAAAGGGGAAAAGGCGGCAGAAAGTGTCATTTTCCGCCATGATGCCCTGAAACAGTTCTTTATTGAGGTTCTGGCCGTCGACCGCAGTGTGGCGGAAGAAGGCGCCTGCAGGGTAGAGCATGCCGCCCCGCCGGAGGTCATCTCCCACATGATCTCCTTCATCGAATTTCTGAAGATCTGCCCCCGCGGCGGTAACGAACTGCTTCAGGGTTTTGCCGACTACTGTAAACGGGGCAAGAAACGTAGTAATTGTGACGCCTGTGTTTCAAGTTGTCTTCTTCAGGGGACGACAGGAGACTAATTGGCCTCTGGCTCTCCCGACCCCCTATCCCAACAACCCGGCGATTTCTCCCTCTTCAGGAAAACGCTTCATCTCCTTCTTGGAAAATATCTTCTTTCCCTCAACAGTGACCTCAAAGACACCACCTGTTGAGGGAATCAACTCCACCTCAACGCCTGACAACTTCTTCAATTCCTCTTCCAACCTGGAAGCTCGAGGTTGATAGTTTCACTTTGTACAATATTCAATTATGATCTTCATCAGTTATCCCTAAATCAAGACTAATCGTTTCAGCTTTTATTCATAAAAAGCACCACACACATTTCCTTATCAGAAATCCATCTCATCCAGAAAATATCTTCAAAAGAACAGACAGTTATTTCATTTAACCGTAATATTACATTTGACTATACCTCCAATTATCGTATAGTAATTTAATCTACGTATGCAAGACAAACAAGAATTAAACTTGTTATCCAATGATTTGCAACCTCATAGATCTTTCACCATGACCAATAACACCCATCTTTTTGCCCGCCTTCAGGACTCAAGAAACCTTCCGTCCTTACCTCAGATACTTCTTCAAGTGGTTGAAATTGATCAACAAAAAGATTACGACGTCAAAAAACTTGTCAAAATCATAGCTCAAGATCCATCCATCAGCGCCAAAACGTTACGACTTGTCAATTCCGCATACTTCAGTTTGGAAAACAAACTCACCAGTCTTGAACGAGCTGTTCTGTATCTGGGGATTAATGTCATAAAAAACATCGCCATAACCGCTTCCATCCACCATGTCTTTAATGGTGTGAAAAAAAACGGCGCATTTCCCATAGATCGTTTCTGGTGGAACTCTTTTTCCTGTGCCATATTTTCCAGAAGAATTGCTGAGCAGACAAAGTATATCAATGTGGAAGAGGCCTATGTGGCCGGCCTGCTTCACAATCTGGGGAAATTACTGCTGTGGCTAAACTTCCCGCAAGAATATAAAACCATTTTGCCTTTACTTGAAAGTCAGACAGATGAATGTGATGCAGAAAGACAACAAATCGGTATCACTCACTGTGAGGCAGGGGCCTGGTTAATCAGACATTGGAAGCTGAACTCATTCATGGCTGATGCTGTCCTTTATCATCATGAGCCACTTGATCGGATCAAAAATGGTTTTCCTCTGGTCAAAATAACCTACCTTGCACACAAATTCAGCAAGCTGAATAACGAGAACCAATCTTCTGCATTCGCTATAGGTCACGACGTATTGGGACTCGATAGTGAGCAGCTGAATGCCATTATTTCAGGCGCTCAAGAAGAAATTGAAAATATCGCCACTAGCCTAGAACTACGAATAAAAACGCCGACATGCTCTGAGGACGCATCAACAGAACCCATTGACACATACTCTCTGCATCTTATCAACAGGGTACAGGACAGCTCCTTGTTGACCAGTTTCCTGGAAGATTTGATTCAAGCCAAGGACAGAAATTCTATTTTGAGGACTACCGAACAGTCTCTGAATATCCTGTTAGAGATTGACACTATCCTCTTTTTTCTCCATGACGTTGATAATAACACTCTTTCTGGCTGTACGTCTTCGCAAAACCGCTTTCAGGAATTAGCCCAGGATATGGTGCTGCCAAATGAGGCCGGCAGTCTCCTTGCCAAGTCAATGATCGAACAGAGAATCATAAACACCCACGAGCTGACACCCACCGACGAGCTCAGCCTGGCGGACTCCCAGCTCCTTGACTTGATCGGTGAAAGCGGAATGGTGTATATTCCCATGGCAGCAGGGGATATCTCAGTGGGAGTGATTGTTCTTGGTCTGAAGGAATCCGAACTCAAGGGTGACGCCAGACTCTTGCGCCTTATGGCAAATCAGACCGCGCTCTCCGTTCACCTTCATGAAACCAGAGAGAAACAGGCACAAAAAATCCAGGAAGAACGGTTGGCAGCGACTGCCATAACTGCTGCCAAAATAGCCCACGAAGTCAATAATCCTCTGGCCATTATTAAAAATTATTTTAAATTATTCGAACTGAAGTTTACCCACTCATCAACACTCAAAAAAGATTTGAAAATCCTTAACGACGAAATCAATCGCATCTCAAACATTGTTCAACAATTAAACAATTTTTCTCCTTCCCAAAAAAAAGAACGTGAACAGGTTGACCTTAACTCATTATTAACTGACTTAAGTAAAATTCTCTCCAAATCCATTTTGTATACGACAAAGACCAAGATTCACTTTATCCCGGACCCCGATCTTCCGCCTATTACGGCCTCAGCCGACGATATCAAGCAGATCATAATCAATCTTATCAAAAATGCTGCGGAAGCACTTCAGGAAGGTGGGAATATTTACTTAGAGGCCCACAGAAAAGATTTAGTCAACACAAAAATAGTTTCTGACAAAAAACTACCGAACGTACGCGGTATGGAAATAACTATCCGTGATGATGGTCCAGGCATTGCTGATGAAGTCTCCGCCAATCTTTTTGATCCCTTTATCAGCACCAAAGAAACAGAAAGCTGTGGTTTGGGGCTTTCCATTGTCCAAAATATGGTTACACAACTCAACGGGACTATCACTTGGAGCAGTAGCAAAGGCCAAGGAACCTCATTTACGATTTTTCTGCCTATTAACGGATTTTCTTAACAGTTGCGGCAAGTTCATCTGACATCCACAAAAAGGGTTATCAATGAATCACTCTCAACACATTCTTCTGGTCGATGATGAAATTCGTTTTGGTGAAACGCTCAAGCAGATCCTTGCATTCTACGGATATCAGGTCACCATTGCTACCTGTGGCCGTGAAGCTGTAGACTTGCTGAACAACCATGTTTTTGACGTTGCCCTTCTTGATCTTGAACTCCCGGACATGTATGGCTACAATATCATTGATTCGGTACAAGAGAATAATCGTTTTTTAGTCACGATCATGCTGACCGGCAACGGTTCCATGGAAACAGCAATTCAGGCCATGAGAAAAGGAGTATACGATTACCTGAAAAAACCCATCGATTCCGATCTGCTTCTTAAAACCATAGAAAAAGCAACTGAACATCAACAATTAGAAAAGTCCCTCAGGGCTAGTGAAGAACGTTTCAAGATCCTGGCAGACGCCTCCTGGGAAGGGATTGTCATTCATGACCAAGGTATTCTACTTGAATCCAATCAACAATTTCTCAACATCTTTGGATATAAAAGTGAAGAGCTGCTCGGTGTCAATATACTGGAGAAGATATTTATTCCGCAGGCGGTTACCGCTATCAACACACGAATAAAAAATGGCGAAGTAGGTTTCCATGAGTCAGTAGGGTTAAAGAAAAACGGAACAATTTTTCCCATTGAAACCAACAGTAGATATATGGAATATCACGACAGAACAGTCAGGGTCTGTGCCATAAGAGATATATCGACAAGGGTCGCAGCCGAACAGGAAAAAATAAAACTTCTGGAAAAACTAGCAATAACAAACAAAATGGAAACACTGGGCCTGATGGCCGGTTCCATTGCCCATGATCTCAACAATATCCTATCCGGAATTGTCACCTTCCCAGAAATAATATTAATGCAGATGGACAAAACGGAAAAACACCGTGAAGCTATCGAGTTTATTCGCGATACAGGTAAACGTGCCGCAGCAGTAGTTTCTGATTTACTCTTAGTGGCCCGTGGTGCATCAGCGCCAACAAAAACCTGTTGTCTGAACAGACTCATCCAAAATCATCTGGCTTCAATTGAACACCAGGCAATCACCTCCCTGTATAAAGAAGTTATCATTAAAACGAAACTTGCCGACGACCTTTTCAATATCAAGTGTTCAGAAATCCATATCAGTAAAGTATTGATGAACCTTATCAATAACGCTCTGGAAGCCATCAAAAAGAATGGTACTATTGTTCTTTCCACCTGCAACAGACATATTGAGACACCTGTGCAAGAATATGAGCGTATCAATGCCGGAGACTATGCTGTCCTCAGCATTTTTGACAATGGACCCGGTATTCCGGAACAGTCGTTGAATAAAATCTTCGAACCCTTTTATTCAAAAAAAGTAATGGGCAGAAGCGGTACAGGGCTTGGCCTGACAATTGTCTGGAACACCATTCATGATCACAACGGTTATGTGAATGTACAAAGTAATGAAAATGGAACACTCTTTGAACTCTTTTTTCCTGCCACCAGGCAAGAGATTGAGGGTGATAGTGCCGGAATTTCTATCAACGCGTTCAGAGGGAATGGCGAGACCATTTTGATTGTTGATGACCAGCAAGACCAAAGGACTATTGCCTGTAATTTACTGAGCAATCTGAACTATACAACGTACGCAGTCGCCAGTGGCGAAGAGGCTGTTGCTTACCTTCAGCAGAACAAAGCGGACTTGGTTATCCTCGATATGATTATGGAACCAGGCATAAATGGACGCCAGACCTACGAGCAGATACTTACAATAAACCCCTCCCAAAAAGCTATTATCGCAAGTGGCTTCTCAGAAGATAACGAAGTGAAAAAAATTCATGATCTCGGAATTATTCAATTTATCAAAAAACCATATACAATGGAGCAGATCGGAATAGCCATCAAGCAGGCATTGCATTATAGTTAAATCCTGCACAATTAGTAAAACACCTCAGCTATCAAGATGGGAGCGAAAACACAGCGAAGAGCCATTTTCTGCGTAGACAATAGCTACAGCCATCTTTTGAGCATAAAAAGGGTGAAGCTAATGCAGTCTATGTTCTCCCCTATTGCCACAAGATATCATGAAATGGCAGGGGTTCAATTAATACAAGGACTCAACAATAGCTCACTCCTGCTTAATTACCAACAAGCATAAATAACGACATGTCATACTGTATTTTTTACGGAAACATGATATAGTCAAAAGTTTGGTAAAAATTTTTCTATTTTTCTCCGGCTGTGTCCATCCCCAAAAAAATTTCTTATGTCAGAGTCAGACCCACATGCAGTCCTTTTTGCCATTCTTGACGACCTCAATCAGGAAGAACAACGGCGTCTTTCTCCTGCCGCCAGCCTGAGTGTTCATGCCCAAAGAAGAACGACTGAGATAAGAAGAGGTCATCGTCAGGCCTATGCCCTTGATGCCGACCGTATCCTCCATTCTCGGGCATACACCCGCTACATCGACAAAACCCAGGTATTCTGTCTGATTGCCAACGACCACATCACCCACCGGGTCCTGCATGTGCAGCTGGTCTCCCGCATTGCCAGAACCATCGGCCGCTTTCTCCATCTCAATGAGGACCTCATTGAGGCCATTTCCCTGGGGCACGATATAGGCCACCCCCCTTTTGGTCACGATGGCGAACATTTCCTGGCCGCACTCTGCAAAAAACATGGCCTCCCTCCGTTTCAGCACAATATCCAATCGATACGTTTTCTCGATCAGCTGGAACGCAAAGGGAAAGGCTGGAATCTCAGCCTGCAGACCCTGGATGGCATCCTCTGTCATGATGGCGAACTGCACGCGCACCACCTGAGTCCGCTACCCATAGAGTCGTTCATTGATTTTGACCGG
The DNA here is from genome assembly GCA_018821985.1 of Pseudomonadota bacterium. Taxonomy (GTDB): domain Bacteria; phylum Desulfobacterota; class Desulfobulbia; order Desulfobulbales; family Desulfocapsaceae; genus UBA2270. The sequence goes on from JAHJKP010000039.1 coordinate 115,059, forward strand.
AAGATGGCCGCCAAGCAGGAAGACCCCTCTATAAATCTGCAGCCGTCCACCTTGGAAGGATGCGTGGTCCGCATGGCAGACACCATCGCCTATATTGGTCGAGATATAGAAGATGCCATTATCCTGGGTCTGATCAAACGTGCGGATATACCTGAGTCTTGTCGCACCCTTTTAGGAGATGGCAACGGCTCCATTGTCTACACCCTGGTTACAGATTTGATTTGCAACAGTCATGTGGCAGCTCCGGGCTCCGAGCACAACAGCTCAGACAACCACATCGGATTCAGCGAGTCAATCGCCTACGCCCTGAAAGAGCTCAAGGAATTCAACTACGCCCATATTTACCTCCACCCCCAGACAAAAAGCAGTATGCCCCTTATACAAAAATGCTATGAGACCCTCTTTGAGTCCTGCCTGGGCTGCCTGGAAAAGAACGGTGCAGATATCTCGCCACCCCCTGACCTTCTGATCGCCATGACAGACTCCACCCTGGGCAATCAAACCCCAGCCACCATGGCCCGTGACTATATTGCCGGCATGACTGATGATTTTTTCCTGAAGCAGGCCAAGGCTGCCGGCTGCAGTGTGCCGGATAAACGATGAAGATCTCCCTGCAAAAATTTGTCCCCGGCGAGAATGTCCGGATGATGGTCATTGCCACCTTTATAGGTCTTATGGCCGGGATAAGCATTATTGTCTTTCGAACCGTGGTCGAAGGAATGGAGAAATTTTTCCTTGAAGGCGGGAAAGAGTTGCTTGGCATCCACCAGGGGGGATGGCACCTGCTGCTCCTGCCCCTGCTCCCCATGACCGGTATGGTCCTGCTGATTCCGCTATCCCTCCTCTACCCTAAAGAGGTGAACGGCTACGGTTTCACAAAATTCCTGCGCAAAGTGAACCTGGAAGGCGGATATATCAAGGGAAGGACCATCTTTCTCAAGCTCATATCCACCGCCCTGACCATCGGCACAGGAAACTCAGCCGGCGTCGAAGGACCCATTGCCTCGATCGGTGGAGCCATCGGCTCACAGATTGGTCAATTTTCCAAAGTTTCCGGCGCCCGCATGAAGGTCTATATTGCCGCTGGTTGCGCCGGAGGTATTGCCGGTATCTTCAACGCTCCCTTGGCCGGCATCTTTTTTGCCTCAGAAATTGTCCTGCTGGGCACCTTTGAGATCTCATCTTTTTCCGCTCTGGTGATTGCCTCAGCCATATCCACAGTGGTCACCCGGGCCTGGTATGGCGAAAACCCGCTTTTTTCCATACCAGCTTACCACCTGATCAACCCCTTTGTTGAGCTGCCATTCTACACCATCATGGCCGTCGTCACCGGCCTGATCGCCGTCTTTCATATCCGGATTTTTTACTATATTCGTGACAAATACCGGCTTCTGCCCATCCATCCCCAGCTCAAACCGCTGACCGGGGCCTTTATTATAGGATGCATAGGCATGGTCTATCCTCAAATCATGGGCAGCGGTTATTATTTTATCGAGTCAGTTATGAATGGCAACGGGACACTCTTCCTACTCCTAGCCCTCATTTTCTTCAAGATTATAGCCACCGCCGTCACCCTTGGCTCAGGTGGGGCGGGCGGGGTCTTTGCCCCTGCCTTGTTTATCGGGGCGATGATTGGCGGCGCCTTCGGCCACGTGGCCAATATGCTGTTTCCCACCATGACGGCTGACCCGGGCGCTTACGCCACCGTAGGTATTGGCACATTTCTGGCCGCATCCACCCACGCACCCATGACCGCCATTTTCCTGCTCTTCGAGATGACCGGCAACTACATGATCATCGTGCCGATCATGCTCACCTCCATTATCGCTACAATTGTCGCCAAAAAATTTAATAAAGACTCCATCGACACGGTTGATTTCACCCGCGAAGGTATTGACATCCACGAGGGACGCGAAACAGCGATCATGAAATCAATCCGTGTGGGCAAAGCCATCACCGAGGAGGTCGATTTTATCAGTGAAAAAGCCAACATCAATCACCTGCTGGAGATATTCCGCATGGCCAAAGGAGGATTTTACTTTCCAGTTGTTGATGACTCAGGGAAAATGACCGGAATTATCTCCATGCAGGATGTGAAAAATATTCTGCACAAGGCCGAAGAAGAACGGGTCTGTTACCTGGTGGGTGGAATATGCAGCAGGGACGTGATCATGCTCACACCCGATGACACGCTCTATACGGCCATGCAGCTCTTTGACATTAAAGGTATTGAAGAGATCCCGGTTGTTGAAGATCTGAATAATAAATGGGTGGTCGGCATGCTCAAGCGTCGGGACGTGATTGCGGCCTACAATCATGAAGTCCTGAAAAAAGGGATCAGCGAAAAGGCAGAAACAATCAGGATAACCTGTGGAGGTTGAGGCTGATATCTTCTTGCATGCCATCATTTATTTATACAAACAATGACAAAATCATGGTAGATGATTATTTAATTTACTGATTTAGATTCAATGCATACCTGCTCACAACAGGCGCTCGTAGCTCAGCTGGATAGAGCACCGGACTTCGAATCCGGGAGTCGGGGGTTCGAATCCCTCCGGGCGCACCAATAAAACAAAAAAAGCACTTATCGGACATTCCGGTAAGTGCTTTTTTTATTGTTCTGCTTTCATTATTGCTTCCAGTTCTTCAGCTTGGCAAGGTGTAGTTTTTGATAGCCCTGCAGAAGTTTTTTATGTGTATTAAAACCCTCAAGACTCAAACCCGGGCTGTGCAAACCGTAAAAGAGTTCTTTTGCTTCGATAATATCCCTACAGGTTTGCAGAGTACTTCCACCATACATAAGCTGAAAACTGTCGACATAGTCAGCAAGTTGTCTTGTTGCATCGTCTCTCAGTTCCAACAGCACCCGCAGGCACTGATAATAGCGTGCGGCCTTGTCATCAAGCTGGTCAATATGCAGGCACCAGTTCACCCAGTCGATGGCTTCACTGTTTTTAAGTGCAAGACACAACATGGCTTTTAACTCGCCAATACGTAAAGCGGCCCAGGTGGAATCAGGGTCAGGGGCCAAGCCAATAAATTCAGCAACACCTTGAAGATCGTTATACCCTCCTTCATCGAGGCGATCGAGAAGAGACTGCCATTGGGCGTGATCAAGATTTTTCAAGGAGAGAATTTCTTTTCGAAACAAGGCTCCTTCGTTTTTATTATTCCAGATCAGATCGTCGACCGGATAAATGTCAGACATGCCGGGGACAATGATTCGGCAGGCATAAACATTAAGATGGGTGAAATCTGAGATATAGATATCAAAGCCCATCTCATGAATCACATCACATAAAAAGCTGAATTCATCTTCGTTGTTTGCATCAAAATCCCAGTCAGAAAATTCATAATCCGCTTTATTTTTAAAGAAATCGTATGCCATCACACCGCTGGAATCGATAAAATGTGTTTCAAGATTATGGTGGTCGGCAACTTCCTCGAGATTAAAACTGGGAGGCTGAAAAACGTCGAGTTGATTGAGCCCCCTCCCCTGTAGCAATTCCGTTACCGTTCGCTCCAATGCCACTTCAAAATTTGGATGCGCCCCGAATGAAGAAAATACAGTGGCATTACCAGGATTGATGAGCGTAACGCTCATTACAGGGTAACGCCCACCCAGTGACGCATCGGCAATACGAAGGTGATAACCATGTTGCCGCAGACTGTTCAAGGATTCTGTTATTTTTGGAAAGCGGGCAAGTACATCGTCAGGTACTTCAGGCAGGCAAATGCCTTCGCTGATAATTTTATTTTTAATGTAACGCTCAAACACTTCTGACAGACTTTGAACGCGAGCCTCGTAGGCTGTATTGCCCGCAGCCATCCCGTTGCTTACATACAGGTTGTCGATAATGTTGACCGGAAACCAGATCGTCTCATTGTCACGCTGGCGTTGATAAGGGCAGGCACATATGCCACGTTCACCTGTGCCTGAGTTGGTGTCGAATATGGTCGAGGCACTGAACTCGTTTTCCGGGTCATAGTAGTGCCGGAGTTTTTCATCCAGCAGGGCCAGGGGAATCTTGTTGTTATCGCTCTGAAACCAACGTTCATCTGGATAATGAACAAATTCACCTTGGGAAAAATCTTCGCCAAGGTAGAAATCAGCAAAAAAGTAATTGCAACTTAAACGTTCAAAATATTCACCCAGCGCACTCGCCAGACAAGATTTTTTTGTGGTACCTTTCCCATTGGTATACATGAGTCCACAGTCTTTATCGCGGATATGTACAGAGTAAACGTTTGGTACCGGATTTAACCAGGAGGCTTCTTCAATATCAAAGCCTAAATCAACAAGTTGTCGCTGCATGGTTTCAATAGATGATTCCAATGCGGCATCTTTGCCTTTTATAAATGTCTCTTCGTTCATTATTTCGTAGATTCCACTAATGGCAATAACTATTTACTTTTCACACAGATTATTCGGGAACAAGTCACACCATCCATCTTTGTGATGCAACCCTGGATATCTGTATTTGCCAACTATTATGCAGGGCCTCAACGCCATCTGCATCAAGATCCCACCTTCTCTGAGGTGGGTATTTTTCACCCATGACCCACAGGGCAAGTTCCAGTCAGCAGACCCGCTTTTCAAATCGATTTTCCTCAGAGGAACGACAGTGCTGGACGCAATAAAAGCCGACAGCTGCGAAATGGTGAATGTGGCGCCTGGCATAGAAAGATAATTACTATCAAGTTCTGTCTGATTTGATTATACCATATGGCCGACAGTGACGGTGGCAACAACAATATATCTTGCCAATTTACCGCTGAAAGTGAGCAAGGAGAATAACAAAAAATTCAGACGTAAGGAGCCACTTACAAGGCAAAGTGGATCGCCAATGATCGGTACCCAGGAGAGCAGAAGCGACCAGCAACCATATTTTCGGTAGAGAAGAACTGTCTTGTTGACTCTGGCCTCATCAATACGCAGGATCTTGGTTGCCAGAAATGAAGACCCCCAAAGTCCAATACAGTAGGTAGTACAAGCCCCCAGAAAGTTTCCCAAGGTTGCCACCACAACCACCTCTTCTATCGGGTATGCCTGCAGGATCAGGGTAACCAACAACCATTCGGAGCCGAGCGGCAGAATGGTTGCCGCCAGGAAACTAATGACAAAGAGGGCCGTCAGACTGTGTTGGAGGAGAAAATTGTCCAAAAATATTTCGCAGGAATATACTATAACTTACTTATAATATTAATCAAAAAAACTCTTAAGATACACAGCTAACAACACCTGCTCCCGCTTACCGAGATGGAGACTAGAGGGAAATAGCAGAAACCACCTCTGACTGAATGTCTTTATTTTAACATGCATCCAGATTTTCGAGCTTATAGAACCGGTATAGAACAGAACGAAAAGGGGGTTAAGTCATAACGACATAACCCCCTTAATTGTACTGGTGCCCACGGCGCGAATCGAACGCGCGACACCAGGATTAGGAATCCTGTGCTCTATCCCCTGAGCTACGCGGGCAGAATAGATTTTTCAAACAGGTGGCATAATACCTGAGTTTATTGAAAACGCAATATTTTTCAGAATTACGGTTCCAGACAAAGCATCTGCCCTTTACACAGACTCACCGTCCAGAACTTCATTTCCCGAATAGGCATCATAATGGGTATGAGAGTTGATAATGCAATTGCGTCCCACTATCAGGCCCGCAGGGACTACGGCCTCTTTGCCAATCAGGGTAATCCCGGTATAGAGATGAGTCGGTTGCTTTCGATTAGGGATATGATGATTGCTCCCCGAACCGACCACCGCGCCCGATCCCACATGAACCCGTTTATCAAAAATAGCAAGATCAACTGAAGCACCAGTATCCACCACGCAATCGGCAAAAAGAATGGAATTTTTGACCACGGCCCCATGTTCAACCACCACCCCGGGGGCCAGGACTGAATTGATCACCGTTCCCTTGACGGTACAACCTGCGGAGATCATGGAGCCTTTGACAACAGCCTCGGACCCGTAACGGGCCGGTGCCCGGTCAGCTCGCCGCTCTTCAGCCTCTACATTGGTTCGTATCCCCCATTTCTCAGGCGAAATTCCACTCTCCGGCTTCAGGAGATCCATATTGGCCTCCCAATACGCTTGGACCGTACCCACATCTCGCCAATACCCATAAAAGGGATAGGCGAAGACATTATCATTCTCAATAGCCCACGGCAGGATATGCATGCCGAAATCGACATCATCGCGATTTCTTGCCAGAGTATCCAGCAGATAACGCCGATTAAAGACATAAATACCCATGGAGGCAAGATTGGTCCGGGGATTTTTGGGTTTTTCTTCCCAGTCAATTATCCGATTCTCGCTATCGATAACCCCGGCACCAAACTGATGAATTTCACTCTTGGAAACCACCATCATAGCCACGGTCACATCGGCCTTCTTATAACGATGATACTCAAGCATGGCATGGAAATCCATGTGGTAGATATGATCACCGGAAAGCAGCACCACCTCATCGGCTGGATTTGCCTCCAGAAAATCAATATTCTGCCGCACCGCATCCGCTGTGCCCTTGTACCAGTCAGAATCCTTAAAACCGGTGCGAGGAGGAAGGATCTTCACCCCGCGGCTCCGACCGGTGAAATCCCAGGCCTCACCCGTACCGATATGTTTCATCAGAGAAAGTGGCTTATACTGGGTCAAAACCCCGACCTTTGTCAGCCCTGAGTTCATGACATTGCTGAGGCTGAAATCAATGATCCGGTACAGCCCGCCAAAGGGCACGGCCGGTTTGGCACGGCTCTGAACCAGGATATTCAAGCGACTGCCAACCCCGCCGGCCAACAACAAAACCAAGGCGTCTTGTCTCCAATTCATCGTACCACCTCTCCGGCCGTCACTTTCTCTTTCCACTGCTCGGCAGGCAGATGGGGATCGATGGTGGCTCCTTCGCCAATGACCGTCCCTGGAGGGATCTGATTATTCCAGCCGATCACCGTCACCGCTCCCGACATCCCAGGTTGCCGCGGCATTAGGCCGTCCTTGGCCGTCACCCGCGCGTCCTCCTCTCCTACCCTCGGTCCGACAGAGACTCCCGCACCAAAAACACTGTTCACATCGGCCACGACCTTGTTCAGAGAACAATTCTCGCCAATGACAGTATTAAAAAAGAGGACAGACTGGTCCACCACCGCCCCCTTTTCCACTCGCACCCCAGGAAAGAGGATTGAATTCCGCACCTCTCCCTCAATCACACACCCATTATAGATCATACTGTTCTGGACAGTGGCCGTTTCCCTGACCAGAGTGGGCTGAACATCACAGATACCCCGATGGGCAAGGTTGGTTCGCACCCCCCATTTTTCCATATCAATCTTTGGATTTTCACCCAAGAGATCCATATTGGACTGCCAGTATTCTTCAATTGTTCTGGTATACCCCCAATATCCCTGATGTTTGTACCCATAAACCCGGCAGTTCTGCTCCATAAGCATAGGGATGATGTCCCGCCCGAATTCATAGGAATTCTTACCATGATTCTCCTCCAAGGCACGACAGAGGACCTCGGGCCGGAAACACAAGACCGTGAGTGAGGCCCAACGGGACTGAGGTTCTACTGGTTTTTCCCAGTAGGAAAGTACCCTCCCCCCCCGCTCCCCGTCTTCATCATCGAGTGCCGCCACCCCGAAACGGTGGGCCTTATCCAAGGGCACCTGAATAAGACCGAGGGTCAGATCCGCCTTCTTTTCGTGGTGATAAGCGATCATCTTCCGGTAATCCATATTATAGATATGGTCTCCTGAAAGGATCAGGATCTCTTCCGGCTGATGATAGCGGACAAAATCAAGGTTTTTGTAAACAGCATCAGCAGACCCCAGATACCAGTCCGCGCTGTCCATATCCTTGAAAGGGGGAAGGATTGAGATGCCGCGATTGCGGCCGATCATATCCCATGCCGCTCCGGTACCGATATGATTAATGAGGGAAAAACTCCGATATTGGCTGAGAATGGCAATCCGTTCAATACCGGAATTCATCAAATTGCTCAGGGCAAAATCGATAACCCGGCAGAATCCCCCAAAAGGCACGGCTGATTTCGGGCGATAACAGGTAAGAACGTCCAATTCATCAACCCGGCTGCCCGCCAGAATCATCGCAAGCGTGGAAGGTGTGTTCATTCTTCACCCATTAAAAGGAAAGGAATATTTTTCTCTTTAACACCAACTACTTCGCCATTAGCTTTGCCAACTACTTCATATGACGGGTAGTAAGTCGTTTGAGAGTCAGAGAGGTAAACTCTTGATCTTCTGGTGCCAGATTTTTCAAGGGGACTTCTGCCCGGGCAGCCTCTTTATGCCCGCCTGCTGACCCAACAGCGCCAAAGATGCGAGTGGCAAGTTTTCCCGCATTCTTTCGATAACCGTCACAACGAAAGATCACAATCAGGCGTTCACCGTGGATACCAGAAACAAAGACCCAGTCCACCTCATCAACATGATTAAGAAAGTCAGCAATAATCACCAGCACATCAGGACTGCGGACCTTGCCGACATGGGAATACAAACGCCGTTTTGAATATTTCAGCTCTGCCAGTCCGGCAAAAAAATATTTGAGTTCAGAACGCCGGAGATCAGTAAGCTCAATCTTTCTCACCAGATTTCTATTGGCAAGGGTAAAGAGATAACGAAACGAGATCCCATCAGAAAGACGGGATTGTTTCTCAAAATTACGGGTATCCACCTTGATCCCGTAAAAAAGAGCTGTGGCCGTGGCCACGGTGGGCTTAATGCGGGCTGCCCGCAGATACTCCACAAGCATGGAGGAGGCAGCGCCATAATCTGGCCTGATATCGACAAAATTAGCCTGACACTCACCAGTAAGTGGGTGATGATCAATCACGGCATCAAACTTGACCTTCTCAAAACAGGGGAGATGTGCTGGTTGTGAGTCTACCAGCACTTTTTTGCTGAAGGCATCGAGCTTTACATTATTCCACCGCTCCAGAGGAATCTTTAAACGTTGAACCATGGCGATATTATTTAATCGCCGGATCTCGTTTGGGTGGGCGATAACCACATTCTTCACCCTGTAGCGGAGCAACTGTTTAATCGCCATGGCGCAAGCCAGGGCATCAGGATCTGCGTTAATACAGACAAGGACCTCATCCTCTTTTTCAAAAATATTCCAGAATCCCTGTAAACGTTCTTTGGCTGTTCTAGGGGAAACACTCATGGTAGAGGAAGATGCGCCATTTTTTTGTTTTATCGCCATTTAAATATATCTAGTCCCGGGAGACTATGGTTTCCATACAGGTTATCAAAATAATTCAACTCATCCCTTATCATATCCAAGGATATCTTGGGAAATAAGGACCTTCGTTGAAAGGGTCAGCTTATCCATCCGACAGCTTCAATGCATACGAAAAATCTTATCGCAGCTACTCAACCAAGAACTGAACACCAACAAATCCATCTTCAACTATAGCATATCGCCAAAGAGGAAAGCAAGCCTGATGCACACTGATAAAACTCTCTGCCGCTATTCTTTCTGCTCTGCAAAGAGAGGAACGGAGGGGAAAAGTGAAGGATCAGTATGGGGAATAAAACGTGCCCCGGAGAAGCGTATCATGAATTCCTGGTTCACATTCAATTCGACATAGGTGATCTTAGAGACAATATCCAGACACTCCTGCCTTGCTGACTGCTCCAACAGAACCTGTTCAGCTCCCCGAAGCGAACTGTTGCCAATTGCCCTATAGACCGACAGATCCAGATCAGGAAGCATCCCCAGGGTTATTGCCTGCTGCGGATTGATATGATTGCCGAAGGCTCCAGCCACACAGATCTCAGCCAAGTCAACAAAAGCAAGCCCCACCTGATTTACCAGGGTAGCCAGAATCGCATACATGGCGGCCTTGGAGCGAATCATCGCATCCAGATCAATCTGCTCAAGCAGCACCTCGTCACCACCACCCTCCTTGGCCGTCACCGCTCCCGCCTTCCCTGGCTCCCGCGGCATTAGGCCATCCTTGGCCGTCACCGCTCCCGCCTTCCCTGGCTCCCGCGGCATTAGGCCATCCTTGGCCGTCACTACGACAAAGGCCCGCTGTCCATCCCGTTCCACAATCCGCTGCCGCATAAAGGCCGCGCGAACCGGATCACTCTCCTTGGCCGGGTCTCTGAATTTTCCACGGATATCAATGATCCTGGCCAGATAGAGCGAGGCCACAAGATCAATCAGACCGGAACCGCAGATGCCACGCGCCGGGGCGCCATCAATGGTTTTCACCTCCATTGAATATGTCTCGGGGTTAATGGAGACGTACTCAATGGCGCCAGGCGCTGCCCGCATCCCCATCCTGGCCACCCCACCTTCAAGTGCCGGACCGGCAGCCCCGGCACAGGCAATAAGCCAGTCCTGATTTCCCAAAACCACCTCGGCGTTGGTACCCACGTCAATCAGCATCCTCGTCTGTTCGGATGCGGCCATACCCGAGGCAAGAATCCCTGAAATCAGATCTCCACCAAAATAACTGCCAATGGAGGGCATAATCCACACCGGGGCGGCCTGATGCAGGATCAGTCCGAGTTCCCGGCTCTCCATGGGTTCAATAGCGTTCACCATGGGGATATAAGGTTCCCGGCAGATATGAAAAGGATCAAGGCCGAGGAGGAGATGGGTCATGGTTGTATTACCGGATACCGACAGCGCCCGGATCTCACCGGCCTCCACCCCACTGCCTGCAACCAGTTCAGCCGTCAGAGTATTGATACAGGCAACAATACTCTGCTGCAGGACAGCAAGACCCGGGTCCATGAAGGAGAGATCTATCTCCCGCATCTGCCTCCTCACGTTGGTGGCCTGATGGATACGACTGAGGATATCAGCCCCATATTCGATCTGGCTGTTTTCACGCCCCGCGGACGAAAGAATCCGGCCGGTCAACAGATCCACCAGGTTCGCCTCCAGATGAGTGGTACCAAGATCAAGGGCCATGGCAGGGAGTATTGCCGGCATCTCAGCTAAAAAATCCGCCAGCACCCATCTTTCCGGAAGATCATTGACCAAGGCAACCCCGGAAAATTCGGCCTGGCGAAAACGCCGGCACAGCACCACAATTCTGGCAAAAGGGATTTCAAGCGGTCGGGTGTCGGGCAATATCGCCCTGAGGGCATGACGCAGGCGATCCAGGTCGGCAGTATTATCCTGCAAGCTGGGTTTCTCCGCCGTCACGGGGACAGCGATGACAAAAGGGGTCATATTTCTTGAGGGCATCTTATTTTCCTTCTTTCTTCCATTATTTCGCAGTGGTGACCAGATAAGAAGCCAGTCGCTCTTCATCCATACCCCAAGGGCACTTCCTTCGGGGCGTCCACTCCGCGAGTGACACTGGGCCATCCTTGGCCTGCGTAACGAAATGATCAGAAATGGAGTATTTTTTTCGCAATGGCTTCTAAAAACTCACCTGTCTTCTGCTTGACGAGAACTCTGGATGATGGTACCTAATTTTAACAAAGAAGTAAGAATCATATACTCGGTACCTTGAAAATCAGGATTTGATCTTGTTATTATTAAACCGCTATATACTGACCCAGTTTCTCAGGATCTTCTGCACGGTTGCCGCCGGCTTTGTTGCTATCTATATCCTTATTGATTTCTTTGAGAAGATAGACAATTTTATGGAGGCTGGCAAGCCGCTCAGCCTGGTCTTTAAATTTTTCCTCCTCAGTGTCCCCTTTATCATTGATCAACTTGGGCCCGTGCTCATCCTGCTCTCAGGTGTCATTACCCTCGGTCTGCTCAATCATCAACATGAGCTGACCGCACTCAAGGCCGGTGGCATTCCTCTCCGTACCATTGTCAAACCGGCAATAACTGGAGGGCTGATCTGCACGCTTCTTTTTCTCATCATGGCCCAATGGCTGCTTCCGGTAACCATTTCCAGCACCAATACCATCTGGTTTGAAAACGTAAAAGGCATGGTTCCACTGGGAATTTTCCGCAACGGACGCTACTACTACAAAGGTCATGACGGATTCTACTCCTTTGCCCGTCCTGATCCCCACCAGGCTATCTTTTTCAATTTTTCCTACTCAAGCTGGACAGATCCGTACAATCTGAACACCTTGATCAGCGCCGAAGCAGCGGAATGGAAAGATCAGCAATGGATACTTCATAATGGACAGACACAGGTACACACAGGGGAAGATAGTTACCAGACCACCCTTTTTACTGAGAAGAAAATTTCCCTGCCTGAGACCCCCGATGATTTTTTTGTACCGGAATATGAGGCATCTGAACTTTCCATAACTGCACTCTATCAACGCATATATAAGCAACAGACACGCGAGGATACGGTCAAGGCATGGGCAGATTTTTACAGCCGCATATCCTACACCCTTCTCGGCCTGCCCCTGCTGCTGCTTGGCCTGCCGGTACTCCTCATCTCATACCAGAAATGGGGACGTGATCTTTCCATTGCCATTCCGGCGAGCTGCGGGCTGGCCTTTGTCGCCTGGGGCCTGTGGGGCGCCCTGCAATCCCTGGCCAGGGCCGATTATATTAATCCCCTCCTGGCAGCGGTCGTTATCCATCTTTTTTTTGGCAGCGCCGGACTCTTTCTCCTGCACAGACAGAATAAATAAGCGCGACATGAAAACTTGTCCTCACAAAAAACAGATTGGAATTGTTGGTGTTCCTCCCCTGGAAATCATTGAACAATTAGAAGCAGATGGCGATACAATCTTTGACCTGGATGAGCCCATCGTCAAAAGAGATATTGAGATGGCCTCATCCTATCTGCCCCGGGTATTCTGCGCCATCCTGCGCACCGTGGTTATCAATACGATCAGCCTGAGACCTGATCGTATCTATATCGATGTGGGCCCGGGGAAATGCGACTGTGCCCTGCATACCGCCACTATCCTCAAAGATATCCTGCCGGAGACAATCATCACCACAACCAGGAATCAGGACAGAAAAGATTTTGGCACCCCCCTCTGTAGCGCCAGGATGCCGCTGCTCGACAAAGTCAGTGCCATCACCAAGTCGGTGCAATCGGCCAAGCCCCACAAGGACCTGCCTGCCTGCACCCCCACCGCCGGATTCTGGGGGGTACCGCCCCGTGATTTTTCCCTGCTCAGTCTCTTCCCCGACACAACCCATGTCTACGGCTGGACCCGTTGTATGGAAAACAAGACTCCAGATAACCAGAAGCTGGAAGAGCTTTGCAACCCGGATATCCCCACGGTATTTTTTGCCCAGTCCTTCTGCGCCAAAACCGCACTGGCCAGACACCTGGCAAATAGACACCCGCACGGACTCTATGTGGACTGCGACGTCACCGCCGGCAACAGCACCAAGGCCAAGATCCAGGCCTTTCTTGAACTCTCAACACTGCAAAAGAGTAAAGGCGGAGGCAAACAAGCAGAGTTCTGCCTTCTCTCCTCTGACCTTCCAGGATTCTGACATGCTGCTTGCTGATTTCGGAACCTCATACTGCAAGCTTTGGGATACCACAACCAAAGCACCTCAGCTCATTGCCACCAAAGAGATTGACCAGGGCCTGCAGGTGGATATCGCCACCGGCCATAACGGCAAACGGCACGCCAGCCGCTATATCAATGAGCTCACGGCCCTGGCCAAGGGTGGTAATGCCCTGATTGATACCGACCACTACACCCTTCTCGACTGCGGCAGTCGGGACATCAAATTCATTCGTTACGACCAGGGCAAGATTAAAAACATGGGTTGGAATGCGGAATGCGGTGCCTCCATGGGTTTCACCATTGAACTGCTGGAGCGATACTACAACCTTGATTTTAGCGTCATGCAGGTCCCCGCCAGCTCCTTCTCGGTGACCTGCGGGGTCCTGGGCATGAGCCATATCTTTGATGCGGTGGTGGACGGCGCCAGCGAGGGAGAAGCAGTTGCCAAATTCGTCAAAGGAATTGCCCTCAATGCCTATAATTTTGCCGGAAGCCCTGAGACTCTCTACCTTTCAGGCGGACTCTGTCACAACCCCTTATTTGTGGCCTCATTCCCCTGTAAGGTTGTATGCCTGGGACGCTTTGTCCTTCTCCAGGGGCTGAAAGCCAGCTGGGACGAGCAGAAGTACTAAAAGGGCCGCCATCAGATCAGGTATGCAATCCCACCCCGGATAACAACAGGGCAGCCACCAGCAGGGCCAGGGCAATCCGATACCAGCCAAAGACGGCCAGGCTCCCTCGCTGCAGGAAACTGACCATCCACTTGATTGAGACCCAAGCCGAGACAAAAGCGCAGGCAAAACCGAGCAAGGGTCCGATCAATCCGAAGTTTGCCATGATCATGACGCCGTTCTTATATGCCTCATAGACCGTTGCCGCGCCCAAGGTCAGCAGTCCCAGGAGAAAGCTGAACTCCACTGCCGCCCCTAGCTCCGCCCCCATCAGCAGCCCTCCGGAAATGGTTGCCAGACTGCGGCTGACCCCCGGCCACATGGCCAGACACTGTATCAGGCCAATGCCCAGGGCCTGACGCCAGCCGAAGTCTTCAATCGACAGGCCGTCGCCGCTCCCGCCATCCCTGGCTCCCACGGCATTAGGCCGTCCCTGGCCGTCGCCGCTCCCGCCATCCCTCGATGCTGCTTGAGCTCGCCTCCTGCCCAGAAAAACGAGGAATATTCCGCCTGCAAACCAGGCCGCAGTCACAGGCCAGAGCCCGAACAACCGTGCCTTGATCTGATGCTCAAACATGAGTCCAACCACCACCGCCGGCAGAAAGGCAATCACCAGATTCCAGGCCAGACGCTTGCCAGCTGCATCCCTACCCCTCAATCCCAAGATCATCTGCCGAATCCGCTTTCGATAGAGTCCCAGCAACGCCAGGATCGCTCCGGCCTGAATAACAATGGCATAGGCATTGGCCGCCCGTTTTGCTGCAGGGTCATCGGCAAGGCCGAGGATATTCTCTGTCAGGATCAGATGGCCGGTGGAACTCACTGGCAGATACTCGGTGGCGCCTTCCACTAAGCCGAGGATGGCGGCATTGCGGAGACTAAGGGGATGGATCGCTATTTCTTCAGTAGAAGAAACATGTTCTCCTGTCTTTTCGCCACTGAAGACAACAACCGGCATAACCATTATGTTTATACTGATAACAATCCCCAAAGAGAGGGAACAAAACCATCCGAAAGTCTTCTTTTGCTTTTTCATGACAACAACTTCCTTTCTCAAAAAATAGTATTAGGGTATCTTGATTCACCCGCATTCAGAGACGACACTAGCCGAAAATCAAAACAAGTCAACTCAATTTCCCGCCATGCCTATTACCCGAAACATCGTTGACCGGCCGCTTGAAGAAAACTTCAGAAACACGTCAGTTGTCGTTCTCCATTCAGCACGTTAGGTAGGAGACCACCATGTATAAAATTTTAATTATAGAAGATGAAATAAAGATTGCCCATTCCCTGAAACAGGTCCTGGAAGAAGAAGGGTACAGCGTCAATGCGGCAGTGACCGGTGAAGAGGGCTTTTTCCTGATCAACACCGATATCTTTGATGTGGTGATCCTCGATCTCATGCTCCCAGGTCGCAGCGGTCTGGAGATTCTCGAAGTGCTGCGCCGCCGTGACCAGCAGACCCTGGTCCTCATACTTACTGCCAGAGATACGGTAGAGGAGCGCATCTTAGGTCTCGACTGCGGGGCAGATGACTACATGATCAAACCCTTTGCCGTCAGTGAACTCCTGGCCCGTATCCGCGTCCTGCTGCGGCGGGGAAGAAGTGAACAGGTCTTCCGACTCCAGTTCGCCGGGCTGGATCTGGATCTGGTGACACGGGAAATACATCGTGATGGACAAACCCTGGACCTAACCGCCAAGGAATTCGACCTGCTGACCTATCTGGTGCGACACCAGGGCCGATTTGTCACCCGGGGGATGATCGCCCGTGATCTCTGGCAGGAGACCACGCGGGCAACCCCTCTGGATAATGTCATCGATGTCCATATGGCCCGTCTCCGGCGCAAGGTCGACAAAGATTTTCCTGAGAAACTGCTCCATACCATCCGCGGCGTCGGCTTCATCCTCAAGAAGGAAGAGTCATGACCCTGCACACCATCACCCAGTCCATCCGCACCCGCATCACCCTCTGGCATCTTGGTGTGCTGGTGCTGACCCTTGGCGCTTATGTTCTTTCCACTCAGATGTTCCTCTGGCACCAGCTCACCCTTGAACTGAAGACCAATCTCCAGGAAGAGGCCGAAGAGGTAGTAAAACTTTTCCTGAAACTGGCCCCGGATGGACACTTTGTCTGGAGGGGACATCAGGAGGACACAAAACAGAAATACTGGATCGCCATCTCCCATCTGGATGGTGTTCTTGTTTATCGCAATTTTACCCAAACCGATTTCAACCTTCCTCCAGCATCTCTTATAGCAACCGACCAAAAACGGACATTTTACACTCTGCACCTGGCCGATAACAGAAAACTGCTGATGATGCAGGAAGTCCGGAAAATTGAAGGAGTGGATGTGGTGATCAGGGTCGGCCGCACCACCGAACGTGTTGTCGAGGAGATGGGACATCTTTTTCTGGTCCAGATCCTCTTCTTTCCTTTAGTTCTTCTGCTGGCCTGGGCTGGCGGCTATTTTATGGCCGGACGGGTCCTGTCGCCACTGCAGAAGATCATTGCCAGGATGAAGACCATCTCCGCAGACCGTCTCCACGAACGTCTGCCGGTAGAAAATGCAGACGATGAACTTGGCCATCTTTCCCTGACCTTTAATCATCTCTTAGGCAAACTCGATCACTCTTTCAAACAGATGCAACAATTTACCGGAGATGCCTCGCATGAACTACGGACGCCACTTTCTGCCATGCACAGCGTCGGCGAAATGGCCCTGCGAACACCCATGGGTGTAGACGAATATCAGGAGACTATTGCTAGCATGCTCGAAGAGGTGGACAAGATGAATCGTCTGGTCAGCGATCTCCTGGCCCTGGCTCGATCCGACAGTGACATGGTCAAGCCGGTGCTGGAGAAGCTGGAATTTGGCAGGGTCATCGAAGAGGAAACAGCACGGCTGGCAGTGCTTGCCGAAGAAAAAAATCAGCAGTTGTCAGTGGAGATCAAACAATCCTGTCCCGTGTGCCTTGACCGGAACATCTTCCGCCAGGCCTTTGCCAATATCCTCTATAACGCCATTCAATACTCACCGGAAGCCGCAACCATCCAAATTCTGGTTGACAAGGCCGAGGATAATTGCTTTGTGAATATTGTCGATTCCGGCCCGGGTATTGCGCCGGAACATCAGGAACGCATTTTTGACCGCTTTTACCGGGTGGACAAGGTCCGCTCCCGCGACACGGGGGGATCAGGCTTAGGACTGGCTATTGCCAAGTGGGCGGTCAAGATCCACGGTGGGCACATCGAACTTGTAAGCACGGCAGGTAAAGGGAGTACCTTCCGTATCTGCCTTCCCGAACAGCACCAAGGAAAATGCCCGCCCAGTTTTTCGCTCACTGAGGCCGAGCTCTCATAAGACAGAACCTTCCAGACAACAGAGACACCTTGCATCCCTGCCAACAAATAAATTTTTCCCTTCATTGTTCATGACCACACAACGCAAACTCTATATTTTTCTACTGGGCCTCTTTATCTGCATCTACCTGCTGCCTTTAGGAATCCGGCCGCTCATGGAGCCGGACGAAACCCGCTACGGTGAGATTCCTCGGGAGATGATCTCCTCCGGCAACTGGATAAGCCCCCACCTCAATGGACTGCGCTACTTTGAGAAGCCCCCTCTGGGATACTGGCTGAACGGAGCCTCTATCCTAGCCTTTGGTGAAAACAGATTCGCCATCCGTCTACCTTCGGCCTTGAGTGTCGGTTTAAGCGCCCTGCTGATCATGCTGTTGATACGCCAGGCCTATCCCCGAGATGAGATCTGGGTCGGGCCAATCGCCGCACTTGTCTTTATCACCAGTTTGGAGGTGCCTATAGTCGGCACCTTCGCCGTCCTGGATTCGATGCTTGCCGCCTCTCTCACCATGACCATGACCTGTTTCTTTCTGGCCAGCCAGGCTGAACGTAGTTCTTCCCGCCAGCGCTGGTTCCTGATCGCGGCCGGAATCAGTTGCGGCCTCGCCTTCCTGATCAAGGGTTTTCTGGCCCTCGTTGTACCGGCCCTGACCATGGGAGCCTATCTTATCTGGCAGCGGCGCTGGCGCGATCTTCTAGGGCTTGCCTGGTTGCCACTTATCGCCGCCACCCTGACCGCCCTGCCATGGAGCCTGGCCATCCACCGCCAGGAACCGGATTTCTGGAATTTCTTTTTCTGGCATGAGCATGTCCAGCGTTTCCTGGGTGGAGAAAAGGCCCAGCATGCAGAGCCTTTCTGGTACTTTTTCCTGACCGCTCCCGCCATGTTCCTGCCCTGGACCTTTCTTCTCCCTGCCGCCGGACTCGGTTTACGCATAAGTGCCCCACGCACCGAGACGAGACAGCTCATCCAATTTTGTCTGGCCTGGTTCTGCCTGCCCTTTCTTTTCTTTTCGCTTTCCTCCGGCAAACTGTTGACCTATATCCTGCCCTGCTTTCCACCCTTTGCCATTCTGGTCAGCATTGGCCTTATCAACCTGCTGCGTGCCGACAGGCAAAGACCATTCCAGATCGGTTCCGGAGTGACGGTCTTTATCTTTGGCCTCTTACCCCTTGCCTTTCTTCTGATCCAATTTATCGGCGTAGGCGGAATCACCCCCCCCTACAGCAAAAGCTGGCAATGGTTGATGGCCCTGGCCAGTCTTACAGTCATGGCCCTGTTGCCGCTGGCAGCCAGCCGTGCTCAAAACTGGAACAAAAAAATCATCCTCTTTGGCCTGAGTCCCGCCCTACTCCTCTGCGTGACCCCCTTTCTCATGCCCGATCAGACTATCGAGAAAAAATCGCCAGGAGCCCTGTTCCTTCAGCACAAAAAAGAAATCAACAGCAACACCATAATCTTAGCCGATGAAGTTTCATTGCGGGCCGCCTGCTGGTACTTGCAACGCTCAGATATTCTGATAGTGCGTGATGCAGGCGAAACAACCTATGGTATTGGCTACAAAGATGCCCAGAGCCGCCTGCTCACCCTGGTCCAGTTCCGGGATACAGTCATGGCCAATCAAGGCAACATCGTCCTGATTGCCAGGGCCAGTAATTATCAGGAATGGATTCCTTTTCTTCCTCACCCGAAAACCATTGCTGACAATGGCTCAAGCGGCTATATTTGGGCCACCTTTTAAGGAGCTGAATCGTATGCGAACCCATTTTCTTCCCTTTTCAAAACCCTCAATTTCCGAGGAAGATATTGCCGCAGTGGCTGAGGTCATGCGTTCAGGCTGGATCACCACCGGCCCGTGGAACACCTTATTTGAACAGCGTATCTGCGAATATACCGGCTGCCAGCAAGCGGTGGCACTCTCATCCGCAACCGCGGGAATGCACGTGCTGCTCAAGGCCATGAACATCGGGCCGGGAGATGAAGTGATCACCCCATCCATGACCTGGGTCTCCACTGTAAACCTGATTGTTCTGGCCGGGGCAACACCAATCTTTGTTGATGTCGATCGTGATACCCTGATGATGAACACCGCTGCCGTCAGCGAAAAAATCACCGAACGCACCAAGGCGATTATCCCGGTACACTACGCTGGGGCTCCGGTGGATCTGACCCCTCTCAGGGCTCTTGCTGCTCAACATTCGATCCCGCTTATTGAAGATGCGGCGCATGCCATCGGAACATCCTACAAGGGAGAGGCCATCGGTAGAACAGGAACCGCAATCTTTTCCTTTCATCCCATAAAAAATATTACCAGCGGCGAAGGGGGAATGGTCTGTTCCGATGATCCCGAATTACTGGCCAGGGTACGCAGTCTGAAATTTCATGGCCTGGGGGTGGATGCCTATGACCGATCCAGCCAGGGGCGCTCTCCGCAGGCCCAGGTTTTTGAACCGGGCTACAAATACAATCTTCCCGATATGCTGGCGGTCCTCGGAGTAAAACAACTGGAAAGAGTGGATACCTTCAACAAGTGTCGAACTGATTTGGCAGCCCGCTATCATGAGTTACTGCAGGATATTGATGAGATCACACCCTTGGGAATACCAGAGTATCCCCATGTGCATAGCTGGCATCTTTTTATTGTTCGGGTGCAGAACGGAAAAAATAAGAGTGGGCGTGATCAGTTCATGGAAGGTCTGAAGCAGAGAAATATCGGCACCGGCCTGCACTTTCGTGCCATACATCTCCAGAAATATTACCAGGAACAGATGGGCTTCCGGGAAGGGATGCTGCCCGACACCGAGTGGAACTCTGAGCGTATCTGCTCGCTTCCGCTTTTTCCCGACATGACGGAAAACGATGTAAGTGATGTTGTCGAGGCAATTAAAGATTATTTTTTGAAAGGGTAAGCCGTTATAATAAAATCATGGTATTATCGTGATGATCGTATCGTTGTTTATCCTCAAAACACATATCCTTTGGGTCAACCATCCATGACAGCAGAATGGTCTGGAATATATGTTGCGTACCGGCTCCTATAATAAGTAAGCTGTTGTAAATAAATAACTACAACATGGTAATATCGCAAACCGCACAAGAGATTGTAACGAAATAGTTCAAGATGTAATGGTTATTTCGTAACGGTCCCTAAAGGGCAGGACACTATTGTGAAAGAAAATCCGCAGATATCTATTGTTATCCCTGTTTACAATGAAGAAGCATGCCTGGGTGAATTAATCAGTCGCACTCTCAGCAGTTGCCGCAAGATGGCCCGCTCATTTGAGATTATCCTCATTGATGACGGTTCGAAAGATCAATCGGCGGCGATAATCCGTAAGGCCGCCGCCGACAATGCAGGTGAGATTGTAGGGGTCCTGCTCAATCGTAATTATGGTCAGCATAACGCGATCATGGCCGGATTCTCCTATGTCCGTGGGCAGTGGATCGTCACCCTGGACGCTGATCTGCAGAATCCACCTGAGGAGATCCCCCGCCTGGTCACTATTGCCATGGATTATGATGTAGTGGGAACGATCCGGGCCAGACGGAACGACTCATTCTTTCGGAAAACTTCATCGGCAATCATCAACCGGGCTGTACAGAAGGCAACCGGGGTCATGATGCACGATTATGGCTGCATGCTCAGGGTCTACAAAAGACATATCGTTGAAGCCATGCTCATGTGCAACGAACGCTCCACCTTTATTCCGGTGCTGGCCAACAGTTTTGCCAGGACAACCACTGAGGTTGAGGTGGAACATGCCGCTCGAACCATGGGTGAATCAAAATATAGCCTGGGAAAATTGATTTCCCTGATGTTTGATCTGGTTACAACCATGACCACCTATCCTTTACGCCTGCTCTCCATTATTGGAGGGATCATTTCCGCCACGGGCTTTGGTTTCGGAATATTAATCCTGATTCTTCGACTCATCTACGGTGTTGAATGGGCAGTCGGTGGTGTTTTCACCCTTTTTGCGCTGGTTTATTTTTTTATTGGCGCCCAGTTTATCGCCATGGGACTGCTTGGAGAATACATTGGCCGCATTTACCATGATGTAAGGGCTCGCCCCAGATATTTTGTTCAGGAAGTGACAGGACGAAAGATGGTTGAACAAAAGTCCGTTACATCCGAGTAACCTGAATTGCTGATTTTATATTACCTAAATCCTCTAATCGTTCGAACAGTGAGGACGTCAAGACAGGTAGTATTCTCTTTTTAATTTAAAATTCTTCTACTGGAACAAACATGAAAGCTATTGTCCTTGCCTATCATACAATTGGTTGTATCGGAATCGAAAAACTCCTAGAATCCGGTTTCAAGATAGCCGCAATCTTTACCCATGCGGATGACCCTGATGAGAATGTCTGGTTTCGCTCGGTTGCAGAGCTTGCCGCCAAACATGATATCCCTGTCTATGCCCCGGGAAATATTAATCATCCGCTGTGGATTGAAAAGATCAAGGCCATGCAAGCTGATGTCCTCTTCTCCTTTTACTATCGCCATCTGGTAGGGGAAGAGATCCTGAATATTCCCGCTGCCGGCTGTCTGAATCTGCATGGTTCACTGCTCCCCCGCTACCGGGGACGATGTCCGGTAAACTGGGCACTTGTGAATGGAGAGAAGGAAACGGGAGTAAGCCTGCATTATATGACTCCCCGCCCGGACGACGGAGATATTGTCGGCCAAGTCAAGGTTGACATTGATTCCCAGGACACAGCCCTTTCACTCCACACAAAAATGGCCGCAGCAAGCGCCGCCCTTCTTGATGAAATGCTTCCCAAAGTGGCAGAGGGCAAAGCACCAAGAATCGCCCAAGATAAAACCCTGGCCTCTTATTATGGTGGGAGGAAGCCGGATGATGGCGAGATTGACTGGAACAAAAGTGCAGACCAGGTCCGAAACCTTGTCCGGGCAGTCACCAAGCCCTACCCCGGGGCATTCAGTTTTCTCGGAAATCGCAAGGTGCTCTTCTGGCAGGTCGAAACTCTGGCAGATAATAAGGGAGCAACAGCAGGTACCGTCATCTCGGAAAATCCTTTTATCATCAGTTGCGGTCAGGGGGCCATTGAGGTCAAGACCGGACAAACCGAAAATGGCCTCTTTCTCAGCGCCAGCCGTTTAGTTGCCGAGCTCGCGCTGGTGCAGAGAATGCATTTTGGGCCGGATGTGAAAAAGACCATCGCCCAGCGACGCAAGAAAGCAGTCCTTATCCTGGGGGCAGATGGCTTTATCGGCAGCCACTTATCCGAGCATCTTCTGGACTCAGGGCGCTATGAAGTACATGGCATGGATCTTGGTTCCCGCTATATCAAACATCTTGGAGACCATCCGGACTTTCATTTCGCGGAAGGCGATATCTCCATCCAGCGCGAATGGATTGAATATCATGTCCGGCGCTGCGATATCATCCTGCCTCTCGTCGCCATTGCCACTCCCGCTGAATATACCCGCAACCCCTTAGGCGTCTTTGAGCTTGATTTTGAAGAGAATCTCCGGGTTGTTCGCTATTGTGCCAAGTATGGAAAACGGATTCTCTTTCCTTCCACCTCCGAAGTCTATGGCATGTGCCAGGACAAGAACTTTGATGAGGACAGCTCACAACTGGTTCTTGGCCCCATCCATAAACAACGATGGATCTACTCCTGCTCCAAACAGATGCTCGATCGGGTGATCTGGGCCTATGGCGCCACCAGGGGGCTGCAATTCACCCTGTTTCGTCCCTTCAACTGGGTGGGATCTCGCCTCGACAGCCTGGCATCCGCCCGTATCGGATCGTCAAGGGCTATTACCCAGTTAATTCTTAATCTTGCGGAAGGTACGCCCATTCAACTGGTTGATGGGGGATACCAAAAACGTTGTTTTACCGACGTGAAGGATGGCATTGACTGTCTGTTCCGAATCATTGAAAATAAAGATAATGTCTGTGATTCCAACATATTCAACATTGGCAATCCCTACAATGAAGCATCTATTCGAGAACTGGCGGAAATCCTGGTTGCCAAATTTCAGCAGCATCCCCTTGCTCGAAAATTTCCGCCTTTTGCAGGAATGAGGGATGTAGAGAGTCGTGCCTTCTATGGGAAGGGATATGAAGACGTAAGTTTCAGAAAACCGAGTATTCAAAAAGCAGAAAAATTTCTGGGATGGAAACCGACAGTTCCCCTGGAACAGTCCGTAGAAGAGACCCTGGACTTTTTCCTGAAGCAGGCAGTAGAAACCGGGGAATTTGAGATCCATCACCAAGACGATTTTCGTTAAAAAAATCATTTATTAAACAGGCTCATTTATTGCCTATTTGCTGTGACCATAGGCTTTTTCTGCAAAAATTTGGATCATGATGCCCAGGTTTTGATCATGAACAATGTATCAAGTCAGATTAACTTGATACATTGTTTTTTAGCATTATATGAGGGAGGCACCATTGAACACATCTTTGCTTCTTTGGGGAGTGTTATTCAGTTCAGTCGGATTCGGTTTCTTCATATATGGCAAAAAGCAGAAAGTGGTTGTACCCCTCATCTGTGGGCTGACACTCATGATTTATCCCTATTTTATTTCTAACAGTACCCTTCTGGTCACAATCGGAATCATACTCATGGCTATTCCGTACTTCGTCAGAATCTGAGTCATGCAAAGCGCGAAACCTTGGTCTTCATATCATTTTCCCGAAAGCAAGCACACCAGTGCCATCAAAGGTGTCACCCCCTTAGCTTGATCGGTATCTGGGTTCCAGGCTGTACATGAAACTCATATACTTTTGCTAACTTCTTATTTTTCTGATTATGAAAACATGCAGATAGGATTACGCATTGATGTAGACACCCTACGCGGAACCCGTATTGGTGTCCCGGAGCTCTGCCGTATCTTGAAGGAAAATGAGATCAAGGCCTCATTTTTTTTCTCTGTCGGGCCAGATAACATGGGACGGCATTTATGGCGGCTCCTGCGTCCATCTTTTTTCCTGAAGATGATGCGCACAAAAGCTGCCAGTCTCTATGGCTGGGATATTTTGCTGAAAGGAACATTCTGGCCCGGGCCGTCCATTGCCGGAAATGCAGGACAGGCCATTCAGCACGCGGCCACAGAGGGACATGAAATCGGATTACATGCCTGGGATCATCATGGCTGGCAGTCAGGAATAAAAAACATGCCCGCAGCCCAGGTGCAGTCACTGCTGAACAGGGGATGCGACATTCTCATGTCTTTAACCGGCAAAAAACCAACCTGTTCCGCAGCCCCGGCTTGGCGCAGCACTGATACTGCCCTGCTGGCAAAAGATAATTTCGCTTTCCTCTATAATTCTGACTGCCGTGGAGATTGCATATTTTATCCGCAAGTTGCAGGAAAAACCTTGCAGACCCCTCAGGTCCCAACGACCCTGCCAACATTTGACGAATTGATAGGGCAAGCAGGGGTCACAGAAAAAAATTACAATGAGCAGCTTTTCTCTCATCTACGATCTGACCGGCTCAATATTCTTACCATTCACGCGGAAGTGGAAGGCATTGTCCACAAAGCCATGTTTGCAGATTTTATCAGACTGGTACAAGAAAAAGGTTATTCCTTTGTCCCCCTTGGCAAGATCATCAAAGAAGCCAAAAAAGAAGATATTGTCGTCGCCTCCATTCAAGAGCAGATAATACCTGGAAGAGAGGGATGGATCTCAATTCAGCATTGATCAAGCAATTGCACAGAAGGCGAGTTGCCCCTCATCTTGACAGCTCTTTCCATTTTTTCTGTAACCAGTTTATGACTGGACTCACATCAACCAAGAAACCGGGACCTTTTCAACCTTAGCTTCTTAACAAAACTCCATGGAAAATTTCATTCTCACCATTGCCTTTCTTCTCATCGGCATGGGACTGCGCCGCCTGCCCCAGTTTCCCAAGGAAACCGCTCAGGTGCTCAACCTCTTTGTTATTTATGTCTCCCTGCCCGCCCTGATCCTGCTCAAGGTGCCACAGCTGACTTTTTCCAGGGATATTCTGAGCCCGGTCGTGATGCCTTGGGTAATGCTTGTGGTCTCCGCCGGGATCATCCTTCTTGCGGCAAAACTCTACCACTGGCCTCAAGATATGACAGGCGCCCTCTTGCTCCTGGTCCCCCTCGGCAACACATCCTTTCTCGGTATCCCCATGGTGCGAGCCTTCTTTGATGAAGCTGGCATCCCTTACGCCGTATTGTATGATCAGCTCGGCTCATTTCTGGCTTTAGCCACTTACGGCACGGTTGTTCTCGCCCTTTATGGAAGTGGAGCACGGCCACAACTTGCCCTGATTGTGAAAAAGGTTATCACCTTTCCTCCCTTCCTGGCTCTAGTCCTGGCCCTGGTCTGTCGAGATGTCCGATTGCCGGCACCAGCGCTTTCCCTGCTGGACAGTCTGGCCGTAACCTTGGTACCAGTAGTCATGATCGCAGTCGGCTACCAACTCACCCCGCGACTCCGTCCTGAAATGATGTCGCCCCTGCTCATCGGTCTCTCAGTCAAACTTATCGTGGCCCCCCTCCTGGCCTTAGCCATCTGCCGATTTCTGGGAATCAACACCCTGGCCGTCCGGGTCGCCATCTTTGAGGCGGGCATGCCTCCCATGGTCTCTGCCGGAGCCCTGGCGATCATGGCAGGACTTGCCCCGGAGCTCACCGCCGCCATGGTTGGAGTTGGCATTCTTCTCTCTTTTCTCACCCTGCCCCTGCTCTTCCAACTATTTTGAGTCTCCACAAAACAAAACGGTTCAGAAGGTTTTCCTTCTGAACCGTTGGTACAACCTGAAACTATCCGGGAGAGACTCAACCTGCGGTTGAATATATTCTTTTCCCTGTCCCGCTCTACTTCTTCTCTTTCTTCTGACTCTTTTTCTTTTTACCCTGCTTTTCCTTCTTTGTTTTTTTCCCGTCATCCTGAGCGGTCAACGGACAGCTGGAACAATGGTTACCTTTTTTTACAAATTTCTGACAACATTTTGCCTTAACCTTCTTGGTGTCACCCATTGTCAGACCTCTCAATAATTATTTCTTTTCCGGCGCCGGTGCGGCTGCAGGGGCAGGAGCGGCATCTTTCTTTTCAATGGCAATAAGCTCAACATCGAATAGCAAAACAGAATTCGGTTCAATCACTGGTGGCGCTCCCTGCTCACCATATGCCAGGGTAGAGGGAATGGCCAATTTATATCGGGAACCGACATCCATCAGCTTCAAAGCCTCACTCCAGCCAGGAATCACCTGATCAACGCCAAAAACAGCAGGCTCACCCCGTTTACGGGAATCGTCGAAAGTCTTGCCATCAACAAAGGTTCCGGTGTAATGCACCTTCACCTGATCTCCCTCTTTGACCTTCTCGCCGTTCCCTTTTTTCACCACTTCATACTGCAGACCGCTCTTGGTGACAACTACCCCTTTTACCTCTTTATTTTTGGCCAGATATGCATCACCAGCCTTCTTGTTCTTTTCCTGCAATTCTTTCACTTGAGCAGCCTGTTTTGCCTGCATCTTGGTTGCAAATTCTTTTTGCACCTGGGCCACTTCTTCTGCGCTTAACAACTGTTTATTCCCTTTAAAGGCATCGGTAATTCCCAGAAGTAACCGATCATAATCAATATCTTCTTTCATCCCCTTAAAATAGGTCCCCACATCAAGCCCCATACTATAACTGAGCTTATCCTGAAAGGTCTTCAGTTCAGCCGCAGGCTTATCCTTATCAGCTGAAAATCCGAGGGCCGGAAATATCAGCAGGGCCATCAAAGCAAATACCATCAATCTGTTCATCACTATCATCTCCTTTGATAAATTTTTTCTCAACAACGCAAGATTCCTACGACCTGACCACCTGATTGAAGACTATTAAAAATTCTTTATGGCTCGACAAGCGCTTTCATTCGAAGGGAATCTGACAATGTAAGAACAGCAGATCCCATAAATCGTTCTAACAAAAGGACCATACCTTTTCAATAACAAAGACATAAATGGTATAAAAGCAGGGAATATTTCAACTACAAAACAATGAGAGTAATCCCTCTATTTCCTTTATTAAGATTAACATTGTTTGCAAGTTGAGGAAACCGGCGCAACAGATCTCGTGTCAGTCCTGATTTCATCCTGAACTCCTCCCCAGGAATAAAGGTACCAATCTCACCCTTCCCTTTCAGATATTCCAGCACCTTCCGGCACTCAACACCAATAGCACCGCCCTTACCTGTGGAACCGTATCCATGAATCACTGTCAGGACGCGCAGGTTCTGCCGGCGCCCACTCTCCAATTCCATCTGCAGTTTTCTCAATGCACTCTCAACAAGAGGTTTACCCATCTCAAGATTGACCACCTTATGAAAAGCCACACCAACTGAGATTGCTTCTGGCTGTTCTTTCTCCTGTTTCCCGCCACAAAACGGACAGATATACACATCATGACCGATATCATTGCCGCAGACCTGACACAAGACCATATCCAAAGCCACCTACAGCCTTCTCACCGAAATCACCGACTCTAGCTGCCGCAGATGTTGCAACAAAATCTGCAAATGTGCAAGGTCGGCAACCTCCAGGGTAATCTGCAACTCTACGA
Source organism: Pseudomonadota bacterium (assembly GCA_018821985.1). Taxonomy (GTDB): domain Bacteria; phylum Desulfobacterota; class Desulfobulbia; order Desulfobulbales; family Desulfocapsaceae; genus UBA2270. The sequence goes on from JAHJKP010000039.1 coordinate 143,112, forward strand.
TGCCTGCAGGAGTGATCCGTGTCGGAATTCCGAGGATATTGGCATCATCAGCATTGATTGCAGCACTGATGGTTGCCACAATACCCCGTCTGTTTTCCGCAGTCACCAGAATATCCACCCGATGCTGAATGCTCTGGGCGCCAGACCAGGATACCGCAATCCAGCGCTGCGGGTTTGTGGTTAACAGATTTTCGCAGCTTGCCTTATGTACGGAAATACCTCGCCCCGTGGTGATAAAGCCGATAATAGGATCTCCCGGTACCGGATGACAACACTGGCTTATTTTCACCAGCATCCCATCAATCCCATCAATACTGATAATTGAATCGCTCCCATGACCACCGGACTTCTGCTGACTTACCATCAGAGCGGCAAGTTCCTGGGGGGTCGGTTCATTTGGAGGAACCTTCTCGCCGCGAAATTCCGGGGGCTGGAGCGCCTTAACCAGAACCTGCACCGTTACAATCCCCGTCCCCACCTTTGCCAGAAGATCGTCCAGGGAATTACAACGAAGCTCCTTCAACAACAATTTTATATGACCACTCTTGACTATCTTTTTCAGGGTGGTCTCATACTGCTTCAGCTCCCGCTCACAGATCTCCCGGCCAAGATGCAAGGCATGTTCCTTCTCCTCCCGGCGCAGCCAGGAACGAATTCTGGAACGGGCCCGGCTGGTCTTAACCAGACTCAGCCAGCCTCTGCGGGGACGCTGGGTCTTTGAGGTGATAATCTCCACAATATCACCGTTCTGCATCTGATATTTCAGAGGCACAAGACGATCATTGACCTTGGCCCCGACACAGCGGTCACCCACTTCGGTATGAATGGAATAAGCGAAGTCAATAGGGCAGCTCCCCAGAGGGAATTCCTTGACCTCGCCGCCTGGGGTCAGGGCATAGACCTCAGGCGTATAAAGCTCTCCTCGAACATTCTCAAGAAACTCCCGTGGATCTTCAACCTCCTGCAGAGAGTTCACCAGCTTTTTCAGTTCACGGAAGAGCCTGGCATCGTTGCCACCAATATTTTGCCCTTCTTTATAGGCCCAATGGGCGGCAACACCCTCCTGAGCGATCCGGTCCATCTTCTCGGTCCGAATCTGAACTTCTATAAAATTATTCTGCGGACCCACCACCGTGGTATGCATCGACTGATAGTTATTGGCCTTGGGAGCAGAAATAAAATCCTTGATCCTGCCGGGAACGGGCGACCAGTTCTCATGCACTACTCCGAGGGCCGCATAACACTCCTCCACCGTATTGACGATGATACGAAAGGCCACCTTGTCATAGACCCGTTCCAAGGGAATTTTCTGGGCAAGAAGTTTTTTATAGATGGAATAAATATGTTTGGGACGGCCAATAATGCGAACCGGAAAGACCTTACTCAATGCAAGTTTTTCCTGCAGGATAGCAATTACCTTCTCCACATAGTTCTGTCGCTCCTCATAGGAGTTCTCCAGCTTGGCACTTAACTCATCATACTCCTCAGGATAGAGATAGCGGAACGATTGATCTTCAAGCTCACGTTTTAACCAGTCAATACCCAGCCTGCTGGCCAGGGGCGCATAGAGATCCATGGTTTCACGCGCCATCTTCCGCCGATAATCGCTATCCATCGCTTCCAAAGAACACATGTCCTGAAGACGATCAGCAAGCTTGACCAGGAGCACGCGGATATCGGCGGCAATAGCCAATAACATCTTACGAACATTTTCTGCCTGATGCGCTAACTGGCTGTTATAGTGAACACTGGTGGTAATACGGGTACAACCATCAACGATATCGGCCACACTCTGACCAAATTCCTTACCCAGTTGTTGAACAGTAACCCCCTCTTTAAGGACACCATGCAGCAGACCGGCAATGACTGTGTCCAGATCAAGATGCATGGAGGCAAGGGTAGAGGCTACCTCAAGGGCATGCTCCAGATACAGCTGACCGGAAAAATGTTTTTTGCCTGTGTGTACCTTGACTGCAAGTTCCCACGCCTTGTCAATGGGATCCAGATCAACATCGTGGAGATATCCCTTGGCAATAGTCTTCAGACCGGTAACGCTCAACATGGATGCAGTCATGAGATATCCGTATCACTCCTGCCCTGTGCTGTCGGCTGCAGTAATCTGCTTCAGTACATATTCCACAACCTGTGCAGGGGAAAGGTCCACGGTCAGGCCATTACGACGATGACGGATCTCAACCACGTCGTCTTTAATCAGACGAGTACCAACCGTAACCCGGAAGGGGATACCCAGCAGATCAGCATCCTTGAATTTGGAGCCGGGCCGCTCATCGCGGTCATCAAGAAGCACCTCAACCCCTTGTGCCTGCAACTGCGTGTAGAGCAACTCTGCTGCCGCGGTAATCACTGCATCCTTGAGACCAAGATTAAGGATGATTACCTGAGCCGGGGCAAGGGCCACCGGTAGAATAATCCCATTCTCATCATGATTCTGTTCGATGGCCGCCGCAACAATGCGACTGATGCCGATGCCATAACAACCCATGATCAGGGGTTTTTCCTGGCCCTCATGATCTTGGAACAGGGCACGCATGGACTCAGAATAAACCGTTCCCAATTTAAAGATATGGCCGACCTCTATGCCTTCAATCTGAGCCAACTCGCCGCCACAGAGCGGACAGGGGTCATCCCCTGCTATCTGTCGCAGATCAGCAACCAAGGTCACTTCAAAATCGCGACCCATATTCACATTCTTCAGGTGGTAATTTTTTTCACCCGCGCCCACTACAAAATTACGCATGGCTGCAACTTCCAGGTCCGCCACCACTTTTACTTTCTGACCATTAAGGCCAATTGGCCCCAGATAGCCGGTGGGCACACCAGTGATTTCAAAGACCTCTTTATCCTCGGCCAGTTCCACGTCAACGGCCTGCAGAAGGTTTTTGAGCTTCACCTCCTGCACCTCACGATCACCCCGCACCAGAACAGCCACCGGATATACCTGCTGAGCATCCCCCCCTGTCACCTTATAGATCATGGTCTTAACCAGCAACTCCGGCCCAATACCTAAAAAATCACAGACTGCTGCGACCTTACGCTTGCCAGGGGTCTCAATTTTTTCAGGTTCAAGCAGGGGCTCCGTACTCTCCACAGGACGGGCCTTGATCGCCGCCTTTTCCACATTGGCCGCATAGTCACAGTTCCGGCATACCACTAAAGTGTCCTCACCGGTCTTGGCCAGAACCATGAACTCATGGGAGAAACTGCCGCCGATGGTGCCGCTGTCAGCCTCAACCGCCCGGAACTGCAGGCCGCAACGGGTAAAGATCCGCTGATAGGCGTCATACATCTTCTGATAGGCAATACCAGCCTGCTCATCATCAACATCAAAAGAATAGGCGTCCTTCATGATAAATTCGCGGCCACGCATCAACCCGAATCTTGGCCGGATCTCGTCCCTGAACTTGCTCTGGATCTGATAGAGATTAAGTGGAAGCTGCCGATAGGAACGGACCTCGCCCCGTACCAGATCGGTGATCACCTCTTCATGGGTCGGTCCAAGACACGATTCACGATCATGCCTATCCTTAAACCGAAGTAGTTCCGGCCCATACTTTTCATAGCGGCCGGTCTCCCGCCACAGATCCGCAGGCTGAACCATGGGCATCAGCAACTCCTGGGCTCCGGCGCGATTCATCTCCTCACGGACGATCTTCTCCACCCTGCGGATGGCGGCCAGGCCAAACGGCAGATAGGTGTAAACACCTGCCGAAAGTTTACGAATATAGCCTGCCCTGAGCATCAGTCGGTGGCTGACCACCTCAGCCTCGGCAGGCGTTTCCTTCAGTGTTGGGACAAAAGTCTGTGAGTAACGCATCTATATCTCTTCTTCTATGAGTTTTAATTCCTGGAGAAAGACAGCAAGCAGTTCTTCCTCTTTTACCTTCCTGTAGAGCTTCCCCTTCTTAAAAATAATCCCCACCCCATTGCCGCCGGCAACACCGATATCTGCTTCCTTGGCCTCACCTGGTCCATTGACCACACAGCCCATGACCGCCACCTTGATTGGTTTCTTCATGGTCTGCACGTAGCTCTCAACCGCCTCAGCCAGGGTAAAAAGATCAATCTGGGTACGGCCGCAGGTGGGGCAGGAGATAAGCTCCGGGCCACGTTCACGGATCTTGAGAGAACGCAGGAGTTCAAAACCGACCCGAATCTCTTCCACCGGATCACGGGTCAACGATATCCGAAAGGTGTCTCCGATCCCCTGATAAAGCAAGATGCCGAGGGCCACACTGGACTTTACGGTGCCGGCAATAAGACCGCCCGCCTCCGTGACTCCAAGATGCAGGGGATAATCTGTTTTTTTGGCCAGCGCCTGATAAGCACTCACTGTGGTCAGGGTATCGGAGGATTTGATGGAGATCTTGATCTCATAAAAGCCCAGATCTTCGAGAAGACGGACATTACGAAGGGCACTCTCGATGAGGGCAGTGGGATTTTCCGGGGTGGGATAACCATGAATCTTGAGCAGATCCTTTTCAATGGAGCCACTGTTGACCCCCACGCGGATTGGAACCTGATGGATTTTGGCCGCATCCACGACCCGGGCCAGTTTTTCCGGACCGCCAAGATTGCCGGGATTAATGCGGATAGCCTGAGCGCCATTTTCCATGGCGGCCACGGCCAGACGATGATCAAAGTGGATATCGGCGATCAGGGGAATTGAGATTGCCGCCCGAATCCTGGAGAGGGCTGCCGCAGCCTCAAGATCAAGGACGGCGACTCGGATCAACTCACAGCCCGCCTTCTCGAGTGCATGGATCTGAGCCACGGTGGCGGCAATATCCCTGGTATCGGTGTTGGTCATGGACTGCACAGCAATGGGACTACCGCCCCCCACCGGCACATTGCCAATCAATATTTTCCTGGTTTGTCGCCGCAAAATCATGGGCCTGTCCTCTGTTGCTTATGCTTCTTCAACAAAAACATTCATGGTGTGATCTGCAATCCCGGTAATTTCTCCCGCAAAGCGCAAAAAGGCCGACCAAGGATAGTTCAGTGTCGCCCGCTCCCGGAAAGATAAAAAAGGACATGCTCGGAAGAACAACAAATAATTTTTCTGCGTCTCGGCGAGAGTCAAATCATTCACAGCTATCTCGCGACGGCTCCCAGACTCAACTCCGCGTCCGAGGCCCGCACATACAAAGGCGCTGCGGTGGCAGGATCTAGACACTGATCCTGTTGCAGCATCTCACCCGCCAGCAGACCAAGGGCGCTGGCGCAGGGATAATGCAACGTCCTTGGGGCACTAACAAATCGGGTGCCGAGGGCCTCCTGCCAGAATTCCCCATAGAGCATGACGGCATCTCCGACAAATAACACGGGTTGCTGAATTTCCTCTGCCAGTCTCTGGGGGCTGAGCACCCGAATCGAACCATCCCGGCGGGGAATCCCCTGAAGATCATATCGATAAAAACAAGCATAAACCTCTTTTTTACGGGCGTCCAGTACAGCACAAATCAACCGCTCGCCGCTACAGTTCAGGGCCAGGGCATCAAGAGTCGACACTCCCAACAAAGGCTTCTGGGTGGCCGTGACCAGCCCCTTGGCCGTCGCCATCCCAATACGCAGTCCGGTAAAACTGCCAGGTCCAAGGCTGACGGCAAGGCCGTCAACATCCTGCCAATCCGTTCCGCTCTCGCTCAACAGCCAGTCAATAGCCGTCAGCAGACGCCGGGAATGAGTTACACTGCTGTTCAAGGAAAGGGAAGCTACTACCTGTCCAGTGACCACACTGCCACGAGTCAAGGCCACCGCACTGCAACTGCTGGCAGTATCAATGGCCAGGATTAAAGGCTGTGATCGCTCTTCATCCTTCCAGGGCTCAGGCGACACTGGGCCGTCTTTGGCCTGCACACCATTCACTTGGTAAAGATCCTGACCAGATCATTATAAAAGACAAAGAGCATGAGCGAGCCGAGCAGAGCCATACCAACCTGCTGGGCAACGATCTGCACCCGCTCGGACAAAGGTTTACGGCGCACCGCCTCTACCCCTAAAAACACAAGATGGCCGCCATCAAGCACTGGTACGGGTAGCAGGTTCAAGATGCCAAGGTTGACACTGAGCAACGCTATGAAATAGACAAGGTGAATCCAGCCCGCTGCCATCTGCTGCCCTGCCAACTGAGCAATGAGGATAGGGCCCCCAAGTTCCGACATGGGTACCACCCGCTGAATAAGCTTCACAAAACTCATGACGGTCAGCGAGATATACATCCATGTCTGGGCACATGCCTTCTGAATGGCCGTGAGCACACCCACCTTCTCATAAACCAGAGCCTCAGCCTTCATCACCCCGATCATATAGCGTTTTTCGGTTACCTCACCAAAGACGTTTTTCACACTGTCAATGGCGGGGGTCACGACAACAGTGACCTGTTCAGAACCTCGCTTGATCTGCAAAGTCAGGGGCTTTCCTTCGCTATCCTTGACACTGTTGAGGATAGAAAGCCACTCAATGACGGGGCGCCCATTGATCTGTTCAATGGTATCCCCGACCAGAAGACCTGCTTCGGCCGCAGGTGACTTCTCGCTCACCTGGCCAATGGTGGTTGAGTCCTGGGAGTCAGGGACGCCGATGGCAATAAAGAGTCCACAAAAGAGGACCAGCGCAAACAAAAGGTTAAAAACGGGCCCGGCCAGAACAATAAAAAACCGTTGCCACACCGATTTATGGGCAAAAGATCCACACTGATCCTCAGTTTCGACCTCCTGCTCATCTGGATTTTCCCCTAACATCTTTACATATCCACCAAGGGGAAAGGCGCTGATCAGATATTCCGTTTCACCAACCGTTCTGCCGAATATTTTTGGACCAAAACCCAAAGAAAACTTCAGCACCTTTACCTTAAACAACTTGGCAAAGAGAAAATGGCCAAGCTCATGGACAAAAATAAGGAGGCCAAGGACAATGATAAAAGAAACCGCAGTATTCATTTCAGAAAAAATTCCTCATAGGGATGATTGGGAGAATTCATGACTGCCAGGAGCTCAACAAGTGTTTACCCACATTCCGCGGGAAACATTAGGACAGCTACGGCATCTCAACATAGAAAATATAATTTAATCATTATTGAAAAATTCAACAGTAACTTCCCCGATAAATTTCATAATCCATATTTAAAATAACGCCGCCGTCCATGAACTGAAGTCTTGATTGTAAACAGTTTACGCTAACGCATCAATATGGCGTTCAGCTTCAAATCGCGCACTGGCATCTGCAGCCAGAATATCTTCCAGAGAGTCTTCACTGCCACTCTGCACCTTCTCCAGAACCAGAGAAACAGTTTCAACAATGCCAGGAAAGCTGAGCCTGCCCTCAAGAAAGGCCTCCACCGCCACTTCATTGGCGGCATTGAGGACCGCAGGCATCACTCCTCCCTGTCGGAGGGCATGGAAGGCCAAGGACAGGGCCGGGAAACGGTCATAGTCAGGTTCATAAAATTGCAGATTGCCGCACTGAGAAAGCTGAAGAGGCTTGAGGGCCAAAGGAAGCCGTTTGGGATAGGAAAGGGCATAGGCTATAGGAATCCGCATATCTGGAATCCCCAGTTGGGCCACAACCGACCCATCCTGAAATTCCACCAAGGAATGAACAATGGACTGGGGATGGACCACTACCTCAATGGAGTCAACCGAAACATCAAAGAGCCATCGAGCCTCAATCACTTCAAGTCCCTTATTCATTAGAGTTGCAGAGTCAATAGAGATTTTTCTTCCCATACTCCAGTTTGGATGGGCCAGGGCCTGATCCGGAGTCACCTCTTGCAGATCCTCTGCTTTCTTGGCCAGGAACGGACCGCCGGAGGCAGTAAGGATAATCTTGGCCACATCCTCCTTGCGCCCAGCTTCCAAGGCCTGGAAAATGGCACTGTGTTCCGAATCCACAGGCAAAAGCTGAATCCCTTTGCGCCGGGCAGCAGACATAACCAGTTTACCAGCCATGACCAGAGTTTCCTTATTGGCAAGCCCAATGTCTTTCCCAGCCTCAATGGCCGCAAGGGTCGGCAACAATCCAGCGGCACCGACAATGGCCGAGACGGTCATGGCAGCGGAGTCCAGAGATGCAACCTGAATATTCCCCTCTGTCCCCCAAACAATCCGACTATGGAAACTCTCTGGTAATAGCGCCTTCAGCTGACCGGCATGTTCTTCATCGAGCACGGAAAGCAGTTCAGGGGAGAATTCAAGGGCTTGTCGACTTAACAGCTCAACATTTCTCCCAGCTGCAAGCCCGGCTATAGCATACTGGCCTGGAAACTTTCTGACCACATCGAGCACCCCCTTGCCTATAGAGCCAGTCGAACCTAGGAGAGCAAGATATTTCATGGGGCCACCACAGAGGAATTATGATACAAAACCAGCAGATAATAGAAAACGGGACCGGCAAACAGCAGGGAATCTACTCGATCCAGAACACCGCCATGCCCGCCCAAAAGAGTCCCTGAATCCTTGGTTCCAGTTGCCCTTTTAATAATAGATTCAGTAAGATCACCAACAATTCCAATACCAACCAGAAGGACCGCTGCGGGTATCAAGAAGAACAAACTCACCTGCAGGCGCAGAAGCATGGCCACAAGTACAGCCACGGCAACACCGCTAACAAGACCGCCAATCGCCCCTTCAATAGTTTTTTTAGGACTTACCAGCGGGCAGAGTTTATGTTTTCCCAGGGCGCGCCCACAATAATAGGCCCCTGAATCTGATCCTGCCGTAATGGCAGTAAGAACCAGAATCCAACTGCTGCCCTCCGGCAAAAGATGAAGCAGCAAAAGATGAGCCGCCAGAAACCCAACATAGGTCACACCAAAAAAAGCACGGCTAAAAAACAGCAACGGATCTTGCAGTTGGCTGTAATAATAAAGGATATAGAAACTCAGAAGAAGAATCGACAGGAAAAGGCCGCCTGTGATCCCGAGAGAGGGAACATAAACAAGGCACAAAGAAGGGAGAAGTGCAAGTACTGCAAAAAAAACACGAAAAGCTCTATCCTTCTGGGGAAAAGCCATCCTGGCATATTCCTGCGCACCAATCACGGTTACCACGACCATAACCAAAAAGAATGGCAGAAAGGAACCATAAAGAAGCAAGAGCAACCAACAGGCAACAAGGGCCAGACCAGGAATCAATCGATTCATATTTTTTTATGAAAGTACAATACCAGATAATCCAGACAGTACTTTCACCCTGTAGTGTACCGGGAAGCCGGTACGGCTGTTAATCATTATGCAACTGAGAGCTGATCCTGCCGAAACGCCGCTCACGCTGCTGGAAGTCGGCAATGGCCTGCAGGAAAGCAGCGGACCGAAAATCCGGCCACATCACATCGGTAAAATGGATCTCGCTATACGATGCCTGCCAGAGGAGAAAATTTGACAGTCTGGCCTCTCCACCGGTACGAATCAAAAGATCAGGATCAACCATCCCTGCCGTATCCAGATAAGCGCTGATCAGCTCCTCATCGATATCCTCAGCGTTGAAAGTTCCTGTTGCACAGGCCGCAGCTATCTTCCGCACCGCTCTGGTCAATTCCGACCGCGAACCGTAGCTGAGAGCAAGATTCAGAACCAGTCTATTGTTCAGGGCTGTCTCAGCTTTAGCATGCTCCAGAACCTCTTGCACTTCCACCGGCAGACGTCCCAGTTCACCAATACAGGTAAAACGAATATTATTCTGTAACATCTTGGACAGTTCAGTCTGCACATAGCTCTTCAAAAAAGACATCAGGCCACTGACTTCACTGGCGGGACGTTTCCAATTTTCCGAAGAAAAGGCATAAAGGGTTAAAATCTCAACCCCAATTTCCCGAGCTGTCTCCACCACATCCCGAACCGAATCGACCCCGGCCTTATGCCCAAAAAGACGTGGTTGATGTCGCCGTTGGGCCCAACGGCCGTTCCCATCCATAATAATGGCCACATGACGAGGAATGTGTGCGGGATCAATAACAGGATTTTGAGACATAAGAAGTAGAAAACCTTAAAAAGCGAAGATGTCGGCAAGAGGATCAATTTAATTTCTGCCATTCAATACTCAAAGTGATTAAGCCGCTGTAAAAAAATAACATGGAATTTGAATAAAAAGGAGCGGTATAAGGAGCCGTAACGAAATTGATATAAATGGCCATGTTATTTCGTAACGGTTCCTAAACCTCCATCACCTCTTTTTCCTTGGCAGCGGTAATCGTATCAATCAATTTCATGGACGCATCTGTCTTATGTTGAGCCTCATCCTGAAGCTTAAACAGATCATCTTCCGATATTTCTTTATCTTTTTTGTGTTTTTTCAGCACATCAATGGCATCACGACGAATATTACGAACAGATACACGAATTTCTTCAGCAATTTTTTTGACCAGTTTCACCATCTCCTTCCTTCGTTCCTCAGTCAGCTGGGGAATAGACAGACGGATCATCTTGCCATCATTGGCAGGGGTCAAGCCGACATCAGACTTAAGGATGGCCTTCTCGATTGCGGGAAGCATCTGAGGATCCCATGGGGTAATGACAATCATGCGACTCTCGGGAATAGTCATAGAGCCAACTTGATTCAAAGGCATGACGCTCCCGTAAGCATTCACAGAGATCCCCTCAAGTAACGCAAGAGATGCTCGACCGGTACGCACCTTAGAAAGCTCATGCCTGAAGGCCTCAATACTCTTCTCTATCTTGTCATCCATTTCCGCCAATATATCATCACTCATCTGCAATTCTCCCGCTTCATATATCTCATCTCCTATAAACTCAAACTGTGACCAGAGTTCCTACCTGTTCTCCACAAATAGCCTTCAGGATATTCCCCTGCGTGTTCATGTTCAACACCAGGATTGGTTTATTATCATCCCGGGCTAAGGCAATACCGGCAGCATCCATGACGCGCAATCCCTTCTGCAGGACGTCGTCATAGGTCAAGCGATCAAATTTTACAGCATCAGATGACCCCACAGGATCTTTATCATATATACCATCAACCTTGGTGGCTTTAATCACGATATCAGCATCAATCTCAAGTGCCCTGAGCACCCCGGCTGAATCGGTAGTAAAATAAGGATTCCCTGTACCTCCGGCAAAAATAACAACCCGGCCTTTTTCAAGATGCCGGGTAGCTCTACGTCTGATATAAGACTCACAGACTGATGGCATGGGAATAGCAGACATCACTCTGGTAACGACTCCAACCCTCTCGAGAGCATCCTGCAGGGCCAGACTATTAATCACCGTTGCCAGCATCCCCATATTATCAGCAGTGCTTCGATCCATCCCTTTACTTGCCCCGGAAACACCCCGGAAAATATTACCCGCCCCAATCACCACCCCAGGCTCAACACCGAGGGCGACCAGTTCTTTTATCTCATGGGCAACATAATTAATGACACCGGTATTAATGCCAAAAGAATCTTCACCCATCAGGGCCTCACCACTCAGTTTCAGCAAAATTCTTTTATATTGTATCTGCATGAATAGATCCTTTGCATTGCGATAAATGCATAAAAAGAGGTGGGAGAAGAAGGCAGGCCGATATTAAAAGAAATAAGACCATTTTCCAGAAGAAGGCTGATCAATAAAAGACAGGAGCTCTTATTGATCAGAGTGACAAACCTAACTTATACACCAACTTGAAAGCGGGCGAAACGTTTGATAGAAACATTTTCGCCCATTTTTCCAACAAGCTCAGTCAACATATCCTGAATACTCTTCTCAGGATTTTTTACAAATTGTTGTTCAAGCAAACATATTTCAGAAAGAAAACGATCAATCTTGCCGGTAACCATCTTTTCCGCAATACTTTCAGGTTTTCCGGACTCAATGGCCTGCTGCACATAAATTTGACGCTCTCTTTCAACAATATCAGCAGGGACATCATCTCTGGACAGCGAAACAGGATTGGCCGCTGCTATATGCATAGCAACATCACGGGCAAACTCCCGGAAGTCATCGGTCTTGGCGACGAAATCAGTCTCACAGTTTAATTCAACCATCACGCCCAACTTACCACCGGCATGGATATAGGTTTCGACAACCCCTTCACTGGTGGCACGACCTGCCCTTTTAGCGGCAACTGCCAGCCCTTTCTGTCGCAAAAAGTCAATCGCCTTTTCCATGTCCCCAGCATTCTCACTCAAGGCCTTCTTGCAATCCATCATCCCTGCCCCTGTCTTATCACGCAGGTCTTTTACCATCTGACTTGTAATATTCATTCCACAACTCCTTATATTAAACCTTAAAGCATTATTCCAATCTCATTGATATAGCAGGACAACATTATCCTGAGATAGTGAATCAACAAACTCCCTTTCCGGATAAAACAAAGGGGCAGTCAAGTGACAGCCCCTTCAATAAAACTGATAAATAGACACCAGTCAAGGTGTCCACTTATGATTATTGTTCAGTTTCAGCAGCTTGTCCCATTTCAGAACCAGCATCACCCATGGAAGCCGCCAGAGCCTCATCAGATGCAGCGTCACCATCAAGTGAGGCTTGACCAGCAAGAACCGATTCGGCAATACAAGAGACGACCAATCTGAGAGAACGCAATGAGTCATCATTTCCTGGAATCATAAAATCAATACCATCGGGGTCACAGTTGGTATCAGCAAGGGCAACTACAGGAATATTTAATTTCTGGGCCTCGCTTACTGCAATAGACTCCTTCTTAGGATCAACAATAAAAAGGACGGAAGGAAGCTTTCTCATATTCTTGATACCACCCACATTCCGCTCCAACTTGGTTCTTTCCTTTTCCATGAGACCAATTTCTTTTTTAGGAAAACGCTGAATAGAACCATCTTCCTGCATAGACTCAATCAACTTCAATCGATCAACACTATTTTTAATGGTTTGAAAATTAGTCATCATTCCACCAAGCCAACGATGATCTACATAATACATATTACAGCGTTTGGCTTCATCCTGAACTATAGCCTGAGCTTGTCTCTTGGTACCGACAAAGAGAACCGACCCACCTTTGGCAATTTCTTTGCTAATAAAATCACAGGCAGTATCAAACATGCGCTTGGTCTTATCAAGGTTGATAATATAGATACCGTTACGGGGTCCATAGATATATGGTTTCATCTTTGGATTCCAACGACGAGTCTGATGACCAAAATGCAGGCCAGCCTGAAGCATTTCTTTAACTGTAGCGAATGACATTTATTTCTCCGTTTTCTGGTTTAACCTCCACCCCTGATTTATCACTTTTGAGCAACAATTACGCTCATTATGACACCAGGCACAGCAAGGGGTGTGTGTATTTATTAATACCCATTATTTAACTATCACAAAACTTGAGATAGCACCTCAATAAATAAAACATTACTTTTTACCATGCGATACTTATTTTTGCAACTTATCAAAATCACAAAAAAAGAATCTCACAAAATAATTGAACAATTTAAATGAACAATTTAACGACGCATCAAGGACGACGTACCGGTTAAAAAAAATTTTAACCACTCAAAACCGAACTGAAGCAAAGTGGTATCATCTGTCTGAATTCGTTCTTTTTGATCCTTGGTGAGACGGAACTGATCAAACAAATGTTGTCGCAGGGCTAATGACCTGAAGCCATCAACATCATAACAGACCATAAATGCCATTTGCTGTTTAGACCCACCGCTCCCTTCACCCTTCCATGGATTCGTCGCAAAAATGGTATCAAGCTCAGTCCAGCGATCATTCATCCCATTATAATCCTGAAGTTGCTGCTCTCGAATCCATTGGGTAACAGAATAAAAGTTCTCTTCATGATGTCCTAGGCAATACGCATGATCAGTTAAAAAATAATAGTCCATGGAACGGCCACGCGCCAGTGTGCGATCAACTGCCCTTTCAAGGGGATATGTTCGACAGGCAGATGGCCTGTCATGATATACAGAGCACCCACCTGCAGCAAGAAAAGGACAGCTTTTTTCTTCATCATCATTGAGTTTCAACATAACCGCAGGAAAATAAGGATGACTCCCTTTTACCAAGCGTGTATAGAGACGCATAAAAGACTCAGAATCAATTTTTAAACAATTTTTCAGGCGTACAATATCATAGGGGTAGAGGAACATGTCCACATTTTTACAACAGGACATAAAGCACTTCACACCTGCATGACAAGAAAACTGAAATTTCTGTGCCCCCAATGGTACCATACCCTCAGGAAATTCATTATTACAGTTCATATATTATTTGGCAATAAAAGGAAAAGAAGAGGCTGTCAGAAAACAACCGATACATAAAATAAAAAAAAAGCTGGCATGAATAAATCCATGCCAGCTTCACAAAAAATTTTCTTATAGATTCATTCTTGCATACAAGTCAAATGCTATAAGTTGGATAGAAATATTTATCAATATCCAACTTATAGCGTTCCTAATCAGTAATTACGGAAAAAAACTTAAAGGCATTCAAAAAAAAATCAATTATCAGACTGAACTTCAATGTTTTCTTGGTAGCCGACAAGTTCAAGAATAGCCATAGCTGCAGCATCTCCCTGACGAACACCAGTTTGAATAATACGGGTATAGCCACCATTCCGATCTGCAAATTGCAAATGAATAACATCAAAAAGCTTTGCTACTACATCTTTACTACGAATAAAACTCAAAGCCTGACGTTTTGAATGTAAATCACCTTTTTTGGCAAGTGTGATCATCTTATCTGCAAGTCTACGCGCCTCTTTTGCTTTAGGAGTCGTCGTAACAATTCTTTCATGTTCAAAAAGTGAAGTAATCATATTTCTGAACATTGCTTTACGATGAGAAGATGTCCGTCCAAGTTTTCTGCCTGATTTCCTATGTCTCATTGATTCATCCTCAATCTATCCTATAGATAGTATAGATATAATTTGCCTACTTAAGTTATATATAATGCCTATTCAAGCTCATCAGGCTTACTTTCAATCTCAGGGGCAGTCCAATTATCAAACTTAAGTCCAAGAGTAAGACCTCTTTCGGCCAGTAACGCCTTAATCTCATTAAGGGATTTACGACCGAAGTTTTTTGTCTTTAACATTTCCTGATCGGTTTTCTGACAAAGTTCACCAATAAAATTTATATCAGCATTCTTCAAACAATTGGCTGAACGAACAGATAGTTCTAAATCCTCAACAGGCTGATTCAAAAATTCATTTTCTGTATCATCCTCTTTTTCACCAACAACAGTCTCAGGCTCAGCAGTTCCTTCATCAAAATTAATAAAGATTGTCATCTGCTCTTTTAGAATTTTTGCAGCAAAAGCTAATGCATTTTCAGGCTTTACGCTTCCATCAGTTTCAATCTCAAGGGTAAGCTTATCATAATCGGTCTGTTGACCGACACGTGCCTGAGAGACTTTATATTGTATCTGTTTAACAGGAGTAAAAATAGCATCGATGGGTATCTGGCCTATGGCAAGATTCTCTTTCGACTGTTTTTCTGCAGGTTGATACCCTTTACCCCATTCAACAGTTAACTCAGCATAAAATCGAGTTTTTCCTGTAAGAGTACAGAGTAGCTGCTCACCATTCATAACTTCAACAAAGGAAGAGCCCTTAATATCTGCGGCAGTAACTGGCCCGGGACCACTTTTATCAATAATTACCGTTTGAGAATCTGGCTTATTCAGCTTTAGTCTAACCTGCTTGAGATTTAATATAATCTCACTGACATCTTCAACAACATCCTTCATGGCTGTAAACTCATGAAGAGCGCCCTCAATCTTAACGGTTGTAATTGCAGCACCTTGTATCGAAGACAACAATATACGACGAAGAGAATTACCTACGGTCGTAGCAAATCCTCTTTCAAGAGGCTGACAAACAAATTTACCGTATGTTTCAGTATGTTTGGATTTATCAACCTCTAACTTTTCAGGTTGAATCAGCTGACGCCAATTACGATAAAATGGGATTTTTTCTTCAGCAGTTTGGGTCATATAATTCCTTCTCTGCGCATCAATCTTCTTATAAGAAAGTTCTTAAGGCTGTACATCATATTATATATCGACGTTTACATATTATCAAATATATTAGATGCCCAGCATGTTAAAAACGCGTTATTACACAAAATAAATAGATACTTCCAGTTTCCATAAATCTGAAAGTATCTATAAAAAACCAAAAAAATTATTTTGAGTAAAGCTCAACGATAAGGTGCTCTTGTATTGGCATGGTGAGCTCCTCACGATTAGGAAGAGTCTTCACTGTTGCTTTAAAGTTATCCTTATCCAATTCAAGCCAACTTGGAACACCGCGGCGAGCTACTGCTTCGAGGTTTTCTACTATAAATGAATTCTTCCTACTTTTTTCCTTCACCGAAATCTCATCTCCGACACCAACCAAGAAAGAAGGAATATTAACTTTTTTCCCATTAACCAGGATATGACTGTGCAAAACAAACTGCCTAGCCTGATTTCGTGATGATGCAAGACCAATACGAAAAATTGTATTATCCAATCTTCTCTCAAGGTTAACCAGCAGGTTTTCACCGGTTACACCTTTCTGCTGATCAGCTTTATGAAAACAAATACGAAACTGACCCTCAAGAACACCATACATGTTTTTAACTTTTTGTTTCTCTCTCAACTGAAGGGCATAATCTGAAACTTTCTTAAATCGTGCTTGTCCATGTTGACCAGGACCAAAAGCACGACGTTCAAATGAACATTTATCAGAATAACACCTATCACCCTTCAAATATAACTTAAGGTTTTCACGCCTGCAACGACGACATGCCGCACCTATATCTCTTGCCACTTAATCCTCCATCATGATCTATATTTTAATTAAATTTACAACTTTAACGTTAATCGTGCTTAAACACGACGACGTTTTGGAGGTTTGCAACCATTATGAGGAACTGGGGTAACATCACAAATACGAGTCACCTCAAATCCGGTAGCAGACAAGGCACGCAAAGCAGCCTCTCGCCCAGGGCCCGGGCCCTTAACTTTGACCTCAACTTTTCGCATCCCATGGTCAGCAGCCTTTTGACTTGCTTCAGCAAGTGCATTCTGGGCTGCAAAAGGAGTACTTTTACGAGATCCCTTAAAACCTAAAATACCAGCACTGCACCAAGAAATCACATTCCCCTGCGTATCTGATATGGTAACAATAGTATTGTTAAACGTTGAATAAATAAAAACAATACCTTCAGGAATATTCTTTTTGACTCTTTTTTTATTGCGTGCACTAGCACGTTTCGCACCGGCCATTATATTACCTTCTTATATTGAATTACTTGCGACGAGCTGCTGCTCCGCGACGAGGGCCCTTGCGAGTCCTGGCATTTGTTTTTGTTTTTTGCCCTCTACAAGGGAGACCCATACGATGCCGTCTTCCTCGATAACATCCCAGATCCATAAGTCTCTTGATGTCCATAGAAACTTCACGTCTACGATCACCCTCTACAGTATATTCTTCTTCAATAATCATACGGATACGGGTAACATCGTCACCGCTAAGATCATCACTATTCATTGTGTATGGCAGATCAGCCTTGTCGAGAATCTGTCTGGCAGATGTAAGCCCAATACCATGAATATAAGTAAGAGCACGGTCGATATGTTTATTTTTCGGAAGGTCAATTCCTGATAAGCGTGCCAAAATTGTATCTCCTCAAGAGGTCTGTTGTTAAATTAAGTTAACAATATAAATAAAAAAAAATTAAGGAAAAAAATCAACCCTGACGTTGCTTGTGTTTTTTAAGCTTACAGGAAACCCGAACAACACCATTGCGCTTGAAAATTTTGCAATCACTACACATTTTTTTTACTGATGCACGTACTTTCATAATATCAAATCTCTCTATTTATTCTTTTTACCACCCTTCGCCCTGAAGGTAACTCTACCACGTGACAAATCATAGGGGGATAGTTCTATTGTTACCCGATCGCCAGGTAATATCTTAATAAAATGCATTCTCATTTTACCTGAAATATGAGCTAAAACCTTATGCCCATTATCCAACTCCACACGAAACATTGCGTTCGGCAGAGGTTCAATGATTGTACCTTCGACCTCTATGGCCTCTTCTTTTGCCATACCATTACCTATGATTCCGAAAAATTGAAATCAAAAAAAATTTGAATATAATATACTTCAATTCAAAAGAGAAGTATTATTTTTTTATTGCGTCAAAGTTTAGACGTGAACTCAGAACAGATGGTCCATCCAAGGTAGCAGCTACTGAATGTTCAAAATGGGCTGAACACATCTTGTCAGCAGTAACGACGGTCCAGCCATCCTTAAGTACCATTACTTTATGAGTACCCATATTAACCATCGGTTCTATAGCAAGAACCATTCCATCCACTATACGAGGTGATCGATCACCTTGTACATAATTAGGTATTTCTGGTGCCTCATGAAGGGAAGTACCAATTCCATGCCCAACAAACTGACGGACAACAGAAAATCCATTACCCTCAACATGTTCTTGTACAGCCTTGGAAATATCAGAAATTCTATTACCAATCTGTACCTGATCAATAGCAAGCAAAAGGGAATTCTCAGTAACCTGAATTAATCTTTTTTTCTCAACCGCAACAACACCTACGGGTAAAGTAATGGCAGAATCACCAAAAAAGCCCTTAAAGGAAACACCAAAATCAATGGAGAGAATATCTCCTTTGTTCAGTTTTCTCTTACGTGAAGGAATCCCATGTACAACTTCTTCATTCAGGGAAACACATAAGCATCCGGGAAACCCCCTATACCCCTTAAACGCAGGCTTGGCTTTTCGTCTTAGACACAGATCTTCAGCAAATTTGTCCAGCTCAAAAGTAGAAATTCCAGGTTCAACTACCCTGCTCAACATAGAAAGAACCTCAGCCACTATCTGGTTGGCTTCAAACATGTATCGAATTTCATCCGGGCTTTTAACAATAATTGCCTTTGCCCCATGATTCCTGACTCCTGAGCTCAAACCTACCTTCGTCCACGAATTTTTCCAGCTTTCATAAATCCTTCATAATTCCGCATAACGAGATGGGATTCAATCTGTGACATGGTATCAATTGCAACACCAACAACAATAAGCAGGGCAGTACCACCAAAATAAAAAGGAAGATTAAATTTAGAGATCAAGAGCGTTGGCAATACACAAACAACACTAAGATATATCGATCCAACAACAGTCAACCTGGTTAAGGCCCTATCTATAAATTCAGCAGTCTTCTTTCCCGGGCGAATTCCTGGAACAAAGCCACCATTCTTTTTCAGATTCTCAGCAACATCATCAGGTTTAAAGGTAACTGCCGTGTAAAAAAAACAAAAGAAAACAATCATGCCAACAAACATAATATAATAATATATTGTACCTGGAGAAAAAGCAGCCGAAACTTTCTGGACCCAATCAATCTTAACAAAACCACCAATTGTGGCTGGAAACATCATAATTGATGAGGCGAATATGGGGGGAATCACACCAGCAATATTAATTTTCAAAGGGAGATGAGAACTTTGTCCACCATAAACTTTTCGACCGACAACACGTTTTGCATACTGAATTGGTATACGACGCTGCGCAGTTTCAAAAAACACAATAAAAGCAACCACACAAAACATAAATGCTAAAATAAAGGGAATAAAAAAAAGGCCGATTTCACCCGCCTTTACGAGTTGGATAGAGTTCACTACAGCAGCCGGACCACTAGCAACAATTCCAGCAAAGATGATCAATGAAATACCATTACCAATACCTCGTTCCGTCATCTGCTCGCCAAGCCACATGATAAAAGCAGTCCCTGATGTCAAGGTAAGCATGGTCATCAATTTAAATTGAAGACCCGGATCAAGAACAATAACTTCCCCTCCCGGTCCAACCATACTCTCTAACCCAGCACTGATAAAAAGCCCCTGAATAATACTAAGACCAACTGTACCATATCGGGTATATTGAGTAATCTTTCTTCTGCCAGCCTCACCCTCTTTTGACAAAGCCTCAAGCTGTGGAATGACAACAGTTAGAAGTTGAATGATAATCGATGCACTAATATAGGGCATGATACCAAGGGAAAAAATAGAAAAATTTTTCAAGGCACCGCCGGAAAACATATTAAACATGCCAAACAATGAGCCGGCATGTTGCTGAAAAAAGGCAGCAACTGCCTCACCATTAATACCTGGTGTTGGTATTTGCACCCCCATCCGGTATACGGCAAGCATGGCAAGAGTAAAAAATAACCTCTTACGCAACTCTGGGATGTTGGCAGCTCTTTGCAATCCGCTCATTAATTCAAACCATTACTCAGCTTAATTTTAGGGTATTCAATAAATAAAAATAATAAATTAATACCGTCAATTTAATCAAAATCAACTAGTTAGTACAATAACCTTACCACCAGCAGCTTCAATCTTTTCCTTGGCTCCAGTGCTAATTTTATCAACGGTAATAGTTATAGCTTTGGCAATGTCACCATTAGCTAAAACTTTCACAAGAAGATCTTTTTTAACCATCCCCTCCCGAACCAACATATCAACCGTAATCTCACTACCGGTATCAAATTGATTCAATTGAGCAAGAGAAACAATGCCATATTCAACTTTAAATTTGTTATGAAAACCACGTTTGGGCAAACGGCGGGCAAGTGGCATCTGACCACCTTCAAATCCTGGACGAATTCTCGCACCGGAACGAGAATTCGCACCTTTATGGCCTCTGCCAGCAGTTTTACCATTTCCTGAGCCAGGACCTCGACCGACACGTTTTCTCTCGCGGTTAGATCCAGGGTTCGGTGAAAGGTTTGCTAATGTAATCATTTTAAATCTCCTCAACTCGAATGAGATGCCCTACCTTATTAAGCATTCCCCGGATCTCGGGTGTATTCTTACGGGTGACAGTTTTTTGCATCTTGGTCAGACCTAAACCAGTAAGTGTGGCCCTGACTTTTAGAGTACTGCCTATCCCACTCTTGACCAAAGTATATGTGATTGTCTCGGCCATGTGACTACCTTTTTAAGTTCAAATAATATAAAAAAGCACACCTCTTTATGAATCTACTAGTCATAAAAAGAATGTGCTCAAGTTATGCAGATATTTCGTCTACAGACTTACCACGTAATCTTGCAATACTTTGTGCGGAACGTAAAGTTCTCAATCCACTCAATGTAGCCTTAACCATATTATGGGGATTATGAGAGCCCAGACATTTGGTAAGAATATTTGTAACACCCACTGCCTCTAAAACGGCACGAACTGGACCACCGGCAATAACTCCGGTACCCTCAGATGCAGGCTTCAAGAGAACTCTCCCGGCACCATAATGACCAATAATGGTGTGAGGTATTGAAAATTCTGTTAATGAAACAGCAATCATATCCTTCTTGGCTTGTTCCACACCTTTACGGATAGCATCAGGAACCTGATTTGCCTTACCGAGCCCGTATCCGACCTTACCTTTGCCATCTCCAACGACAACAATAGCACTAAAGCTGAATCTACGACCACCTTTTACAACCTTTGCAACCCTGTTGATAAAAACAATTTTCTCAATAAGTTCCTCAGGAGTTTCACTCTTGGAACGTTTAAAATCGGACAAGGGACACCCCCCCTAAAAGTACAAGTTCATTAAAATTGAAGCCCACCTTTACGAGCCCCATCGGAAACTGCCTTGATACGACCATGATATATAAATCCACCACGATCAAAAACAACTTTATCAATACCAGCTGCTTTCGCTCGTTCAGCCAATATAATTCCAACTTTTTCAGCTGCACCAATTTTTCCTTTTATATCACCAAGCTCAAACGCCTTGTCTACAGTTGACATAAAGGCCACAGTCTTACCAAGACTATCATCTATAATCTGCGCATAAATATGCTTACTACTTTTGAAAACTCTCAATCGGGGCCTATCACTTGTACCGGTAATTTTTTTACGAATACGACTTACCCGCTTTGCCCTTGCTGTGGCCCTAGCATTTGTCTTAGCCATGTTTATTTACCATTATTGAATAATCTGCAACAACCAGAGGTCACAGATATTTATTTTTTACCAGCAGACTTACCAACCTTACGTACAACATGCTCATCAGAATAGCGAATTCCTTTACCTTTATAGGGCTCAGGTTTTCGAATACTGCGAATTTGCGAAGCGGTAAGACCAAGCAATTCCTTGTCGATCGATTCTAAATTAATCTTGGTATTATTGTCAACACTAGCAGTAATACCCTCAGGTAAAATAAAATCAACAGGATTAGAATAACCTACATTAAGTGTCAAGGTATTGCCTGTAACATTAGCCTTATAGCCAACACCTTCAACTAGCATTATTTTTTTAAAACCCTGATCAACACCAACAACCATATTATTGATTAGGCTACGAAACAATCCCCGAAAAGCACTGGATTTGTTATTTACAACATATGTATCAATCAGTAATTCATTGTCCTGTTGAACAATCTTTATTTCTTCACGAACAGTTCTTTCCAGTAATCCCTTAGCGCCTTTTACTGATACATGCTGACCATCTATAGTGATTGTCACACCAACAGGCACAGGAATAGGTTGTTTTCCAATACGAGACATATTACCCTCCGTTATTTGTGGATTTGTTACCAAACCTCACAAAGTATCTCTCCACCAGTGTTGTTGGCTCGTGCAGTTTTGTCAGTTACAATACCACTAGAAGTTGAAATTATGGCAATTCCTAAACCATTCAAAACGTTTGAAATGGCATTCGCTTTAGCATATTTCCTCAAACCCGGTTTACTAATACGTTTAATACCTACAATAACAGGCTCTTTGTTAGATCCATATTTCAAATCAATTGTCAAAGTCCCCTGCACACCATCATCAGACACATGATAGTCAGCAATAAATCCTTCCGCTTTAAGTACCTTGGCGATACTAACCTTCACGTTAGATTTAGGCATCTTTACACTATCAAATTTTACCATTACCGCATTTCTCAACCTGGTCAGCATATCTGCCAGGGGATCGCTCATGGACATGGCGAACTCTCCTTTTCATCATCAAAATATAAACAAAAAATTACCAATGTCATTACCAACTAGATTTCACAACACCAGTTATTTCACCATGAGATGCTAATCCACGAAAACATATCCTGCAGATACCAAATTTTCTCAGAAAGCCTCTTGGACGTCCACAAAGAGGACATCGATTATAGCTTCTCACTTTAAATTTTGGCTCACGTTGTGCTTTTGCAATTAAAGATTTTTTGGCCAAAACAACCTCCAGTTACCTATCATTAAAATATTAAAAGTCAAATACTATTATTTCTTAAAGGGCATTCCTAAAGACTTAAGCAGTGAACGCCCCTCTTCATTTGTTTTAGCTGAGGTAACAATAGTTATATTGAACCCTTTAATCTTATCAATTTTATCATAATCAATCTCAGGAAATATTATATGCTCTTTAATTCCCATTGAATAGTTTCCGCGACCATCAAACCATTTTGGTGATAATCCACGAAAATCTCTAACCCGTGGCAAGGCAACATTAACCAGTTTACTGAAAAAATTATACATACGATCTTCTCGCAAAGTAACACAGCAACCAATTGCAACACCTTCTCTCAACTTAAAACCAGCAATCGATTTTTTAGCCCTAGTTATCACCGCACGTTGACCAGCAATCTTTGAAAGCTCTTCCACAGCACCTTCAATAATTTTCGGATTCTGAACAGCTTCACCAAGTCCCATATTAAGAACAATTTTCTTAATCTTCGGGACCTGCATAATATTAGAATACCCAAACTCTGATTTCAGAGCAGGGACACATTCCTCATTATAAAAATTTTTCAGTGCACCCATTTGTAACCCCTAACGTAAACTTCTTAAAAACCTATGATTTAGTCTCGATGGATTCACCACAACTTTTACAAAAACGAATTTTTGTGCCATCTTCGAGTATTCTTTTTCCTACACGACCAGTCTTGGTACACTCTGGACAAATCAACTGTAAATTAGAGACATGAATGGGTGCCTCCTTTTCAACAATTTGACCTTGCTGGTTCATTTCAGTTGGTTTCTGATGACGTTTAATCATATTAATACGTTCAACAACGGCCTTGTCTTTATCTAAAACAAGCCGTAATATTTTGCCAACTCGACCTTTATCCTTCCCTGTAATCACTTCAACCTGATCATTTTTTTTCAGGTATGTTTTACCATGCGCCATTTTCAATACCTTTATGCTCAATAAACTGTATGCCAATTAGATGACATGAAAGACACTAAAGAACTTCAGGTGCCAATGAGATAATTTTCATAAAACCCTGACTACGTAATTCCCTTGCAACAGGGCCAAAAATACGTGTACCAAGTGGTTCTCCACTTCCCGAAAGAATAACTGCAGCATTATCATCAAATTTAACCCATGTATCATCCATACGCTTTAATTCTTTAGCAGTACGAACAACAACGGCTTTCATGACATCACCTTTTTTTACCTTGGCATGCGGAATGGCCTCTTTAACGGCAACTATAATAATATCACCGATAGAAGCATACCGCTTTCGTGAGCCACCAAGAACTCTCATACAAAGTACTTTTCTGGCCCCGGAATTATCGGCAACATTAAGCACTGTTTCAGTTTGTATCATAATTTCACCTGACTTTTCATCAGTTGCAGATCACAGTAAGTTAACCGTAATGCTGTATATTATTAAACAGAACGATCTAATATTGTTCTCAGACGCCAACGCTTTCTTTTGCTTAAGGGACGACATTCTTCAATAAGAACAAGATCACCAATTTTGCACAAATTTTCAGGATCATCCGCAATATATTTTACAGTTTTTTTAACAAACTTACCGTACAAAGCGTGCTTGATTTTCCTTTCAACTTGAACAACAATACTTTTTTCCATCCTGTCACTTACAACAGAACCTGTTTTTGTTTTTTTTGATTTATTTATCTCACTCATAATCTTTTCAATTCGAGTTATAGGATGCAGGATCTTATTTTAATTAAATAAAATTTAATTTAGCTAACACTCATCTGAGCACGAAGGGTAAGTATTCTAGCAATATCCTTACGAAGCATCGATACCCTTGACGTATTCTCAAGAGGTCTGATCTTATGCTTAAAAGCAAGCTTAGATATCTCCTCCCTTAAATCCATCTCTTTATTAACAAGTTCCTCAGTGGACATTTTACGTATGTCAGTCATTTTCATATCATATCCCCCCGTGAAACAACCTTGGTAGCAAAGGGTAATTTATTACCGGCCAGAGTCAATGCACGAATTGCAAGTTCTTCATCAACACCTGCTATTTCGAAAAGAATCTTACCAGGATGAATCTGGGCAACCCAATATTCTGGACTTCCCTTTCCTTTACCCATTCGTGTTTCTGCTGCTTTTTTAGTAATGGGCTTATCAGGAAAAACTCTGATCCAAACCTTTCCACCACGCTTAATCTTTCTATTAACAGCAATTCGAGCAGCTTCAATCTGTCGCGCGCTTATTTTGCCGCAGTCAAGTGCCTTTAGACCGAAATCACCAAATGAAATCGATGATCCACGAAAAGCTACTCCTGTCAATCGACCTTTAAATACCTTCCGATGAAGGACCTTTTTGGGACTTAACATCTCTCACTCCATAAAAAATAGTGAAACTTTCAACGCTAAACATTTGGAGGACCTACCCTACTACTGCATCAGCCTCACTTAATACTTCACCGTTAAAAATCCAAACTTTAACACCAATAATGCCATAGGTGGTATTCGCTTCAGACAAGGCATAATCTATATCAGCACGCAAAGTATGCAAAGGAACCCGTCCCTCTCTGGTCCACTCACAACGAGACATCTCAGCTCCACCCAGACGTCCTGAACAAGATATCTTAATCCCCTTAACTCCAAAACGAAGCGCAGAACTTACTGCTTTCTTCATAGCACGACGAAAAGCAACCCTTCTTACAAGTTGACCTGCAACATTATCTGCTATCAACTTTGCATCTGCTTCCGGTCTACGGATTTCTTGAATATCAATAACAACGCTACGATTAATTTGCTTTTCAAGATCTTTCTTTAAGACCTCAATCTCAGAACCTTTCTTTCCGATAATAATTCCAGGCCGGGCAGTAAAAAGTTTAACACGTACTTTTTCACCCGTCCGTTCAAGGATCACCTTGGAAAGACTTGCATGACTAAGACGACGTTTTAAAAATTTTCTAATTTTCTGATCTTCAATGAGATAATTTGAATAATTTTTATCTGCATACCAGATAGAATCCCATGTCCGGGTTATATTAAGTCTCATTCCTATTGGATTAACTTTCTGCCCCAAAACAATCCTCCACCAAAATACTTAGTTCATTAAATTTAAAAACTGTAAATTATACTCAGATCCAAGAACAATGTAAAGAACTATTGTTCATCCAAAATCACAGTAATATGACTTGATCTTTTGATTATTCCAGTTGCCCGCCCTTGAGCCCTTGGAATAATACGTTTTAATGATGGACCACCATCAATAAAAATTTTTTTAATGTAAAGGGTATCAACATCAACCTTATCATTCTGTGTCGCATTTGCGATTGCTGAATCCAAGACCTTCTTAAGAATTCTAGCGCCTTTTTTGGGCATAAAATTCAGGGTGGTAAGTGCCTTGTCAACATTCATCCCCCTCACAACATCAGCAACAAGTCTTGCCTTTTGGGGTGATATGCGAATCCCCCTCCCTACGGCTCGAGCTTCCATAATATTTACTCCTAATAGGTCTTGCCAGGACGTTTAAAAATTAAATTATTTTTTACCCTTTTTGTCAGCGGTATGTCCATAATATGTCCTCGTTGGTGAAAACTCACCAAGCTTATGACCAACCATGTTATCCGAAACAAAAACTGGTATAAATTTTTTTCCATTGTGAACCGCAAAGGTAAGGCCGACCATTTGAGGTATAATATCAGAACGACGAGACCATGTTTTAATAACCTTACGCGAAGCGCTCTCGTTTGCCTTTTCTACCTTTTTTATCAAATGGTCATCGATGAAAGGACCTTTTTTTACTGAACGAGCCATACGTTACTCCTTGTATCTTATGATCTCTTCTTGATAATATATTTATCACTTGCCTTGTTTGTTCTCGTCTTATAACCCTTCGTCGGATAACCCCAAGGAGTACAAGGATGACGCCCACCTGAACTTTTACCCTCTCCACCACCCATCGGATGATCAACAGGGTTCATAGCAACACCACGAACTGAAGGCCTAGTTCCTAACCATCGAGTACGACCAGCCTTGCCAAGTTTCTGACTTTCATATTCTCTGTTACCGACCTGACCTATACAGGCACGACAAAGTTTATGAAATTTATGCACTTCATTTGATGGCAATCTAACAAGGACAAAGTTGCCCTCTTTTGCCATCAATTGAGCGGAGGTACCGGCACTCCTGACCATCTGAGCCCCTTTACCTATTTTCATCTCAATATTATGAATAATCGTACCAAGAGGAATATTCATCATTGGCAAGCAGTTTCCAGGTTTAATATCTACATTATCGCCTGCAACAATTTGATCTCCAACTGATATTCCTTCAGGTGCAAGAATATAGGTCTTTTCACCGTCAAGGTAACTCAACAATGCGATATTTGCAGTACGATTTGGATCATATTCAATGGAAATAACTTTGGCATTGATATCAACTTTATTCCGTTTAAAATCAATAATCCGATATTTACGTTTATGACCACCACCAATGTGTCTCGTCGTTATACGACCGTAATTATTACGACCACCACTCTTAGATAAACTAGTAACGAGACTTTTCTCTGGTCCATTCTTAGACAAATCGGAATTTTGAATCGACACATGGTGCCGTTTACCGGCAGATGTCGGTTTGTATGTCTTAATACTCATGATTTCCCAATCGCTCCATCAGGTTGTTTGGATAGATTTCTTTGCTGACTAAATAAGGTGTTTTACTTCTACCACCATCAAATTCTTGACTCTTTACAACTCATCTGCAAAGTTAATCTGACCTTCAGAAAGTGTAACATAAGCCTTCTTCCAATCATTTCTAAAGCCAGTATGTTTTCCTACTCGCTTTTGTTTCCCATGCATATTGGCAACATGAACATGTTTCACCTTCACAGGAAACATCTTCTCAACCGCCAGTTTAATTGCAATTTTATTTGAATCAGGATTGACCTTAAAAACTATCTTATTGTCTGTTTCCTGTAACAATGCTGCCTTTTCCGTGAGGCAAGGACCTTTTAACACATTATACACATTTTTCATGCCATCACCCTTTTTTCAAGTCCTTCAATAGCGGGTTGCAAAAGCACAAGTTTTTTGTGAAGAAGGATATCATAAACATTCAACCCCTCTGTTGAAAGAACCTTGAAGCCATTGACGTTACGCGCAGATCTATTGACATTCTCATTCAGATTAGGAGTAATGATGAGGCCATTCTCAATATTAAGCACAGTCATTACCTTGACAAACTCTTTTGTTTTAATGGCATCCAGCGTGAAGTCATCAAGAACAACGAGATTACCTTCCTGCAGCCTAGCACTCATTGCCATGGCCAAAGCCTGTTTTCTTACTTTACGATTCAATTTGGTGCTATAATCTCTTGGTTTTGGACCAAAGGAAACTCCACCACCACGCCAGACTGGCGAAGTATTACTTCCAGATCGTGCACGTCCGGTACCCTTTTGACGCCATGGTTTTCTACCGCCACCACTAACTTCAATCCGAGTCTTGGTACAGGCATTGCCTGCACGCCTGGAAGCAAGCTGCATCTTCACAACATCGTGTAACAGATGTTCTTTCACAACAAGATCAAAAACCTTTTCGTTCAGTTCGATCTCGCCAACTTTTTCATTCTTAATATTTAACACACTTACAGTTGACATCATTTTCTCCTTGAACCGGGTCAATTAGCAGAATCAATTATTTACTGAAGATTTTCAAAAGACTCTGTTTTGCACCTGGAACGGGTCCCTTCAACAGAAGTATATTTTCTTCGGCACGAACGTCTATAATGATAACATTCTTCGTCATTACTGTGTCATTACCCATACGACCAGGCATCTTTTTACCCTTTACAACTCGTGCAGGCCAAGCACTGCATCCGATTGAGCCTGGTGCTCTATGATGATGTGATCCATGGCCAGCACAACCGCCACTAAAACCATGTCTCTTCATAACACCCTGAAAGCCATGCCCCTTACTTGTACCTTGAATATCAACAAGGTCTCCTACTTTAAAAAGAGCTTCCAAACTAATTGTTTGTCCAGCCTCATATTGTTCAGCATTTTCAACCCTGAACTCTTTAATATAATAGTAGGCTTCTGCACCAGATTTATTAAAATGACCGATAAGCGGCTTCGTAACCCGGGAGGCTTTTTTCTCAGCAAATCCTACCTGAATGGCACTGTATCCATCTTTTACAGGAGACTTAACCTGTAAAATCCTGCAGGGTCCAGCTTCAACTACAGTAACAGGGGTAGCCTTACCCAACTCACTGTAAATCCGCGTCATCCCGATTTTTTTACCCAAAATACCTATTGTCTTTGGCATAATATTATCCGTTACTTTGTATTCTAAAACAATACTACCATTAAGGCAGTTTAATCTCGACATTTACACCTGCCGAAAGCTCAAGTTTCATCAACATATCAATCGTCTGTTGTGTCGGTTCCAAAATATCAAGTAACCGTCGGTGTGTTCTCATCTCAAATTGCTCTCTAGATTTTTTATTCACATGAGGAGAACGCAAAACACAATATTTATTGATGGATGTCGGTAGAGGAATAGGTCCAGCCACAGCGGCACCTGTACGTCTTGCTGTTTCAACAATCTCTGATGTTGATTGATCAAGCAGCTTATGATCATACGCCTTTAAGCGTATACGAATTTTGTCTGTAGGTATCATATCCAACCTTATTAAGCAATAATTTCACTGATAACACCAGCACCAACTGTCCGGCCACCCTCACGAATTGCAAAACGAAGGCCAGCGTCCATGGCGATAGGAGTAATCAGCTCGGCGACAACAGAAACATTATCACCAGGCATTACCATCTCGGTTCCCTCAGGAAGGGTCACGATGCCGGTCACATCTGTTGTTCTGAAATAAAACTGCGGACGATATCCATTGAAGAATGGGGTGTGACGACCACCCTCTTCTTTACCCAGGATATAGCACTCAGCCTTAAACTTGGTATGGGGAGTTATGGAACCTGGTTTTGCAAGAACCTGTCCACGTTGGATATCTTCACGTTTGGTGCCACGAAGAAGGACTCCGACATTATCACCTGCCTGACCTTCATCAAGGATCTTGCGGAACATCTCAACA
>JAHJKP010000040.1 GCA_018821985.1 Pseudomonadota bacterium
AGCCATGTACTGGTGTTCCGATTCAAAGGGAACCGTGTCCAGGCGAGGATTTGCGGACAGCGTTTCCGGGCCGAGACCGCCTTTGCGGGCTGCAGTCAGAAGTGCCCCTTCGGTGGGGTCGCCCTGCACCTGCCAGACGCCTTTCTCTTCTACAAGCTGGCTGTCGTTGCAGAGAAGTCCGGCCAGTAAACATTCCCGCAGGGCGGCAGAGATGGAATGGTCGGCAGCCACATCCCGATTGTCAATGGTGCCGATCAGGGGATTATAGCCGGTACCGCTCACCGTGTACGACAGGCAGTCGACTACGATCTCCTGCACGGTCATCTGGTTTTCGGTGAGGGTTCCGGTTTTGTCGGTACAGATTACCGTGGTGCTGCCGAGTGTCTCCACTGCCGGCAGTTTGCGGATAATGGCTCGTTTCTTGGCCATGCGCGAGACGCCAATGGCCAAGGTGATGGTGACTGCGGCGGGCAGACCTTCGGGGATGGCGCCAACGGCCAGGGCCACCGCCGCCATGAACATGTCGAGAAAGGTCTTACCTCGTAGAAGACCGACAAGAATGGTGATCCCGGCCAGGCCCAGGATCACATAGAGGAGCACATTACTGAATGCGCTGATCTTGCGAGTGAGCGGGGTGGCCAGGGCCTCGGATACGGAGATCAGCTGGGAGATACGTCCTACCTCGGTGTCATCGCCGGTGGCCGTGACAATGCCGGTTCCCTGGCCGTAGGTGACCAGGGTCGAGGCATAGACCATGTTCCGTCGGTCGGCCAGGACTGTTTCGCGGCCATACAGTTCGTGGTCCTTGGCTACGGGCACTGACTCGCCGGTGAGCGCCGATTCGGCGACCTGTAGATCACGCACCTGGAAGAGACGCATGTCAGCCGGAACCTTGTCGCCGCTCTGCAGGAAGACGATGTCACCGGGAACCAGTTCCGTGGCCGGAATCTGTTTTTTTTCTCCCTGTCGCAGGACAGTGGCTCCGGTGGTCATGGTCCGGGTCAGGGCCACCAGGGCATCGACTGCCTTGGCTTCCTGGATATAGCCGACAAAGGCATTAACCAGTACCACTCCGAAGATAACCCCGGAGTCTACCCACTCCCCGAGAAAGGCCGTGATAAAGCCTGAGATAATAAGGATATAAATCAGGGGCTGATGGAACTGAAGCAGGAAGCGGATCAATGGCCCCTGCCCCTTTTGGGCGGTAATGGCATTTGGCCCAAAGGTTTTAAGGCGGTGCTCGACTGCGAACCTGTCAAGCCCCTGTTCCCTGTTTCCTTCCAGCAGTTCCACCACCTCGGCAATCGGCAGGTGGTGCCAGTGTCTGGCGATTAAATTCATATTTTCCATATAAGGTCTTCCTTTTTGAGATTCCAGGGGTTCAGCCTATCTCTGCTGTCGACCATTCTGATTCCTCTCACATTTTTGAAATGATACCGCAGGAATGAAGTTTGAACAATGAGAAAACCCGACTGCATCCTCCACTCGAACGGGGTTTCCAAACGGTTCCTTGACGTCAATAATGGAAATCAATATACTGAAATAAAGTACACGTATCCCAACCCCTTCCCTGAAAAAAATACTTGGAAAAATGCTTATGAGCGACACTGCATCTCACAAGGGCCAGATAGAGTTTATTGAAACCTCGAGCGGCGTGATGATCAGCAGCAGTGGTGACTGGGTGATTGACGGGCTGCGGGATGTGGACAGAAAACTGGAACAGTTGGCCGGCAAGGCCAGCAAAAAGTCTGTCCAGTGGGATGTCTCTGCGGTGGGACGTGTTGATTCAGCAGGTATGATGCTTTTTATCAGGTACTATGATCTGCTGCAAAGCAATGATTGCACCATCGAGATCATAGGCGCCGATGCCGACTATGATACAATGTACCAGTTGCTGAGACACTATTTCTCGGCTCCTTCTGTTGCCGGGCCGACGTTCTCTTCGCGTTTCCTGAGAATTATCCATGAGCTGGGAAGAAACACGGTTGCCGCTTTTGTGGACATGATAGCTTTGCTCTCGTTTCTTGGTGAAAATTTTATCATTTTTCTATTGGCCCTGCGTCACCCTCTGTCCATTCGTTATGGCGCGATTGTCAAGAATATCGAAGAGGCAGGGGTTCGGGCTATGCCTATCGTTGCTCTGACCAGTTTTTTAATCGGGGTGGTAATCGCCTATCAGGGGGCGGTGCAGTTGGAGAAATTCGGCGCCCATATCTTTATTGTCGATATGATCAGCATCTCAGTGACTCGGGAGCTTGCCCCCCTGATTACCGCCATTGTCGTGGCTGGCCGCACCGGTTCCTCCTATACCGCCCAGATTGGGGTGATGAAGATAACCGAGGAAATTGATGCCATGCGGACCATGGGTTTTGATCCCCTGCTTTTTCTGGTGCAGCCGCGGATTATTGCCATGATGATTGTCATGCCGCTGATGATCTTCTTTGCTGACATGGTGGGGATTCTTGCAGGGATGTTCATTTCCAACATCCACTTGAATCTTTCCTATGGCGAGTTTCTCCGCCGACTGCAGGTGGCACTCGAGATCAAGCATGTGTGGATTGGTCTTTTCAAGGGACCATTTTTTGCATTTTTGATCGCGGCGATTGCCTGCTTTCGGGGCTTTCAGGTCTCGAAGAGCACGGAGAGCATAGGGCGCTACACCGCAATCAGTGTGGTCAACGCAATTTTTCTGGTGATTGCCTGTGACGCTCTTTTTTCAGTCCTTTTTACGGAGCTGGGCATTTGAGTGATCCTGTTATCACCGTCGCCAATGTGGTGACAAGGTATGGCCGCAACCTCGTTCATGACGATATCAGTCTGACCGTGGGGCAGGCGGAGATCTATGGACTCCTGGGCGGCAGCGGAGCAGGAAAATCCACTTTAATGAGAGAAATGGTGATGCTGCTCTCTCCGCAGGAGGGAACAATCACGGTTCTCGGGCATGAACTGTCAACGATCAGCCGCGCTGAGGCCTCTCTGCTGCGGCGACAGTGGGGGGTCCTTTTTCAGGGAGGAGCTCTCTATTCTTCTCTTACCGTTGCCGAGAATATTGGAATAGCCCTTAAGGAATATACCGATCTTTCCGACTCCCTGATCCAGGATATTGTGCGCCTGAAGATTAATATGGTTGGTCTTCCTGACCATGCAGCAGATCTCTATCCTGCCGAATTGAGCGGCGGCATGATCAAACGGGCATCGCTGGCGAGGGCCCTGGCCATGGACCCGAAGCTGCTCTTTCTCGATGAACCTTCATCAGGCCTTGATCCCGTTGGCGCTGAGGCCTTTGATAAGCTTATTCTTAAATTGCGGGATTTACTTGGTCTGACTGTAGTTATGGTTACCCATGATCTTGATTCCATATGGACTGTTGTTGATCGTTTTGCAGTTCTGGGTGATAAAAAGGTGATTGCCGAAGGCGCACTTGCCGAAGTCAGAAGAAATCCCCATCCCATTGTCAGGGCTTTTTTCGGGGGCGCACGGGGAATGATACGGAGCCAGAATGGAAAGTAGGATCAACTATACTATCGTTGGCATCTTTGTGGTCCTGTTGTTGGCCGGGCTGATCATTTTTGTCTATTGGCTGGGAAAGTATGGATACAAGCAGGAACATGACTATTATTACGTCTATATGGTGGAGTCGGTTTCCGGCTTAAGTTCTGATGCCTCGGTTAAATATCGGGGTGTGGATGTCGGTATTGTCGAGAAGATGGGATTGAATCCAGAAAATTCCGAAGAGGTGGAGCTCCTGTTAAAGCTCAGGCATGGAACCCAGATAAAGGAGGATACCAGGGCCACGCTCAAATCCTTCGGCATAACTGGACTGGCATTTGTAGAATTGACAGGAGGGCGTAAAAATACTCCGCTGCTGAAGAGAGAGGGCAAGATTCCGGTCATTCCCGCAGCCCCTTCAACCTATGCCCGTCTTGACGAGTCCTTGACTCACCTGACAGAAAAATTAGATCGAGCCCTGGATAAGATTGACCGGCTGCTCAGTGAGCAGAACTTGCAGAATGTTGCTGTTATTCTATCTGAGATGAAGGCTCTTCCTCAAGATCTCAGGTCACAATTACATGGGTTTAAGCTTCTTGTCGATAACAGCATAGTCATGGAAGAGGGGATTACCCAAGCCTTTGACAAGGTTGAGTCCGCTGCCTTGGGTGTTGAGAAGATGGTCGGGAACATGGAGCATGATTATGCGGATCCGAATCAAAATATGACCACTCTTGTCCGTCAGAATCTTGAATCATTCCATCAACTGCTTTATGAACTGAATGTCCTGGTTGGAGATATGCAAAGAACGACCCGGGCAATTGAGGCCAGTCCAAGCGATCTGCTTTTTAAACGATCCCGGTTGCAGCCTGGGCCTGGAGAGGAGGGGTATGATGAAAAATAGATGGAGGCAAGCTCTGGCCTTTGCCCTCTTTGTCTCGCTCGCTATGTCTACAGGATGCGCCCTCCAGAAGCTTCCTCCCATGGAGGTCTATGCTATTGATCCTGGGTGGAATCACCGTGATCCGGCACAAAGAGCAAAAAAAAGTGAACTTGTTATTCAGATAGCCCCAGTCCGGGGGAGTGATGCCTTTAGCACCAGCGACATCCTCTATACGGATAAACGGCACCGTCAGCAAAGCTATGCTTTCAGCCGCTGGCGAGATACGCCGATCAGATCGATGCAGACTGTGCTTGAGGTGACTTTGGAGAAAAGCGGCCTTTTCAGAGCCGTACTGCCGCCAACTTCGGTGTCCCGGGCTGATTTACTGTTGGAGAGCACCCTCTTTGAATTCGGGCATCTTTTCGTCGAGGACGGTTCATCAAAAGGGGTCGTCAGGATGCGTTTCTATCTTGTCGACAACACGAGCAAGAGGGTTGTTGCCAGTAAAGAACTGGTCACCATGAGGGAGGTTGTCACCTCAGATGCCAGCGGCGCCACCGCATCCATCAATCAGGCAGCGCTGAGTGTTGCCGGCGATCTTGTCGTCTGGTTAGGAGCCGTTACAAAATAACGGTTAACTGGTTGTCTTTTTAGTGTCATCTGTCTGAGTGATCGTTTCCGTGGAAGTTGACCGATACTGCCGCCTGGCAAGTTCCCGCATGGTTTTTGCCTTGTCCGATTCATCCATGATCTCCCGGCCAACGATTTCTTCCAGGATATCTTCCATGGAGATGATCCCGGTCATGGCCCCGTATTCATCCACAACCACGAAAAGATGTTGGTGTCTCTCATAAAAGTCGACGAGCACTCGATTTAAAGGGGCGGTCTCTGCCACAAAATGGACCGGGCTCATGAGCTGTGACAGTGGCAGGGCGTTTTTCTGTTCAGCTGCAGCAAGTAAGATATCCTTACGCATAACTATCCCGACAACATCATTGGGGGTGTCATGATAGAGCGGAATCCTGCTGTGACGGCTGAACATGCTTTCAAGTTTTATGGTGTCTGCAACGGTCAGATCCTGATTCAGGGAAAAAGTGACCGTGCGAGGCGTCATGACCTGGCGGACAATTTTGTTGCCAAGTTCCAGGATATTATTGATGACTCGTTCCTGATCCGCTTCGATTTCCCCTGACTTCAATGACATGGAGGCGATTGTTCTTAATTCTTCAGCGGATATATGCCCTTGTTCCTTGTTCTGAGGAATAAGGCGGGTGATCATCTGGCAGAGCCAGATGATGGGCTTGAACAGGATAACCATCCAGTAGAGTGGTCTGGCAATCACGGGGGCAAGTTTCACCGCATAGGTAACTCCGATTGTTTTAGGAATAATTTCAGAAAAGATCAGAATCGACATGGTAAAAATTGCGGAGAACAGAATAAGATTTTTTTCGCCAAAAACCGCAGCAGCAGAAGCTCCGGCTACAGTTGCCCCGACGGTATTGGCAATGGTATTCATGGTGAGGATGGCAGTGATAGGTTTGTTAATGTCGGCTCGCAGGGATGTAAGCAGGATTGCAGAGCTGTGCCCTGTTTTTTTTAGCATCTCCACCTGGCTGGTAGAGATTGAGTAGAGAATTGCTTCAAAAAGCGAACAGCAGAAAGAGGTGATAAGGGCCAAAGTGACTGCGGTAATAAGGGTGGATAGCACAAGTATACTCCTGAAAGGAAGTTAGGAGCCGTTAACGAATGAACTATGTTTATT
This sequence comes from Pseudomonadota bacterium, assembly GCA_018821985.1. Classification (GTDB taxonomy): domain Bacteria; phylum Desulfobacterota; class Desulfobulbia; order Desulfobulbales; family Desulfocapsaceae; genus UBA2270. Next base: position 6,135 of record JAHJKP010000040.1, read on the forward strand.
TTCTTGCTCATTCCATCTACGGATCTTTCTGTTGGGCACTGCATTTCAATGGTACGTTTTTTCTGAATAACGGCTAACCCTGAAGGATACAGAGTGAAGTTGATACGTTAAGCATTAAAATTAAGTAGAGGGCAGGTATGATACTTCTTTGCCAAGAGGCAACTTAACGTTATATATATACATATATACTCTTTAATGAGACAATCTTTCAATTGGAAAGAGTTTGGAAAACAGAATTTACTCTTTCTTCAGTGGTGAAAGAAATAAAGAAGTGAAATGTGGACAGGAATCGAATAATCAGGAGTATCTGGGCAGGATAATGAATTCTGGATTGTTGACTTCTTAACGGTCAGATGTGGTCGTTAGGCCCAGAGAGACTAAATTTAAAATAGAATCATAAGACAAGAGGATGGAGAGTGGAATCGACGAAACTGATTGTAACTGAGAAAAAACCCGAACAGTTCAGTGGCGACTTGTTGGTCTACTGTATAGAGCTGTCAAAAAAAGGTGGTTTTAAATGTGAAAATTCCATTGTGCAGAGCTGGTTGGAGCAGAGCGGGACACTGGGAGAATTCAGCGCCAAGGTCGGTGAATATCTGCTGTTTTACCCCCAGGTAGATAAAAAGAATGGTGTTTTTTCTGCCAAGCGTCTTCTTATGGTGGGGTTGGGAAAGTTTGAGGGGAAGGAAACCCATGATGAACTTCGGGAAAGATGCCGGCTGACTGGTGGGACCATAGCCCAGCAAGCGGCCAAGGTCAAGGCGAAGAAAATCATGATTTGTCTGCCTGAAATAATGGATATACGGCCAAAAGAGGTTGCCGAATGCATGAGTGAAGGGGTGTTGCTTGGTGATTATCATTTTTTGAAATATAAGAAGAATGACCCTGAAGAAGAGTCTTTCACAGGGCTCGAGGAGGTTCGTCTCTTTGTCCAGTCCAGCACGGATGCCCTGCAAAAAGGGATGCGTGCGGGGCAGATTGCGGCTCTTGCAGCCCGTGAGGCCAGAAATATGGCCAATGAACCCGGAAATAGTTGGACCCCTTCCCATTTTGCTGCCCATGGCCGTATGCTTGCCAAAAAATATTCATTAAAATGTACGGTGCTGGATAAAGATGATATGAAGCGTCTGGGGATGGGTGGCATCCTGGCTGTGAACCAGGGTTCAACGGAACCGCCCAAGATGGTTATTCTGGAATATCGGCCAATTCATAAATCACAGACCGTGCTGCTTGTGGGTAAGGGGCTTACCTTTGATTCCGGCGGGGTCAGCCTCAAGCCGGCAGCTGGGATGGAGGATATGAAATATGATATGTGCGGCGGGGCGGCGGTCATGGCCCTGATGCAGGCAGTGGGAGAAGAACGGCCTGATCTGGGAGTGATTGCCATAGTACCGTCCACGGATAATATGGCCGGGGGGGCTGCCCTGAAACCGGGAGACATTATCACTCATTACAATGGAATGACCTCAGAAATTGTTAATACTGATGCCGAGGGACGGTTGATCCTGGCAGATGCCCTGGCTTATGGTCTGGAGAAATTCAAACCTGATTGCGTGATTGATCTTGCTACCTTGACCGGGGCCGCGATTGTTGGACTTGGGCATCATCGTACTGCACTGCTTGGTAATAATGACGAGCTGGTTGCTCGTCTGCTGGCCGCTGGTGACCGCAGTGGTGAGCCTCTCTGGCGACTGCCCCTTGGTAAGGAGTATACAAAACAGATTAAATCTCTGGTGGCTGATATGAAAAACACCGGTGGAAAGTCGGCAGGGACCATCACCGCGGCGGCTTATCTGGAAAAATTTGTTGCTGATACCCCGTGGGCCCATCTGGATATTGCCGGCACTGCCTGGGAATTTACGGAAAAATCATATGTTCCCAAAGGACCGTCAGGCATAGGTGTCAGGACCATCCTGGAACTTGTGCGGAAATGGAAAAAAGAAGAAAAAACACTCAGTATGTAATACCCCGTTATCTCTTTCCCATGCGCTACAGAGGAATAAGAGAACTGTACTGAATAGTGACGATACCTTTAATTCAAGCAGGAGAAAAGATGAAACGACCAGTGGGAATAACCGTCCATCGGAAGATTATGGATAGTCAGCATATGCACCGAGAGGCAACAGGTGATCTGTCAGGTCTGCTGACAGAATTGATTGTTGCCGGCAAGATTATCTCGGCCGAGGCCAACATGGCAGGATTGGCAGATATCATAGGGGTCTCGGGCAAGACTAATATCCAGGGGGAAGAGGTGCAGAAACTGGATGAGTTTGCTAATAATACTATCAAACGTAGAATGGCCAGAAGCGGTTATATCTGTGTCATGGCCTCGGAAGAAGATGATGAGATCATCCCGACTCAGGAAGGATATGAGGGCAAATATACCTTGGCCTTTGATCCTCTGGATGGATCATCCAATATAGATGTTAATGTCAGCATCGGCACCATCTTTTCCATCCATCGCCGTCAGAGTGAGGGGAAACAGGGAACCCTGCAGGATGTCCTTCAGCCTGGAAACAGTCTCGTTGCTGCAGGATATATTATCTATGGCTCTTCAACTATGATGGTCTACTCCACAGGGGAGGGGGTGCATGGTTTTACATTGGATCCCAGTGTCGGCGAGTTTTTCCTTTCCCATGAAAACATCCGGATTCCTGAAAAGAGTAAATATCTCTCGGTGAATGAAGGGAACTATCATTACTGGACCCCTGAAATGCGGGAGTATGTAAATTATCTGAAAGAGATTGATGGGGATTCAGGACGTCCCTACAGTTCCCGCTATATAGGGTCACTGGTGGCAGATTTTCACCGTAATCTGATTACCGGCGGCATCTTCCTCTATCCTCGAGATTGCCGAAATCCGGATAAGCCCAAGGGAAAACTGCGACTGCTTTACGAAGCATCACCCCTGGCCTATCTGGTGGAGCAGGCTGGTGGTCGTGCCATCACTGATGAAGGGCAGAGGATTCTTGATATTCAACCCACGGAGCTCCATCAGCGGATCTCTTTGATCATCGGCAGCAAGAAGGAAGTGGATGAGGTGGAGGGGTTTCTGGTCAGGTAAGACTACAGCCCTGCTCAATTTTGCAGGATAATGGCCATACTCATTTCTTCGGGTAAAATAAATAAGACATCGCGACATCAACGAGGTTAACAAAATAGTTTACCTATGAAACACTCCAAAAACATTGTACGTAATGATATTACGCTGCGATTAACCTTTTTTGTAATGATCTCGAGCATGTTTTCTGGCTCTGATCAGTGTCTAACACCCGAGGCCGGAATCCCATGCGCCACGTCCTGACGACCTGCCCCTATTGCGGATGTGGATGCGGTGTCTATCTTCGCGAGGAAGAGGGCCGCGTCACCGGCGCCATGCCGAGCCGCAATCACCCCGTTTCCCGCAACAACCTCTGCGTCAAGGGCTGGCACCTGCACGAATTCATCCACCATCCGGCCCGGATCACCGAGCCCCTGATGCGGAAAGGCGGGGCGCTGGTCCCGGTTTCCTGGGATGAGGCCCTCGCTTTCACCGCTGGCGAACTGGCCCGCATCGCCAAGGAGACCGCCCACCGTGGCATCGGCCTGCTCTCCTCGGCCAAATGCACCAACGAGGAAAACTTCCTGTTCCAGAAGTTGGCACGGGCGGTGCTCAAGACCAACAACGTCGACCACTGCGCCCGCCTCTGACACGCCCCCACCGTGGCAGGTCTTGCCACCACCTTCGGTTCCGGGGCGATGACCAACTCCATCAACGAGATCGAGGAGGCGGAGGTCATCCTCGTCTCCGGCTCCAACACCACCGAGGCACATCCCCAGGTGGCGCGCCGGATGTTCGACGCCATGGATAAAGGCGCCAAGCTCATTGTCATCGACCCGCGCCGCACCCGGCTGGCCGAATTCGCCACCGTCCACCTGAACCTGCGACCCGGCACTGATATCCCGCTGCTCAACGGCCTGATGAAGGTGATCCTCGAGGAAAACCTCATCGACACCCTGTTCATCGAGATGCGGACCGAAAATTTCGTTGAGCTCCGCGACATGCTCTATGCCCTTGATCTGGGAGAGATCGCCAGCATCACCGGGGTAGAGGTCGACAAGATTCGCCGGGCGGCCAGGCTCTACGGCCGGGCGAAGCGCTCGGTGATCTGCTACTGTCTCGGGATCACCCAGCATGTCACCGGCACTGCCAACGTCCAGGCCATCGCCAATCTGTCGATGATGACCGGCAACGTCGAGAAGGAATTCACCGGTGTTGATCCCCTGCGCGGCCAGAATAACGTCCAGGGGGCCTGCGATATGGGAGCACTGCCCAACGTCTTCCCTAGTTACCAGGCGGTGAACAATCAGGACTACCGCGAAAAATTCGAACGGGTGTGGAAGACCGACCTGCCGGACGAGCCGGGTCTGGACCTGCTGTCCATGACCCACAGCGGTGCAAATGGGCCCATCCGCGCCATGTTTATCATGGGCGAAAACCCGATGATGAGCGACCCCATGCTCGACAAGGTGGAAGAGACCCTCACCGGCCTCGACTTTCTGGTGGTCTCCGACCTCTTTCTCACCGAGACCGCGGCCCTGGCCCATGTCGTTTTTCCGGCCGCCTCCTTTGCCGAGAAGACCGGCACCTTCACTAGCACCGAACGGCGTGTGCAGATGGTGCGCTCAGTCATTGACCCCATCAGCGGCTGCCGACCCGACGCCGACATCATCACCGAACTTGCGGCCCGGCTCGGCTACCCCATGGCTTATGAATCCTCGGCCGAGATCATGGAGGAGATCGCCTTGCTCGCCCCGATCTACGGAGGCATCCGTCACGACCGGCTGCAGAGCTCCTGGGGCTTGCAATGGCCGTGCTGGGACACTAATCATCCCGGAACCCCCTTTCTGCATAAGTATTATTTCACCCGCGGTCGCGGTCACTTCATTCCCGGCAGCCATGTGGAGCCGTCCGAGAATCCGTGTCCGGATTTTCCCTTCTATCTCAACACCGGCCGCATCTATCACCATTATCATACCGGCACCATGACCCGGAAGAGTGCGACGCTGTCACGGGAATCGCGCGAGGCGCTCCTGCAGATCCACCCGGAGGATGCCGTCAGGCTTTCGGTGCGCAACGGTGAGATGCTCTGCGTCGCCTCCCGGCGCGGGGCCATTGAGGTCCGGGCCGAGATCAGCGGCCAGGTGGCCCCGGGGTCGGTCTACACCTCATTCCACTTCCACGAGGCGCCCATCAACCGGCTGACCGTCGACGCCAACGACCCCCTGTCCCGTTGCCCGGAGTTCAAGGTCTGCGCCGTGCGCATCGAGAAAAAATGTCAGGACACTGCCGCTCTCCGAGGGACAAAGCCATGAACGACAGATATATCCTCAGCAAAGCACACCTGAAAAGTTTTCTCCGCAAGGTCAAAAAAAACCACCGGATTGTGGCGCCGGTCACTAACCAGCACGGCGACACCCTGTTCTGCACCATCAGCCACCTGGACCGGGTGGAGGTCAACCTCAGCGAGCAGGCTCTCAACTCCATCAAGCCCTTTCTCTTTCCCCAGCAGGACATCCTGTGCACCTATACCGTCGATGAGGATGGCTACCGCTTCACCGAAAACGATGCCCCGCCCGAGCCCACTGTCTACCTCGGGGTACGGCCCTGCGATCTGATGGCGGTGCTCTACACCGATGTGATTTTCATGGGAGGCACCAAGGACAAAAATTACCGGGCCCGGCGGCAGGACTCGATCCTCATCGGCCTGAACTGCAACGACCCCTTTCCCAACTGCTTCTGCAACGCCACTAAAAGCGGGCCGTTTTTGGAATACGGCTATGACCTTCTGCTCACCGATCTCGGAGAGCGTTATCTGGTGGAGGTCGGCCGTCCCAGGGGCCGGGAGATGTTGCAGGACTGGATCCAGTTTTTCACCCCGGCCGAGGAGGAGGACACCCGGCAGCAGTACCAGCTGTCGCTGGAGGCCATGGCCAAGTTCCGGCTCAATGTCCATGCCGATCAGGCCATCAGTCGTCTCCAGGCGGGCCTGGTGCCGGAAGGGGTATGGGAAGAGCTCTCCCTGCGCTGCCAGGACTGCGCCGGCTGCGCCTATGTCTGCCCCACTTGCACCTGTTTCACCATCAGCGACCGCAAGACCGATAAACAATCGGGGGTGCGGCTGCGCAGCTGGGACGCCTGCACCTTTGGGGGCTTCACCCGCATGGCCGGCGGCCACAACCCGGTAAACCCGAGGACCGGCGCCATTCGCCAGCGCTTCATGCACAAGCTGAACTACGACGTCACCCAGTACGGCCGCCCCAGCTGTGTCGGTTGCGGCCGCTGCGTCGGCATCTGCTTCGGCGGCGTTGATATAGTCCGCTTCATCGGCATGGCCGGCGAAGATTAATGGAAAGGACCCCGGAAAAAAGGAAACAACCAGAAACTTATGCAGACCATGCGTACAGAAGACTACCTGCCCAGGGCCGCAGTGATCAAAAAAATCACCGTCGAAAACTCCCAGATCAAGACCTTTGAGCTGGCCTTTGCCGATGAGGAGAGCAACCGCTCCTTCCATTACCTGCCGGGTCAGTTCATGATGGTTTCTGTGCCGCACCATGGCGAGGCGCCGATCTCCTTCTCCTCGACACCGACCCGGCCCGGCACCATCGAGTTGAGCGTGCGGCGGGCAGGCGACTTGACCGGGATCATGCACACCATGGAGGCAGGCGACCAGATCGGCCTCCGGGGCCCATACGGCAAGCCCTTCCCCCTGGCGGCCCTGGAAGGACGCCACATGCTCTTCATTGCCGGTGGGATTGGGCTGGCTCCGCTGCGGTCTGTGATCAACTACTGCCTCGACCGGGAAGCTTCCTTTCCCCGCCTCACCATCCTCTATGGCAGCCGCCTGCCGTCCGACATCGCTTTCCACACCGATCTGGCGGCCTGGCGCGATCATCCGCGGGTATCCTGCCTCCTCACCGTCGATGGTGCAGAGCCGGGATGGGACGGGGCGGTGGGACTTGTGACGGCCCTGCTCGATCGCGTCGATGTCGACCCGGTCGCCTCCACTGCTCTTGTCTGCGGTCCGCCGATGATGATCGGCGCGACCCTGACCGAACTCTCTGGCCGCGGTTTTGCCGACGAAAACATCCTTACCACCATGGAGCGCCACATGAAATGCGGTATCGGTGTCTGCCGCCACTGCCACATGGACTCCAAACTGGTTTGCGTCGACGGCCCGGTGTTCAGCCGCGCCCAATTGCTGCGGCTCGACGTGGCGGAGTTGAGACCATGAGTGATAAAGTCTGCCGCATCACTTTTTTACCAGCCGGCAAGGAGATCGACGTCCCAACGGGAATCTTGATCATCAAGGCGGCTCGGGCCGCTGGTATTCACATCAACGCCTCCTGCGGTGGCGCCGGGATCTGCGGCAAGTGCCGGGTCATTGTCGAGCAGGGCGCAGTCGATGGGGGCATTAGCGAAAAACTTTCAGAGGCCGACCGGGCAACGGGATATCGGCAGGCCTGCACCGCCAGGGCCAACGGTGACGTCACGATCCGGGTGCCCGAGGAATCCGGTCTTGCCAAGGGCGGACTCACCACTGAGGTTTCGGTGCGCAACCGCGCCAGTATGCACGTTTACGATATGCAAAGTCTCCGCCGGGAAGGCATCTTCCTGCCACCGGTGGAAAAGCTGGTGCTGGAACTGCCGCCCCCAAGCATCCATGACAACATGGCCGATGCCGGCCGCCTCGTGCAGGGGCTGGCCAACCAGTACAACGAACACCAGCTCATCATCACCCTGCCGGTACTCAAAAAGCTACGACGGGTACTCCGGGAAAAGGATTTCCTGGTTACCGTCACGTTGTCCCGGCCGGTAAACCAGAAAGGCAAGACCTTTGTCTCCAACATCCAGCCGGGCAACTGGACGCACCGCAATTTTGGGCTGGCCTTCGACATAGGGACAACGACGATCTACGGCACCCTGGTGGACTTGAACAGCGGCCGGATACTGGCACGGGCCGGTGACTACAACGGGCAGATCGCCTACGGAGAAGATGTCATCTCCCGCATCATCCATGCCGAAAAGGAGGAGGGGCTGGTTCAGATGCAGGAGCTGGCGATAGCCACCATTAACAAGATCATCAGTCAGCTGTTGGACAAGGCAAAGCCGCCTGGCGGTGAGCAGGGCAGTATCAGCCGGGACGAGATCAGCTCGATCACCCTGGCCGGCAACACCACCATGACCCATCTCCTGCTCGGTCTGGAGCCGGACAACATCCGTCGCGCCCCCTATGTGCCGGTGACCAGGGTGCTGCCGCCCTTGCGGGCCGCTGATCTTGGCATCGATTTACCCCGGCATACGGTGGCTCTGCCTTACCCCTGCATCTCCAGCTACGTTGGAGGAGATATCGTCGCCGGTGTTATGGGCTCCGGTATGTACCGCACCGATCTTCTCACCCTCTACATCGATATCGGTACTAATGCGGAGATCGTCATCGGCAACAAGGACTGGCTGGCCTGTGCCGCTTGCTCGGCCGGCCCGGCCTTCGAGGGCGGTGGTATCACCCATGGCATGCGGGCCGCAATCGGCGCCATCGAGGACTTCAGCATCAATCCGGAGACCTTGGAGCCGATGAACCTCACACTCGGTAACCAGCCTCCCATCGGCATCTGCGGCTCCGGCCTCCTGGTCATCGTTGCTACATTGTTCGAACACGGCGTTATCGATCAGAGCGGCAAGTTCAACCGCGACCTTGGAACCCCGCGCATCCGTGAAGGAAAAAGCGGTTATGAGTACGTCCTGACCTGGCGCGAAGAATCCGGCACCGACCACGATATCGCTATCAATGAGGTCGATATCCAAAATTTTATCCGGGCCAAGGCAGCCATCTACGCCGGAGTCAAGACTCTGGTGGAAGAGGTGGGTTTGGCGATCACCGATCTTGAACAGATCATCCTGGCCGGTGCCTTTGGCAGTTTCATTGACCTTGACTCGGCCATGACTGTCGGCCTGCTGCCCGAGGTGGACGCCGGGCGCGTCCTCTACGTCGGCAACGGCTCACTTATGGGCTGCTGGATGAGCGAGCTCTCCAACCACATCCGCCGCGACGTGGTCAATACAGTGCGCCGCATGACCGGTTTTGAGCTTTCCGAGGTGGCCCACTTCAAAAACGAGTACATTGCCAGCCACTTCCTGCCCCACACCGAACTTGACCTCTTTCCGCGGCTGAGTGCGCGCCTTGAGAAGATTCGGGCCGTTGGCAAGGGCCAAATCACCTGAGGGCGATGTCCTCTGAAAAAAAGTTACTGTCGTCTTTTACAAGATGTCCAAAAAGTAGAAAATAGTGGCTGCGATATGATTGATTTTAACAGTTACTCCACTTTGGTTATCCAGTTCTTTTCCGACCATATCTCGATTGCCCTTGCCCTTGGCATCGCCATTAGCTACTTCCTTTACAAAAAACCGGAGATAACTGTTAAGTTTCTGGCCCTCTGCTTTTTCTTCGTGGCTGTCTTTTACACGATGTCCCTGCTCAGTCAAACAAGTACTCAGGAAGACAACCTGATCCATAAATCTGAACGTGCGATGAACGATTCTGCACGCTGAGTTTTCCAGGAGGCTGTAGTAGTTGTAAACAAAGTAGCTTCGCTTTTCTCGATTTTCCTCTTGTACTATGATGGCAGAAAAGGGGGGCAATATGCCATGACGGCAACAGTTTTGATCTGAATATTTGCAGCACAAAGGTTGAAAACAACAGTGCCGGAAAAGGAGGGGGTGTGTCTTTATCAGGAATGACCGCTCGGCTCATCTGCTGATTGGTGACTCCATGCTGGTAAACAATCTCAGGGACGGCTTTGAAAGGACCGGATATTCTGGAATATTCTACCTTGGAGGTGGTCTACCTCAGGTGAGCAACTCCACTGTAAAATGGTAGAACCAATATGGATGGAATCATAAAAAGTCAAAATCGACAAGCCGAACGGTAATAATGTTAGCTTGTTACGCAATGCAAGAGCTTAAAATTTGGACTTTTTGAGAGACCAGCCCTTATCCCTTGTCCTTGCTTGAAATCAGCCCACTGGGCAACCAGCTGAAACCACTGATCAGGGAAACCAATACCGCAGCCAGATAGGGAATGGATAGGATGAGTAAAACAATGATCCAGACCATAAGGTCATAGGCTCCCACTCCTTGTTTCACCGTCACTCCATATGCTGAAAGCCACAGGGCCAGCATGATCAGCCCTTCTTCACGAGCAGAAAGCAGGGCCCTCTGCAGGGCATGAGCCTGTTCCATTTTCGGGGTTCTGAAAAAAGGTTTGCTTTTAGTGAAGACCCCTTGCAGGATGGCCATAGAGATGGTGTGGGAAAGCGAGAGACCAGCCAGGGCTGAGGCCGCTGTCTCGGTGATGGAGGCACCGACCCTGGTCCGGTATAAATAGATCATCTTCGCCATCTTGAAAGAAAAAAGCATTAGTGGCATGGAAGAAAGGATCACCAGCGGCGGGTCAAATTTGAGCGGAGCATATATCATGGCAATTGACCAACCAATGGCGGCCAGGGTGAACAGCATGTTCAGACTGTCGGCCATCCAGGGAAGCCAGCCGGCAATGAAATGGTAACGCTGGCCGGCTGTAAGTTTGGTATTGCCGCTGCCAAAGAAAAGGATGCCGAAGTGGCGCCGCATGACCTGTACTGCCCCGTAAGCCCAGCGGAATCGCTGTTTTTTGAAGTCAATAAAGGTGTCCGGCATAACTCCCTGGCCGTAACTTTTGGCAATGTAGGTTGCCTCATACCCCTTCTCAAAGATCTTCAGCCCCAGTTCCGCGTCTTCGGTGATGCACCATTCAGACCAGCCACCCACTTCCTCGAGTGCTGATTTCCGGACCATGGTCATTGTGCCGTGCTGAATAATCGCATTTCGTTCATTACGGGTCTGCATCCCGATATAGAAGAATCCCTGATACTCGGCGTAGCACATGGCCTTAAAGAGGTTCTCCTTGTCATCGCGATAATCCTGGGGTGCCTGGACAATGGCCACTTCCGGTCGTGAAAACTGGGGGGTCAGATCGCGCAGCCACAGCGGAGAGACCTGATAGTCACTGTCGATGGCGGCGATTACCACTGCCTCTGGTGCGGTCTGGGCCAGGGCGAAATTAAGGGCGCCGGCCTTAAATCCCGGCAGGGGATCCTGGTGAAAAAAACGGAAACGGGGCCCAAGAGTGGCGCAATGGGCCTCAACTGGTTGCCAGATGGCGGGATCTTTGGTGTTGTTGTCAATGACAATGACTTCAAAATGAGGATAATCGAGGGCCGCCAAGGCATTGATGGTCTCGATCATCATCTCAGGCGGTTCATTGTAGGCCGGGACATGCACTGAGACAAAGGGCAGTTCCTCATCAGCCAGGTGGATGGGGGTAAATGGGCGGCGCCATTTTTTTACCCAGATAGCCTCGGCCCATTCGTGGGCCTCGGTCAAGAGAACCAAGGCGACGCCAATGATCCCGATGATCATGAGAATGCCGACAATAATGGCCGATGTCGTCAAGTATTGGTGATAATAGGTGTAAATAATCCATACTGCGGCAGAGGCGGCAAAAAAAGCGATGATGGCAAGAAAGCTGCGTCCTCGATTCAGCAGGCTCTTACTGTCAATAAGCAGCATGGTGAAGGTGATAATGCCGATGGCAATTGAGATCCCTGCCAGGAGACGCCATTCGGGTATCTCAACAATGGGGGCGGTAAAGGCAAATTTTGGTTGGCGAGAAGCGTCATAGACCCCCCAATAGGCACCGACAGCACCTTCACTTGCCCTTTTCCACGGCTGGTCAAAGGCCTCCATAATATAATAAACATAATTCTTTTGTTCCGCCTGCAGCAAGAAGCGGCGCAGGAAGGTCGCCTGGTTGGCAGGTGATGCAATTGCTGATTTATAGGTGCGGGCATTGCTGGGCCAGCCCACCTCGCCAATAATGACCTCTTTGTCAGGGAATTTACTCTTTAGTTTGTTCATCGTGACAACTACATGATCAACGGCCTGGTCCAATTCAACCCCATCCCAGTAGGGAAGAATATGGACAGCGACATAGTCACAATGATCGGCCAGTTCCGGATGGGCCAGCCACACATCCCAGGTCTCGGCTGTGCTCACCGGAACCGTCACGGCCGCCCGTACCTGATCTAGATATTTGCCAAGTTGCTCGACTTTCAGCTCACCTCGCAGAATAGACTCGTTGCCGACCACAACCCGCACCACGTTACGATAGTTTTCCCGGGTCGTTTTGATAAGTTTTTTGATCTCGAGCTCATTGGCCTCAGGGTCTGCATTCAACCAGGCGCCGAGGGTGACATTCAGGTTATATTTCTGGGCCAGGGCAGGTATCTTGACCATGTCACCCTCAAGCATATAGGTGCGTACTGCATGGGTGGTATTGGCCAGCAAAGCCAGGTCCTGATCAATCTCTTCGGCGGTCGGCAGGATATGTTTGATGGGATTATGATTTTCCCGCATGGGCGAAAATGAAAATCCCTGGATCTGGGTTGGCCAGGGCGGCGCCTGTTCCGGACGATTGAGAATCGCCCAGAAGAGGATGGAGATAATGGTGATGGCGATAGCAATGAGAAAATTCGCTCTGGTCATGTTAGCTTGATAGCCTGTAGATGTTTAGGTGCCGTTATGAAATGAGCAGTGCTTTTTTACTTATTTTATTACGGCACCTTGTGCCACTTCAAAGAAATAGCCAATTTCTTCAGCTGTTTCTTTGAGTGGCGTCTGGCGGATAATATAAAATGTGCCGTTAAGAAATAACCATTGCAGTTCTATCTATTTTTTTTCAGCCCCATATGCCATTACGGTACTGCAAAAAAATATTAGGGTTAATTTTTAGACAACGGCTTCGACTAAAGTTTATTGGTGTCTTGCCATGATATTTAACAGTTATGGATTCTCCCATCGAGGAGATGTCTAGAATTTTTTATCGGCATAGGCGAGCCAGCCACCAGCAGCAACAAGGTCCCGGTCAAAGGGGTTCAGCTGAAAAGAGCAGGTTAGGGGAGCCTGGTCGGGATCGTTTGAACTGGCGGTCATCTCTGTTTTGTCCAGGTCAACGTGGATGGTGAGTTCACCCTGCATCTTGAAGAGTTGTTCAATATCTGCCGCCGGCAGTTCAATGGCAAGGATGCCGCAGTTGAACATGTTCTGCCTGAAGATCCGGGCAAAACTCTCGGCAATGACGATATTGATGTCGTTTACTTCAAAGGCCCAGACTGCATGCTCTCTTGATGACCCACAACCGAAATTAGCTCGGGTAATCACGACTCTTGCCAGCTGCATGGCAGGAGAGTGGACGTCAAAGGGGCGGCCATCCAGCAGCAGATCCTCCAGAAGATGGGGCTTCATCGCGGTTTTGGTGATTTCAGTGAGATACTTGGCCGGGATTATTTCATCGGTATTAATATCGCTTCTGTCCAGCAATATGGCCGGACCGCCAAATGTTTTCATGGATATTCCTCTTGTAACAAATTAAAATTATTTATGAATTCTTGAACAGAAACTTTCTGGGATCAGTGATCGTGCCAGTGACGGCAGCTGCAGCTGCGGAGTAGGGGCTCATGAGGTGAACCATGCCGCCTTTGCCCATACGGCCATTGAAGTTTCGGTTGGTGGTTGAGGCGCAGACCTCGCCCGCGGCAAGCACACCAGAACTCATCCCCAGACAGGCGCCACATGTTGGATTGAGGACACAGAAACCAGCATCCATGAAGGTCTTGATAATCCCTTCTTCAAGAGCCTGAGAGTAAATGGCAGGCGTGGCCGGAGTGACAACCCCTCGCACTCCATCTGCCAACGTTCTCCCCCGCAGAATTTCGGCGGCATCTCTGAGATCCTCGATGCGGCCATTAGTACAGGAGCCGATGTAGATCTGATCAACAGGGGTGCCTTCCATCTCGTTGATGTCTTTGACCTGGTCAGGTTTAAAATTAAAGGTTACCTGGGGCACCAGGGTGGAGACATCAATTGCAAGGGTCTCCACATATTCGGCATCCGGATCGGAATGCCATTTGCTGAAATCCTGGACCGCTGCCTCAATGGAAGGATATTGATCCTTGATGAAGGGCCAGAGATATTCGGCCGTTACCCGGTCTGGCAGGCAGAGACCGCTGGTGGCCCCGGCCTCGACGGCCATGTTGCACAGGGTCATGCGGGCAGCCATGGTCATGGCATCAACCACCGGGCCGACAAATTCAATGACCCGGTCGGTGGCTCCATTAACCGTGAGTTTTTTGATCACGGCCAGGATCACATCTTTGGCCGTGACTCCGGATGTAAGTTTGCCGGTAAGAATAATACGCATGGTCTCCGGAGCCCGGAAGGAGCAGACACCTTTTAATATGCCGACTTCAAGATCTGTGGTGCCGACACCCGCGGCAAAGGCGCCAAAGGCACCATGAGTACAGGTGTGTGAATCGCCCATGATAACCGTGTAGCCGGGCCGGATAAAACCTTTTTCCGGAAAGAGGGCGTGGCAGACGCCGTTGGCGCCGATATCAAAGAAATCCTTGATTTGGTGCCGCTTGGCCCAGTCGCGCATGATCTTGCCCTGGGTGGCGGTTTTGGAGTCTTTGGCCGGGGTCACATGGTCAATTACCGCTTTGATCTTTGTAGGATCAAAGACCCGGTCCATTCCTTTTTCCATCAGGTCCATAATGGCAATGGGGGTGGTGATCTCGTGGCACATTACCACGTCAATATTAAGGATCATATTTCCCGGGGTGGGGGTGTCACGCAGATGCGCGTCAAATATTTTGCTGGCTATGGTTTTTCCCATCAGTATGCTCCGGATTGGCAAATATATGTATCAATTATATAAACAACTTCACTTCGAATAGAGTGAATACCTAAGAATGGCTGACATATTAGTCGAAAAAGGGTACTATTGCCATAGCATATTTAATTCTCTTTCAGCCGTCAACTTGCAGTGGGCAGCTGGAATCATTTTCCCTTAAAGGATTTTTCTCATATGTTCCGTATTCTCTGCTCTTTCTGTGTGGGGTTGTTCCTCTGTTGCGTCACGTCACCCTTGCTTGCTGCCCATGGAATCTCCATTGATGGGAAATTGAAATATCCGCCTGGCTTTCAGCAATTTGACTATGTCTCGACCCAAGCGGTAAAGGGCGGCCAACTTGTTCTTCACGATCTGGGCAGTTTTGATAAGATGAATCCCTTTACCCTGAAAGGTACGCCTCCCATGGGCCTGGATACTTTTGTCTTTGAAACGCTGGCCGTTTCCAGCCTCGATGAACCCTTTGCCGAATATGGCCTTATTGCCAGGGACATTGAGGTGGCAAAGGATAAACTATCGGTGGTTTTTACCTTGAACGAAGCTGCCCGTTTTTCCGATAATAGTCCCATAACCCCTGATGATGTGAAATATTCTCTTGAAATATTGAAAAGCGATCAGGCCCATCCTGCGTACTCTTATTATTATCACGATATTGTGAAGGCAGAAATTGTGGATCCGCAGCGGATTCGTTTTGTCTTTGCCAAACCCAATCGGGAGTTGCATATGATCGCGGCCCAGATTCCGATCATGTCCGCAAAATTTTATCAAAAGCATGGTTTTGAACAGAAGGATGGAGAGGCAGCCCTGCTGCCTCCTGTTGGTTCAGGACCCTATATGGTGACATCTGTTAAACAGGGAAAATCCATTACCTATACACGAAATCCGAATTACTGGGCCAGCGGGCATCCGGTCAGAAAAGGACTGTTTAATTTTGATACTATCACCATTAACTATTACAAAGATCAGATCGTCGCGGTTGAGGCCTTCAAGGCAGGAGAGTTTGATTTTATGTCGGTGAATATCGCCAAGCAATGGGCACGTGACATGGAGGGTGGTCGTTTTGCTGATGGAACGTTGCTGAAAAAGGTCTTTCCCCATAAAAATAATGCCGGCATGCAGGGATTTTTGATGAACACCCGGAGGCCTGTTTTTAAAGACGCAAAAGTCAGGGAGGCAATGGGGCTGGCACTGGACTTTGAATGGACCAATAAGTCTCTTTTTTTCAACCAATACACCAGGGCTAATTCCTTCTTCAGCAATTCTCCTCTGTCTGCAACTGGTTTGCCGCACGGTCTGGAGTTGCAATATCTGGAGCCGTTTCGTAAACAATTGCCCGTGGATGTTTTTCAGACACCCTTGACCCCGCCTGTGGTGACGGGAAAGGATGGGCTGCGGAAAAATCTGCGCAAGGCCGCCGGATTGCTGCGTGAGGCAGGCTGGACGATTCAGGATGGTGTTTTAAAAGATAAAGAGGGCACACCTTTTACCTTTGAGATTCTTTTGGTCTCTCCCTCGTTTGAACGGGTGATGGCCCCCTATGTCAACAATCTGAAAAAGTTGGGGATTCATGCGGAATATCGTACGATTGATCCGGCCCTCTATACTGACCGAGAACAGAAATTTGATTTTGACATGATTGTCCATGTTTATGGCCAGTCGATGTCGCCTGGCAATGAGCAGCGTACTTACTGGCATTCTGCATCTGCAGACATCCCGGGATCAAAAAATCTGGCGGGAGTGAAAGATAAGGCGGTTGATGCCATGGTTGACAAGATTATCTATGCCCGGACCCAGGAAGAATTAACTGCTGCCTGCAAGGCGCTGGATCGTATCCTCTGGTATGGTTATTATCTGGTGCCGAACTGGTTTATGGATGGACACCGTTTGGCCTATCGCAATATTTTCAAGCAGCCGGAAACCCTGCCCTTGTATTATGATTATATGCAGTTGTTGATGAGCTGGTGGATGAAAGATACCACTTCCATTCACTGATTCAGGCGCATATGAAGACAATTCTGTTGCAAACTCTTGCTGATACCCTTGCCTTTGGTCGTTTTCTTGGACAGGTCGCCCAGCCTGGAGATGTGATCTGTCTTGACGGCGACTTAGGTGCGGGCAAGACTACTCTGACCCAGGCCATAGCCCAAGGGTTGGAGGTGCCGGCAAACGATTATGTGACCAGTCCCACCTTTGCCATTTTTCAGGAGTATCATGGCCGGTTGCCACTCTATCATATGGACTTCTATCGACTTACGGGCGTCGCTGATATTCAGGACATGGGGCTGGATGAATATTTTTTTCTTTCTGGTCTCACTGTGTTAGAATGGTGTGAACGGGCAGGTGATCTTGTCCCGGCAAATCGATTAAAGATAAACTTGACCATCGGGTCAGATGAATCCAGGCGGTTGACCTGTGATCCTGGCGGTGGTGCCTGGAAGAAAAGGTTGCAGGAGTTCAATCTGACAGCCTGAAGAGATGTTGATAGTCTCGATAATGTTTACTTGGTATGTTATTGACTTATGGACGTTTATGTAGCGCGGCAGCCTATCTTTAATCGACATAGACGAATCTTTGCCTATGAACTTCTGTTCAGGAACGGGATGTCCAATGCCTTTCCCGGGATTGATGGCGACGAGGCTACTTCAAGTCTGCTTTCGTCTTCTTTTTTTACGGTCGGGATTGAAGAGATAACAAGCGGCCATAAGGCCTTTATCAACTTCACTGAAGATATGCTGGCTCGCGGCATTCCATCCATGTTTCCCGTGAATCTTGTCGTGGTGGAGGTTCTTGAAGATGTAGAGCCAACGGAAGAGGTTGTTACCGTATGCCGAGAACTTGTGAATAAGGGATATATTTTGGCCCTTGATGATTTTGTCTATAGGGAGAACCTCACTCCTCTGATAGAACTCGCCAATATTATCAAGGTGGATTTCCGGCTCACCCCCATTGAACAGATCAAAGAGATGGTAACAACCCTCAAGGGTTACTCCTGTAAGTTGCTTGCAGAAAAGATTGAGACCTATGAGGAATTCACCCTGGCCAGCAGTATGGGCTTTGTCTATTTCCAAGGGTACTTTTTTTCCAAACCGGAAATTTTGAAAAACAAGGATATTGCTTCGTCTCAGTTGGCCCTGATGCAGTTGATCGTGGAGGTAAACCGGGCTGAGTTTGAGGTGGTGGACATCGAGAAGCTGGTGAATAGAGATATCTCCATCTCTTTTAAATTACTCAAATATCTCAACTCCGCCTATTATTCACGACTGCAGCCGATCTCCTCTATCCGTCAGGCCATCGCTTTTCTGGGAGAACGGGGTATCCGACTTTTTGTGTCTTTGATTGCAACCAGTAAACTTTCAGAAGATAAACCGGATGAATTGATCCGCACGTCCTGTATTCGGGCTCGTTTTCTGGAGCTTATCGGGAAGGAAGTTAATCTGGATCAGAGCATTTTTTTTATGTTGGGCCTTTTTTCCATGCTTGATGCCATGCTTGATACTTCAATGCATCTCCTGATGGCACAGATCCCTATCTCTGAGGAGATCACTCAGGCTTTGGTGCACAAGACAGGGCCTCTTTTTCCTTATCTACAGCTAATTCAGTTGTATGAGCTGGGAGAGTGGGACGCTCTGGATACGGCGATGGAAAAACTGAATTTTGATGAACATAAAATAATGGATTTTTATCTGGATGCGGTACATTGGGCAGAAAATTTTATCTGATGGTATGGTGAGAAGATATGGACGTTTTTGTAGCCAGACAACCAATCTTTAATCGACATCGTCGTGTTTTTGCCTATGAACTTTTGTTCAGGGATGGGACCTGCAATTCCTTTCCCGGGGTAGATGGAGACGAGGCTACTTCAAGCCTGCTTTCATCTTCTTTTTTTACTGTTGGTATCGAACAGATAGCAAGCGGCCACAAGGTCTTTATCAATTTTACGGAAGATATGCTGATCCGTGAAGTCCCCGCCATGTTTCCCCCTCGTTCTATTGTGGTTGAAATTCTTGAAGATGTGAAGCCAAGGGAAGATGTAATCGCCTCCTGTCAATATCTTACGGATAATGGTTATACGTTGGCACTTGATGATTTTGTCTATAGCAGAAATCATATTCCGTTACTGGAACTTGCTAAAATTGTTAAAATTGATTTTACGCAAAACTCCAATGACCAAATTGTTGAGTTGGTTGAAATTTCTAAAAAATATCACTGTAAATTGCTTGCTGAAAAAATTGAGACGTATGCAGAATATAACCTGGCCAGCAGTATGGGCTTTGTCTATTTTCAGGGTTATTTTTTTGCCAAACCAGAAGTTTTGAAAAATAAAGAAATTTCTTCCTCGCAAATGATTTATATGCAATTGATCATGGAGGTAAACCGGGCTGAATTTGAAATAAATAAACTTGAGTCTCTTATTAAACAGGATGTTGCCATCTCGTATAAGTTGATCAAGTATCTTAACTCGGCTTATTATTCGCGGCTGCAACCGCTCTCTTCCATCCGTCAGGCCATTGCCTTTTTGGGAGAACGAGGAACAAAGATGTTTGTGTCACTGATCGCTACCAGTAAGCTTTCAGAGAATAAGCCGGATGAGCTCATTCGTGTCTCTTGTATTCGGGCTCGTTTTCTGGAGCTTCTTGGCAAAGAGCTGCAACAAGATCAGGGGGCTTTTTTTTTACTCGGTCTTTTTTCCCTGCTTGATGCCATGCTTGATGCTTCTATGGAATCTTTAATGAAGCAGCTCCCTATTTCTGCTGAAATCACCCAGGCACTGGTGTATAAAACAGGGCCTCTTTTTCCTTATCTGCAACTTATTCAGTTTTATGAGGTTGGAAGATGGGCTGAGCTGGATGCGGCTATGGATCATCTGCATCTGAAGGGCACAAAAATTGTGAATTTCTATTTGGATGCGGTGCGTTGGTCTGGATATTTCATGGGATAAACAAACACTGTGGTGCGCTGTTTATTTTTATTTTACTCCCAATAATATACAAGGAATTATGAAAAAAAAATCTATTCGGCTTCAGGATTGTCTGAAGACCTATACCACCGATCAGGACAAGGCCGTCCGGCCTGAAGATACCGTCGCCCGTTTTAAGGAAAGGTTGAAACATCTTGATGTTGAGATCCTGAAAGAAGTGAAACGAATTGACAATGGCAGACTGGATATTCCGGTTTTTTTCAGTGTCTGCGGAGAAGATGCCCATGCCCTGACTGGAACAAAAAAACAGATGGGCAAAGGGGCCTCGCCCATACAGGCTGAGGCCTCGGCTTGTATGGAGCTTGCAGAAAGGTTTTCGTTTTTTGCCTTCAAAAACGATGAAAATAATTTCATTACTGGTGATTATCAACAGATGCGGGATGCCGGATATCCGGTTCTTGATCCATCCCGTCTGCTCCAGTCGGTGCATGATACCCGTCATGATGTGAATTTTCTTGAGGAGCTGCTCCAGAATATCCCCATGCAGTGGACATGGGCTACCAGCCTGACCTCCGGCCTTGACATCCTGATTCCTTTTTCCTGGTTTTTTGCCATCAATGAGTTTAATGGTCCTTCAGCCGGTAATACCTATGAAGAAGCGGCGTTGCAGGGTATATCCGAGGTGGTGGAACGCCATGTTTGCGCTTTGGTCAACCATGAAAAAATACCGACCCCGGTCATAGATCCTGCCTCGGTTCAGGATCCGGTGGCCAGAGATTTACTTGAAAAATTTGCCAGAAATAACATAGAGCTCTATCTCAATGATTTCAGTCTCGATACCGGTATCAGTACCGTAGCGGCGCTGGCCATTGATCGCTCCACCTTCCCTGATACTAGTGAAATCGTCTTTACCGCCGGCACCACCCCTGATCCTGAAAAGGCCCTGATCCGGGCAGTAACTGAGGTGGCGCAACTGGCGGGAGACTTTAACAGTGGTTCCAATTACGTGGCCTCAGGGCTGCCGAAACCTCTGTCCATGGAGGACGTTCGTTATGTGACAGCCCCTGGACTTAGCACCACCATAGAGCAGATGCCTTCTCTTGCCGATCATAATATTAAAACAGAGGTGGAGAATTGTGTTGCCGCCCTGGCCAAGCGCGATATGGAGGTCTTCATGCTGGATGCCACTCATCCTGCTTTGCAGATTCCTGCTATTTATACCATTATTCCCGGCGCTCATTTCCGTGAACGTTCCATGATCCAGGATGTGGGGCTCTTTGCCGCCAAGCTTCTGGTAGAGCT
Organism: Pseudomonadota bacterium; assembly: GCA_018821985.1. GTDB lineage: Bacteria > Desulfobacterota > Desulfobulbia > Desulfobulbales > Desulfocapsaceae > UBA2270. The sequence goes on from JAHJKP010000040.1 coordinate 27,183, forward strand.
GGTTGAAGATACCAATCACCTTGAACAGAAACTTGTACAGATGGAGCAATTGATCCCGGATGCCTATTATCTTGCCTTTTATCGAGGGCGTAATCTCTATAACCATGACCAGCCTGAATCCGCTTTGCATGCCTTTGACCGAGCCCTGGCTTTATTTCCTGAGCAGGAGGATCTGCCCTATATCTATTCCTACATGGGGCATTGTCTGAAAGATCTGGGCCGCTACGATGAGGCCATAAAGGCCCTTAATAAGGGCAGGGAAGAGGATGATGAACGGCCGGATCTGCATAATGTGCTTGGTGTCTGTTACTATAAAAAAGAAGACTTTAACCAGGCCATTGTCCATTTTCACAGGGCTGTTGAACTGAACCCTGTTTCGGCCATGGATTACGCAAATTTAGGGGTTAATTATCGTAAAATCGGCAAGCGGGATGAGGCGGTTCATTTCTTTACCCTGGCCCTTTCCCTTGACTCCTCCATTGATTTTGCTAAAGCGCAACTTGCTGAGCTCATTGTTCAAGGATAAAGCAGATTGTTTTAAAGAGTTTCTTTGTGAGGTTTGTTTTGGCAGTACCATCAACTTTTAAGCAGATGAATCCGGAAAAGATTCTGATCCGCTCCACTAACTGGATAGGGGACGCGGTTATGACTACGCCAGCCGTCCATACCATCAGGGAAAATTTCCCTAATGCTGAAATCACTATGCTGGCCATGCCTTGGGTGGCGGACATTTTTCGACTGAGTCCAGATGTGGACAAGGTTCTGGTCTATGATAAAAAGGATCTCTATCCAGGGCGGATAAAAGGGGTTCTGAAACTGGCCAATCATTTGAAACAGTACAGGTTTGATGCCGCAATCCTCCTGCAGAATGCCTTTGAGGCCGCCTTTCTTGTCTGGATGGCTGGTATCCCCTTGCGAGCTGGTTACAAACGCGATGGCCGAGGTTTCCTCCTGACCCATGGGGTTGAACTGACCTCAGAGATTCGTGCCAGGCATCAGGTCCATTATTATCAGATGATGTTGGCAGGATTGGGACTTGATCTCGGGCCGGATAAATTGCGCCTTCCCCTTTCAGCTGAATTGACCGGTTGGGCCAAGGGATATATCGAATGTCTCAAGGGTCAGGGACCATTTTCCACTCAAGACGGCAAGGCTCCCCCCCATGAAGGGATATCATCTGCTGAATACAGGGACACGAGCGAGAAAACTATTATCCCGGTGATCGGTTTTAACCCAGGGGCCGCCTATGGCCCGGCTAAACGCTGGCCGGCTGAGAAATTCGGTCAATTGGCCGCACTCATTGCCCATCATTATGGGGAGAGCGGTTGTCTTATCCTGGTCTTTGGTACCAAGGATGATACCGATGCTGCCCGTGCCATAAAAGAGTTTTCCCTACGGACCCCATTTCACGTTATTGATATGACGGCCAAGACTACCCTGCAACAAGTCATGGCCTTGATACAATGCTGCAACGCCTTTGTGACCAACGACTCAGGGTTGATGCATGTGGCCGCCGGCCTTGCTACCCCTACCATCGCCATCTTCGGTTCAACCGATCATATCGCCACCGGCCCATTTTCAGAGCGTGCCGTGGTTATTCGCAAAGAGATGGAATGCAGTCCCTGTCTGCAATCAGAGTGTCCCAGAAAACACCTGAGCTGTCTCGAGGAGATCAGTAGTCAGGAGGTTTACACGGAAGTGGTCAAGGCCCTTGCTCTTTGTCCCGCAAATTCTCTGCCGCAAGGGGAGGGGATTTGATGGCCAAGCTTGTATCATTATCCAGAGCAACTCTTCGGCCTGCCGTATTTCTTGATCGTGACGGCACCATCAATGAACAGATGGGGTATATCAATCATATCAGCCGGTTTCAGATACTGCCTGGTGTTGCCGAGGCCATCAGGAAACTCAATGAGGCCCGGATCCCGGTGGTGGTGGTGACCAATCAGTCGGGTCTGGCACGTGGCTATTTCCCTCCGGAATTACTGGTGACTGTCCATGATAAAATGGTGTCACTGTTGGCGGAACACGGTGCACATGTGGATGGAATCTATATCTGCCCCCATCATCCTGAGGCCAAGAGGGAGGAGTACCGCTTGGCCTGCAATTGTCGAAAACCTAAACCCGGTCTGGTTTTGCAGGCGGCGGAAGAGTTGGGCCTTGATCTTGCTCAATCATTTGTTGTTGGAGACCGCTGGTCGGATCTGAAGACAGCGGTGAACTGTGGCGCAACGCCGGTGCTTGTGCTTACCGGGTATGGCCGTGGAGACGCCCAATATATCGGACCGACCCAGGAGGTTCAGCCTGCATTTGTCGGGGATGATCTGGCTGGGGTGGTACAATGGATTCTGAAAAAAATGAAGACTCGAGAAGAGAAAAAAGGAAAGGGGATATAGATGAAGAAAACAGGATTAATCCTCGGGGCAGCCTGCATCCTGGCAGCTGTCCTCTATTTTCTTGTTACCACAAGGATGGGCAAGGGTACTGTCGCTAATTTTCTGCCGGCAGAGGTTCTGGTCTGTATCGAACAGCGGGATCTCGGACAGTTGCTTGACGATTTCCAGGTGTCACGGCTTGGTCGCGCAGTGACAGGTATTGATTATGTGAAGATTGCCGAAGGTCTTGGTCTTCCCCCTGAGGATGTCAACAGGGTCAGGGATACCAGAAAACAGCTGGATGATTTTTTGAACAGTCCGCTCTTTAAAGAATTTTTTGGTCAGGAAGTTACGCTTGGCATCTTGCCTGTTCCTGATGTTTCCCTGGATATCCCTGAAAAAACAATGAGATCCAGTCTCCTTTTGATAGCAAAGCCGAGACATAATACTGACATCCTTGAACTGCTAACTTCTCTTTTTGCCGAAAAATTGGCACAGAAAAGCATCCAGTATGGGAACTACAGTCTCAAACAATATCTCATCGTAGAGGGTAATACCTTGACTACGGCAATAGTTGATGGCTATGTGATTGCCGCCTTTGATGATCGACTGGTGAAGGAAAGCCTGGACCGGTACGACAGCAAGCAGGGAAGCCTGGCGCAGAACAAAGAATATATCCGCCTGCGTCACGATTTTATTAAGGCCAAACTCTTTACCTATGTTTCGATGCCGGCGCTCAATGGGCAGATCAACAGGTTGACAGATGATCTTGACGCTGTGCAGAAAGAGGATCTGCAGAAGGTCACAGACCAGTGGAAAGGTTGGGCGGGGATGGCCTTTGGGGCCTGGAAAGAAAAGGGGATACTGCGGGACAAGGCTGTTATCTTGTTTAACAAGGATTTGCTGGATCCTCTTGTGGGCAAGATGTTTGCTATCCAACCAGTGGACAATAAAACACTGGCCATGGTTCCTGCCGGCGTCCTTGGCTATTACTGGACTAATACCTTGAATATGAACGCGTTCTGGGAGATGTTCACCCTTGAGATGAAAGAGAGTGAGGAGCAGCTCAAGGCCATGGAGCAAGAAGTAAAAACGGTCACTGGTGTGGAGTTGCCGCAATTCCTCTCTATGTTTGGTGCTGAGGCGGTCATCTTGTTGAAAAAAATTGCCACCGACGGCTTTATCCCTTTGCCTGATGGGGCCATCTTTCTGAAGATTGACAAAGAGGATGAATTTATTAAAATGTTGGGGCCACTGATTGCCAAGAGTAATATCCCAACCAAGACCGAGCCATATAAAGGTGTCAATCTCACCTCCTTGGAGGTCTCATTCCATCCTAGCCTGCAGCCTGTTTACGTCCTGCATCAAGGGTATTTTATCCTGGCAACCACTGTGGATCTTGTAAAAAATATTATTGACAGTGCAGCTGGTGATGACAAAGGACGATCTAATGGTGCGGGAAACAAGGATGGCAGGAGCGGCGGTCTGATCAGTGATGATAGCTTTAAACAGGTCAATCAAGGATTGGGTCGCGGGCTGACCAAGGAAAATAACTCTGTGAGCTTTGTCCGGTTTTCATCTCTGTTGCATGTGATAAAGGAACTGGTAAGCTGGGGTGGAACGATGCTTTCCATGGAGGATCGTGAGGCAGCGCAGAGATCTAAGGTAATGATTGAACAACTGATCTTTCCTCTTCTCGATGGACTGGCCATGTATGAGGTAATTGGTTCACGCAGCCGCATCGAGGGTGACGCTATTGTCCTGGAATCGACCACAATACTGGCTCAGTAGTCAAGATGGGCAATATAGAAATAGATAGCAAAGTAATGGCTATTTCTTTACAGCACCTACATTAAAAAGCATGATGATATGGAAAAAATAATTGCAGAATTAAAACAGATGGTCCGGTTCAAGGACAGCACTGATATAGGTGACCTGGTCCTGATTGTTGCTAAAGAGCCTCAGATATCGGCCTTATATGCCTTGGTCACGGATATCGAGCGGGACAGCAGCCGCAAGAATGAATGGTGGAATGTCAGTTTGACCCTATTATCCATTCCGCCGCAAGAGACGATCTGGACCCTGCGGACGCCTCAGTTGACTGGTATGGAGGTGTTCACCATGGGAGGGGAGGAACGCTTTGTCAAGGCTGTTGAGTTTGGCACGACTCTTCTGCAGTCAGCGGCTATGGATAGTCTAACTCAGCAGGCGCCAAAGACAACGCAGGAGCAACCAAGTCCTGTTGCCCGGGAAGAGAAAAAGAGCCCTTTCCTTAAACGGGTAAAATAATGGCTGTATTGTCCGAACGGGCGCTGATTAGTTTGATCAGAGAAGCAAGTGCTTTCTCTGCCCCAGGCCTGATTCAAGGGATTGGCGATGATTGTGCAGTTTTTGGATCGCCAGAGGCCGGGCAGTGGCTGATAACAACGGATACCCTGGTAGAACAGGTCCATTTTGACAGAGACTGGCATCCCCCTGAGTTGCTGGGCCGCAAGAGCATCGCGGTGAATCTTAGTGACATTGCGGCCATGGGTGGACGTCCCCGCTTTGTCCTGCTTTCTCTCTGTCTGCCTCCTGCTCTTGCCTCCGATTGGCTTCAATGCTGGTTGTCCGGTGTCTCTGCTATCCTGGCTGAATATGGATGTGTCTTGATTGGTGGCGATACGGTACGTGGCCGGGAATTGGTGATTTCAGTCACGGTGATTGGAGAGGCTGCGTGCAATCATATCCTCTATCGCACAGGTGCTCGTCCCGGAGATACCGTCTATGTGAGTGGTCCGCTTGGTTCTGCCGCCGCCGGTTTGGCCTTGTTTCAGCGAGCGAAAAAGGAAGGAAAGTCTTTTGAACAATGGCCCAAGTGGCAGGCCCTGCTTGATGCCCACTTAAATCCGGCAGCGCAGGTTGAATTGGGCCAGCAGCTCGCACTCAGTGGCTGTGTGACCTCCATGCAGGATATCTCAGATGGCCTGGCCACAGATCTTGCTCATATCTGCCACGAAAGCGGAACCGGCAGTGTCCTCTACGCAGAGAGACTGCCGTCCTTACCATCCCTTGACAGTGCGGCCATTTTTCTGGTTCAGGAGAAGCTGGATCTGTTACTCAAAGGGGGGGAGGACTATCAACTCCTCTTCACTGTGCCCCCCGACAGGGAAAAAGAGCTGGAGAGGCAATTACTGAGTAGCCCTCACCACCAGATCTATCCGGTTGGAACCATTGTCGAAGGCCAAGGTGTGCTCCTGGAAAAAAACGATGGAACCCGCAGTGACATCACATTTCAGGGCTACGAACATTAATATTAGTCAGAGGGCAGCGATAAGTGGGCCAGATCAAGGCGAATCGATTCTCTTGTGGTCTTAAACTGACGGTAGCCGATGCCGGCATGATCAAGCATCATTTTTGAGGCCCGGACTGTATCAGTATCCTTATATTTGTCTGACATATAGATAATCTCCTTGATTCCTGCCTGGATAATTACCTTGGTGCATTCGTTGCACGGGAAGAGTCCCACATAGATGCGGCAATTGTTGAGGTTATAGGTGATGGAGTTGAGTACGGCATTGACTTCCGCATGACAAACATAGGGGTATTTGGTGTCAAGAAATGCCCCTTCCCGTGCCCATGGGAGTTTATCGTCGGAGCAGCCCCAGGGAAAGCCATTATATCCGACCCCTACGATCTTGTTCTGTTCATTGGCTACACAGGCTCCCACCTGCGTGTTTGGATCTTTACTGCGATGGGCAGAGAGGAGGGCGACTGCCATGAAATACTCATCCCAGGAAAGATAGTCACTCCGCTTTTGTTCTTTCTTATTCATAAAATTTTCTTCCGCGATTACAGGTTGGGAATCCATTGTTTGATTGTCTTCTGCAACTGGCCGTCGATCTTGCTTTGCTGGATAAAATGATTGGCCTGTTGTCTGAGCTTATCATCATCTTTTCTCATCTCCCATCCCAGATATTCTTCCGTCACCAGGGTAAGGATAGGGCTAAGCCCGGCGGATTTATTGATTGCGGCATAATAACAGATTGTTGGTGCGTCATGGAGAAAGAGATCTATCCTTTTGCGTTTTAAGGCCTGAGTTGCCTTTTCAACAGTTTTGAAACGCATGATCCTGACGCCCCGAATAGTCCTGGTGAGAAACAGATCGCCGCTGCTTCCTTCGATGACTCCAAGGGTAAAACCGGAATCTTCCAGACTGTAGATCCCGGTGGAAAAGAGGGCCATATCCCGGGATCTGACCATGAGGATCTGTCCGGCCCGCAGGTACGGGTCACTAAAAGTTATAGCCTGATTTTCCAAGTTGTTGATTTTCAGGCCGGACATAATGATATCAATATGTCCTTTGAGCAGGGCTTCCTTGGCCTTTTTCTTCGGTACTTTGATGAATTGTATCGTGCGGCCGGAAAATATCCCTAACTGCTGGGCAAGGTCTGCTTCCAGTCCTTGAATTTTTTTATCTTGTTGATACATAAAGGGAGGGACGTCTTGGGAGACTCCCACGCGCAATATGTCGGGAGCGGCTGCTATCTCAGGATCTGCCAGAGGTTCTGGCGGTAGTGGCTTTGGAGGGACGACTAGAGGGTTGACTATTATTTTCTGGTGCTCGGACATCTTTTTGGTGGGCAGGACATATTCAGGAACGTCTGGCCCGCAGGCGCTGAGGCTGAAGAAAAAGAGCAAGGTCAGCGCTGTCAGCAAGGGTTGAATGATATAGTTGCGCATACGTGTTTACATGAAAAAATGTGGTAATGAACGGCCTAAAACGAGTTTTCTGCAGCCTGATGTCGCAATAGTAGTTTCTTCTTATTTGGCTGCTTTTCTTCTTCTGCGCCAGGATGAAGCCCCGGTAATCTTGTCAATAAACTGTTTGATGGCTTGAAAATAGAGTTTCCCTGCCACCGTTATTATAGAGTTATGATCTGCCCCGGGGACAACCTGGAATTCCTTGCTCTTGGCCCCGCAAAATGATTGCAGCTTTTCCGCCTCAACCGCTGAAATCAGCTCATCTCTTGCACCATGGAGGATAAACGTTGGTTTCGTAACCTGCGCAATCTTGGCACTGTTATTAAAGCACTCTTCTTCCGCAATATTCAAATCGTTCAGATCTATTCCCAGTGACTGCGCCAGGGGGAGGGTATCGGCAAAGCCGCTTTCAATGATCAATCCTTTGATGTCATCTGAAAATTTTTCGGCAAGATCTATGGCGCAGGCAGACCCCAGAGAGCGGCCCATGAGAAAGAGGGCGCCGGTATACCCATTTTCGCTCAACCATTTTCTGCATTCCTGCAACAGAATCTCTCCATCGCTGAACATGGTTGTGACGCTGGGCTGACCGCTGCTCCAGCCATACCCGCGATAATCTGTTACCAGCAGGTTGATGCCCACCTCGTTGTATTGTGGGCCTATGGTGTCATGGTCGCTGACCGTTTCTCCGTTGCCGTGAAAGTAGAGAATAGAGGGAGCGTCGTAATCGGTGAGATAAAAGCGACAACCGATGTGCACCCCCGGCTCCATCTCAATAGTGATATCTTTGGCACCAGGCGGCAAAGGGCTAACTGTCTCGGGTTGTGGGTAAAAGATATGTGCGAGGATTTCCGGACGATCTAATTTGGCATATGACATGGGCTAACCCTATATTGTATCAAGCTGTGTACGATTTCGCGCAGAGGAAAAACTAATTATTCTTTCTTTTTGGCGTGTAACTGGATCTTCTTCTTGATCGCTAATTCCTGGGCAACCTGCGTTGCCGTCTCTTCAATGGATCTGCCATCAGACATGATAAACGGAATCTTATATTTCAGGAAGATCTGATGCGCCTGATTGATCTCGTTGACGCAGGTGGCAAGCTTGGCATATGAACTGTCCTTGTACCGTTTTTCTCTGATATGATGCAGGATCTCCGGAGTGGTGGAGAGACCGATGACCCGTTTTTTGTTTCTGACGATATCTGCTGGCAGGCGATAGACATTTAAATCGTCACAGATCAAAGGGTAATTGGCTGTTTTGATCCCCATCTGGGTGGCCAGATAGACTGATACCGGGGTCTTGCCTGAACGGGAGACCCCGAGCAGGATGACCTCTGCCTCATCGTAATCATTGGTCGAGGTGCCATCGTCATGGGAGATACAATACTGGATGGCAGAAACTCGCTTGGCCATGGTGGTATCATCGAGATGTCTTGAAAATCCAGATTCCCGCAGGGACTTGGCCTCCAGAAGTTCATCCAGTCGGGTAAGATACGTGTCACAGATGTTGAAAATTTCAATCCCCGGTGCATCAAGGATCTGGATCAATTCGGGATTCATGATGGTGGAGAACACAAGAGGATGGCGGCCTGACGATTGTTTAAGAATATGCTCACGGGCATTCCAGGCATCCTGTTCTGTCCTGATAAAAGGGATCTTCTCTTCGTTGAAGCTGATCTCCGGGAACTGGCAAAGCAGCGCCTTGCCAAGATCCTCGGCCAGGATCCCGGTGCTGCCGGAAAGATAATAAACATCTTTAGATTTCCACATGGTGTTCCCTTTTCAGTTGGCTGTCAGCCTTGCAGACATCAGCATAAGATCTCCAACAATTACGGCCAGCGCTCTTGGACTGATACATGGCCCGAACAGCATTTTTAAGCAGGGTGCTGACATTATTTGCATCGTCCGGGTAAATGGTAACGCCAACGCTGGCTGAAACTGATGCCATAAAGCTTGCTATCGTTCTTTGCCCCATTTTTTACGGGAAGGGGCAATGAGCTGTTTTTTCTTAAAAGTCAGGGGCTGATACCCGAGAATCTCCTGCGTTTTTTCGGAAAATTCATGGCATGGTCTGATGGTGAGGTCTTTGAGAATCTCCACGTCAACCTCTCCGCGCCCTGGAAAATGCAGGGTGATCAGCAGGGGACAGGTCCCATGAAACTGGTAGCAGATTTTTTTCAGTGACTCCAGTCGTTGTCTGGTAATGATCGCGGCCTTCAGTTCCATTTTGATGGATTCGGTATATTTTTCACGGGCCTCGGGGAGAAGGTCGATGGACTCGGCAATGATCTTGGCACCTCGCTCGTCTTTCTGCACTGTCCCCTGGATGATCACTGCCTCTGTTGATGATAACAGGCTGTGGGTGCGGGAATAGGTGTCCGGGAAAACCACCACCTCCACTGAATCCAGGACATCTTCAAGAGTGATGAAGGCCATGGAATCGCCTTTTTTGCTCTTCAGCAGCTTACAGGTACGAATAAGACCGCCAACACGGACAGGTTGCTCATCTCCCCACTCTGCCAGCTTGCCGATATCGGTATCGACAACAGTTCTGATCTCATGGATGGCATCATCCAGCGGGTGACCTGTGATGTAAAAACCCACGGTCTCCTTTTCAAAGGCCAGTCTTTCCAGTTCACTCCACTCTGGAATATCAGGAAGAGGAATGGCTATGATCTCTTTTTGAGTGGTGCCGGGTGTCAGATCGAAAAGAGACATCTGGCCGCTCTGGCGATCCCGCTGTGCCGCCTTGGCCTGTTCCATTGCCTGGGGGAGAATAGTGTAGAGTTGAGAACGTTTACATCCCAGTGAATCAAAAGAGCCCGCCTTAATCAGGCTTTCAATAACCCTGGAGTTGACCCGCCGGGAATCAATCCGGTTACAGAAATCTTCCAGGGAGGTATATCTCCCTCCCTCTGCCCTTTCTTGAATAATTGATTCCAGAGCGGCACCGCCGACATTTTTGACCGCGGCCAGACCAAAGCGGATACGGTCATCGGTCACGTTAAAATCATAAAGTGATTCATTTATATCGGGAGGCAGCACCTCGATCTGATGTTCCCGGCACTCGTTGATATAGAGGACGATCTTGTCCGTGTTGTTCATGTCGCAGGAGAGAAGGGCGGCCATGAACTGGGCTGGGTGATGTGCCTTGAGATAGGCGGTCTGATAACAGATCAGGGCATAGGCAGCAGAATGCGACTTGTTGAAGCCATAGCCTGCAAATTTAGCCATCAGGTCAAAGACATATTCAGCCTTATCTTCCGGGATATTATTCTGTTTGGCCCCGGCCATGAATTTGACTTTCTCCTTGTCCATGACCTCGGCAATTTTTTTACCCATGGCCCGTCGCAGGTTGTCGGCATCTCCTAAGGAGTAACTGGCCAGGATATTAGAGATCTGCATGACCTGTTCCTGATAGACAATGACTCCGTAGGTCTCTTCCAGGACTGATTTGATCTGGGGCAGGGGATAATTAGCGGTGGCGCGACCATGTTTGGTTTCCACAAAATCATTCACCATCCCTGAGTCAAGAGGACCTGGACGATAGAGGGCGACGAGGGCAATCAGGTCACTGAACTGTTCGGGAGCCATTTTGACCAACAGTTCTCGCATACCGGAGCTTTCCAGCTGAAAGACTCCCAGGGCATCTCCCTTGCAGAGCAGCGCATAGGTTTTGAGGTCATCCATGGGAATGGCGTCGATGTCAAGATCCGTGCCGATGTCCGCCTTGATATGTTTGAGAGCCTTGTCAATTACGGTGAGGGTCTTGAGGCCGAGAAAATCAAACTTGATCAGCCCGGTCATCTCGGTATGCTTCATGTCATACTGGGTCAGGGTCTCACCCTCTTTTCCCTTACAGGTGGGCAGAAATTCCACCATGGGTTGGGGAGAGACGACAACACCGGCCGCGTGTGTTGATGTGTGCCGGGCAAGTCCCTCCAGAGACTGGGCCACGCGCAGCAGTTCGGCAATCTGGGGATTTTTGTTGGCGGCATCCTGAAGGCGCGGTTCCTCGGCAAAGGCCTTTTTGAGGGTCATCTTCAACTGTTCAGGGACGAGCTTGGCTATTCTGTCCACTTCACCAAAGGGGATATCCATGGCGCGGCCCACGTCGCGAATTACCCCGCGTGCCTTCATGGTACCGTAGGTCAGGATCTGGGCGACATGATCGGCACCGCCATATTTGTTCTGTACGTATTTTATCACCTCTCCACGCCGTTCCTGACAGAAGTCCACGTCAAAGTCCGGCATTCCTTTTCGCTCGATATTCAAAAAACGCTCGAAGAGGAGGCCGTAAGGGATGGGATCGATATTGGTGATACGCATGCAGTAGGCGGCAAGACTGCCGGCTCCTGATCCACGGCCAGGTCCTACTGGAATACCCTGATCTTTGGCCCAGTTGATGAAATCAGCAACGATGAGAAAATAACCGGGAAAACCCATGGTGTTGATGACATTAATTTCTGAGGTCAACCGATCTTTATACTGTTTTTCCACGCCGGGATTAAATGTCCCGACCTTGCGCATGGCCGCGAAACGTTCCTTCAATCCCTCCCAGCAGGCCGTGGCGAACATGGACTCAAGGGTCTCACCTTCCACTACAGGAAAGATAGGGAAGTAGTAGTCACCAAAACCAATTTCGAGATTACAACGTGCGGCAATCTCGATAGTTGTAGCGATGGCCTCAGGAGTATGCTTGAAATTATTTTTCATCTCCTCTGGAGATTTAAAATAAAATTCGTCAGTGGAAAATTTAAAACGTTTGGAGTTTGTTATGGTGTTGTTGGTCTGGATGCAGAGAAGCACATCATGGGCATGGGCCTCATCTTTGTTCAGATAGTGACAGTCATTGGTGGCCACTGTCTTGATCTGAAGCTCTGCTGCCAGTTTTTTCATCCCGTTGTTGACCGGGGTCTGCTCTGGGATACCGTTTTCCTGGAGTTCGAAGTAGAGGCGGTCGCCAAAGATATCCTGGAATTCTTTGGCTTTTTCCCGGGCTCCGTCCATGTCGTTCTGACCAATGAGCCAGGGAACCTGGCCATGGAGGCAGGCTGTGAGTGCTATAAGACCTTCGTTATGGGCAGCCAGGGTCTCCATGTCGATGCGAGGTTTGTAATAAAATCCCTCAAACTGGGCAATGGCAGCCAGTTTCATCAGGTTCTTGTAGCCGGCAGAATCCATGGCCAGAAGCACGATATGAAAATGACCCTTTTCCTGATCTGTCCGGTTGCCGGGCGCCATGTAGAACTCGCAGCCGATGATTGGCTTTATCCCCGCCTTTTTGGCCTTGACGTAGAATTCGAGTGCGCCGTACATGGCACCGTGATCGGTGATGGCCACGCTGTCCATTCCATATTCCTTGCACTTGTCCAGAAGGTCAGGAATACGTATGGCCCCATCCAGCAGGCTATACTGGGTATGGACGTGGAGATGAACGAATCCGGCGCTCATTTTTATTTCAGGCCTTTCACGCCCTCGAGATGGGCATTGTTCAAGATCATGTTTTCGGTCTTGGCGCCAGTGAAATCAGCCTTGATCAAGTTGGCCCCGCTGAGATCGGCATCTGTAAGATTAGCGCCCTTAAGATTAGCGCCGGGCAGATTAGAATTCAAGAGAGTGGCTCCTTTCAGGTTGGCATCTTCAAGGTTGGCGCGTCGCAAATTGGCGCGACTCAGGTCGGCCCCTTGGAGATCGGCCCCTTTGAGATTAGCGCCTACAAGGTCTGCCTGCCGCAGATCGCTTTTTTCCAGATTGCATCCCGGACAGTTCTTGGCCATGGATTTTACGGTGTGCTCAACTTCTTCATCGGAGGCGACCGGTATTACTTCCTCGTTCTGCATAGGAGAAGCGGACTGTCCTGAATCTTGCGGGGAAGAAACATCCTGTCCTGCGGCCAGGGATTCTCGAAGAAAGGTCGCTTTTTTGGGTGGCTCAGCACTCTGCAGGGGGGCAGAAGGAGGCACAGGAGCTGGAGACGTTTGTCCTGTAGCCAGAGCTTCGCGGAGATATGTGTTTTTTTGAGGTGATTTTGGCGGCTTGTACAGATGCGCAGAATCTCCAGTGAACGATTTGGCATTGTAAGCGAGGGCACCGTTATCTTGAAAAAGAACATAGTTATTGGTTCCTGTATCTGGATAAACGGCATAGCATCGCATCTCGCTGTAATACCAGACCTTGAATTTGAGACAAAGCTGGTTCTCACCATTAATGTCCCATCCCCCTTTATCGGTATCGTTTCCGTTTATTGATTTTGCCCTGGCGGAGACATTACCGTCGGGCTGGAAATACATATGGGAATTAAAGCTAATGGATTCCATATATAAGGTATTGCCGGAAACAAGACTGAATATCTGTTGCGCGCTGAGTGGGGTGCTGCCCTTGGCAGCCATCTGATTTTGTGTGACTGGAGCGCAACCTGCAAACAAGAGAGTACAGAGAAGAATGGATGGGAAAAGTCGTGATAACACAGCGAACCTCCTTATATGACAACATGTTGAAATGAGATAGAAATATCAATAATTTTACAAATATACCATAAAGGAAATTGCTTTGCACTTTATAAACAGAAAGTGCACTTTTTTGAACTGCGAAATGGCGAATCAGCTATTTGCCGAGGAATCTTCCTAGCTGCAGCTTGGAGGATAATGACAATAAGAAATAATAATTTTTAGAGCTTATCTGCTGTTATTATATTTTTGTAGTATTGGTTAGATCATTATTGATCATTTTTCCTTCACGTTCAGTGCTTCGAAGCCGGAGATGACGTCGAACAGTTCTTCGTCAATGCTACTCTGACGCAGACGATGGAAGGTCCCATTGAGGTTTTCCCGCAATTCCCCAATGTTTTTGTCGGCGCGTTGCATCGCCGCCAGGCGGCTCGCGTTCTCGCTCGCTAGGGATTCAGCGCAGGCCCGAAAGAGTGAGACGAAAAGATATTCGCGGATGAGTACCCGCAAGGTTTTAGTGCCGTCCCCGATGACTTGGGGCAAGTTTTGCGTCGGCCAGGAAAGTGCAACCAGCTGGCGTTGCCATTTTTCGTCAAGCGGCAGCAGCCGCTGACTGACGGGGATATAAATTGCCGCGGACATGGGACGGTTATAGAAAAGATAGAGTTCAGTGACTTCAGCCTGGCTGTGATGCGTCACGCTCTCCACGAGAATTTGCCCGACGAGCGGGGTGATGGCCTTAACAGAGTTCGGCACGGTGAAGAGTCCCCTCAGCGGCAGACCTGCATCGGCCAAGCGCGCATGAACGCGTTCACCGACGGCCCAGATTTGAGGTTTTGTCGGCAGATCCTTCAGCTTCTTGACCGCATAGTCGACCACCACATCATTAAACTGACCCACAAGGCCCTGGTCGGAGCCGAAAACAACTGCACCGATCATACACTCTTCAGACTGTTCTCTCTGATCTGTCATTATGGGAGCTACCCTGCTTTCCCGGAAGCATGCCCCCAATCCCAGCTCTACCGTGCGATAGTAATCAGCCAACGAGCGAACCGAATTCTCGTATTGTCCGATGTTCGAGGCTGCCATGGCCTTCATCGTCCGGACGACGGATTGAAGATCTCCTGCTCTATTGATCTGTCGGCGCAGACTCGCTGTGCTCTCGCTCATGACAGTGCTTCGGCTTCAGATTGAGTTTGGAAGGGAGCAAGCGTTTGGCGGGCGATCTGGATAATAATGTTACGATCCTCGTCACTCATCTTATCAGCGGTATCCAATCGTTTGCACACCTCTGGAGGAATATCCACCGCCGCCTCATGCAAGGCATGCTCGGCGACTGTCATCTGGTCAAGCATTATGCTGTCAAAGAGTCTTGCGGTCAACGCCAGGAGCACAGCGATCTGCGCGGGCACGGAAACTGCTACGAATTCCGACTGTTTGAGGCAGGCGCGAATGCGCCGTCCGTGCTCAATGATCCTACGGGTGTTTTCATCGAGGCGGGCGCCGAAGCGGGCAAAGGTTTCGAGTTCCTCGAACTGGGCATAGGCGAGCTTCAGATCACCGGCCACTGCACGGTAGGCAGTCCGTTGTGCCTTGCCGCCGACACGCGAAACGGATTTACCGACATCGACCGCGGGCAGCACGCCCAATTCGAAGAGTGACGGGGAAAGATAGATTTGTCCATCAGTGATGGAAATAAGGTTGGTGGGGATATAGGCAGAAATATCCTGTGCTTCAGTCTCGATTATGGGCAGCGCGGTGAGAGAGCCGCCTCCGAGTCCCTTGCGCAGGTGCGTCGCTCGTTCGAGCAGCCGCGAGTGGATATAAAAGATGTCGCCGGGGAATGCTTCGCGACCGGGCGGACGGCGCAGTAAGAGAGAGAGTTCGCGGTAGGCGCGGGCGTGATGGGTGAGGTCGTCGTAAACGATCAACACATCCCGGCCCGCTTCCATGAAAGACTCAGCGATGCTGGTCGCGGCGTAAGGGGCGATGTAGGCGAGCCCCGGCGGGTCGTTGCCCTCGGTCACGAGAACGACGGTGTAATCCATCGCTCCCTTTTCCTGCAGGGTTGCCACGGCCTTGGCGACCGAGGATGCGCGCTGGCCGATGGCGCAATAGATGCACAGAACATTCTGGCCGCGCTGATTGAGAATGGTATCGATCGCGATGGCGGTCTTGCCGGTCTGGCGGTCGCCGAGAATCAACTCACGCTGACCGCGCCCGATGGGAACAAGCGCGTCAATGACCTTGATGCCGGTCTGGAGAGGCACCGTCACCGGCGCGCGGTCCATGATATGCGGGGCGGCCCGTTCGACGGGCAGACGCTGGCCTCCAGCCACTGGACCCTTGCCATCAAGTGGCCGACCGAGCGGGTCGATGATACGCCCTAGCACCGCATCACCCACGACTACGTCCATGACCCGGCCTGTGCGCCAGACTTCGTCACCCGCGTGTAGATGCCAGTATTCACCGAGCAGCACGACGCCAATTTCATCGGCATCCAGGTTGAACGCAATGCCAAGCACATCACCGGGAAACCTGACCAATTCATCAAAACCGACGCCGGGAAGACCCGATACCTTGACAATACCCGTGGCGACACTGGTAATCGTGCCCACCTCCCGGGGTGTCAATTGCGGGGTGAATGCCTCCCGTGCCTGACTTATTGCGCTAAACGCGTCGTCAAAAACCTTCTTGAGGCTTTCTGGTTCCCTGTTCATTGATTCTCTGCTTAGGATTGAGGTTCCTCAGGTTGAGTGTCTGCCTTGGTTACAGGTATGTCCTTCTCCTGCAGAAGTTCACCGACGCCCTTTTCCAGAGAGGCCAGATAATCGGCGATGCTCCATGCCACTTTTAGTCCATTCGTGCTGAGTTCAATGCCGCTGATCAGCTTTGGAGCGGTCTCGAAGCGGACGCGGATTTCAGCCGAAAAGGTTTCGTTAAGCGCATTTTGTATCGTCGCCCGTTGCTCCGCTGGCAGGTCAAAGGCGCTGCGTACGAGCGCAGGGTCTGACTTTGTCTTCAGGGCCTCGGCAAGACCTGCCTTCGCCTCTCCGTCCATCTCTTGCAAGCGGTGAGCGAACATTTCTCCCATCCGTTCTTCCAGACTCGTCGTGGCAAGATCCGTCAACACCTTCCGGGCGATGGCAAATACCTCCTGCTGAGCCCGGAGACTGATGACTTGATTCAGGTTGCGAGCATCATTTCTCAACCTTTCCTGCCGTTTGGCCGACAGATCGTCGGCCGCCTTCCGCGCTTCATCAAGGAGCCGCTGACGTTCAACTTTTGCCTCGTCAGTTGCCTGGCGCAAGAGTGCGGCATGCTGCTGGTCAAACTCCTTGTTCTTCTGCTGGAACTCGTCTCGTTCCCTTTGAGCTTCGGCCTGTTTGGCATCGGCGTTCGCCAGTTCCGTGGCAATATGCTTCTCACGAGCGTCGAGGGCATGGAGGATGGGCTGATAAAGAAAACGCTTCATCAACCACACCAGGATGATAAAGTTAAGCGTCTGTGCTCCGACCGTGAACCAATCGATTAACATAGACTTACTTTCCTGTGACCTGGGAGATGACGTGGTTCCAGAAGGGATTGGCGAAGATGAGAATCATCGACACCACGAAGCAGTAGATGGCCGTTGATTCAATCATCGCCAGTCCCACGAACAAGGTCCGGGTGATGGTAGTGGAGGCATCAGGCTGCTGGGCCAGCGAGGTCAGGGCCGTCGAGACTGCTCTCCCTTCCGCCAGCGCCGGTCCCATACAGCCGAAACTCGTGGTAATGCCGGCGATGATAATTGATGCCACCGCGATGTAGGTCATGCTGTCCATAGGTTCTCCTTTTGTTGTGGTCGTTCAGGCTTCAATATTTTGTGCTTCGGGTTCAGGCTTTGATTTGCGGACACGCGTAGCGGCCGCGATGTAAACTGCTGCCAGGATGCTGAAGATATAGGCCTGCACCATGCCGGTGAGCAGACCGAGCATCGTCATGACGATCGGGAAGATGAAAGGTGTAATAGTAAGTAGAATAGCGATAATCATTGCCCCGCTCATCATGTTGCCGAATAGACGGACGGCCAGGGCCAGGGTGCGCGAGATCTCGCTGATGAGGTTAAACGGCAGCATGATGAATGTCGGCTCCATATAGGACTTGAGGTAGTTGCCCACCCCTTGCTCCTTTATACCGAAAAACGGTACGGCCACAAAGACGCACAAGGCGAGGGCAGCTGTGGTAGAAAGAGAACCGGTCGGCGGCTCGTAGCCAGGAATGACAGTGCAGAGGCTGGCGACGGCGACGAAGAGGAAGAGCGTGCCCAAAAAGCCGAGATAGTTCCGCGGATGACTCAGACCAACATCTTCAATTTGTTTCTCGATAGCGCTGACAATGATTTCCACAAGGTTCTGCCAGCGGGTACGTTTCAGACCCGTGGAAAAATTGCGCGTGATCAGTTTGGCACCCACGGTCAGCACGAACATCAGCCCCCAGGTGAACAAAATTGTGGCGTTGAGTTTTAAAAAACCGTGTTGCCAGAAAATTATCTCGTCGGGACTAAGGCGCATGGCTGGCCTCCTGTGCCAAGTCAATTTGCTTTTCTGCTGTTCTCGTGAGCCGCATCAGGACAAAGCGCGCCATGACAAATCCAAAGAGACACAATAAAAACCGCTCCCAGTGAGCGTGCGCAATGAAATAAAAACCAACCAGGGTAATGCTCATCCGTAAAAGCATGCTGCCGAGAAACCAAAGTGCTGGTTGCTCAGAGGAAAGTCCTTGGCGAACCGTCCACCAGAGACCACCGAAGTAAATCGCCCCGAGTATCCCCCCCCCCATCCCTGCCAGTAGCAGTATCAGTGTTTCATTCATCATTGTCATCGTCATCCTTCTCTTCTTCCCGCATTGCCTTGTCTTCCTTGGCGACCCAGTGCCAGGCGTTGAAACAACCGAGCGCGAGTCCAACTGCCAACAACGCCAGCGTCCAGGAACGGCCTCCGGGATAGCGGTTGTCCAGCCAGATACCGAGCGCCGCACCGAGAAGCGTTGGCACTACCACCGACCAGCCGATCAGTCCCATCATGCCCAGGCCAAACCAGACGCCTGGCGTTGGGTTACGACGTGCCTTGAGTTTCCGCGTTGCCTGCAGGCCCACCTCCCGACTGAGCGTAGGCTGCTCTTTCGCGCTCTTGATTTCCGGTTTGTCACTCACGATGAAACTCCACTAAACGACGGATAAAACTGCTCTCCATTTTCGCCATCACTGAGCGGACACTCTGCTCTCGTTCGTTCAGGTTCAGAAACTCCCGCTCCACCGCCGCATGCAGAAGGCCTAAGTCCGTTCCGCCAATGGCGTGGCGCACCGAGACGAGCACGTCCATTCCGGTCTTGATCAAAACCCCTTCATCAACGGCCACATAAATCTCTCCCTCTGTTTCGTTTTCGTAGATCAGAATCCCGGGCACGAGTGCCATAACGCAGTCCAGTCGGCGGGGCAAAAGTCCGAATGAGCCCTCGCTGCTCTCGGCCACGATGCGCGAAATGCCGGACTTCTCAGCAAAGATTTGAAACGGCAGGAGGATCTTAAGATTCATGAGTGTCGCCAGCATCTTCGACCTCTGTTTTCGATTGTGGTCCGGGGTTTGCTTTTCCCTCCGCTTCATCAATCGTCCCGATCATGTAAAGCGCGCTCTCCGGGTAGTCTTTGAATTCATCGCGCAGGATGCGCTCACAGCCGTCCAGTGCGTCTGCAAGGCTGACGAGCTTGCCTTTGAGGCCGGTAAACTGCTCGGTCGTGAAAAACGGCTGGGTAAGAAAACGCTCCAAGCGGCGGGCTCGGGCGACCACGTTACGGTCCTCCGGTGACAACTGTTCAAGGCCGAGCATGGCAATGATGTCCTTGAGTTCTGCGTATTGCGCGAGCGTCCTCCGGATTTCCTGGGCGAGGACGTAATGCCGCTCGCCGATGACACCCGGTGTAGCCATCCTGGAACTGGATTGGAGCGGATCAATGGCCGGATAGAGACCTTCACTTGCCCGTTTTCGCGACAGTACGATGGATGCCGAAAGATGCGAGAAGGTATGGACTGCCGCCGGATCAGTGAAGTCGTCAGCCGGCACATACACCGCCTGGATTGAGGTGATGGCTCCCGTATCGGTGTTGGCAATGCGTTCTTCCAAACCCGATAACTCGGTGCCCATAGTCGGCTGATAGCCCAGACGCGACGGCATCTGCCCCATCAGGCCGGACACCTCCGAACCGGCTTGAATAAAGCGGAAGATATTGTCGATGAGCAGCAACACGTCGCGGTGCTCGTCGTCCCGGAAATACTCAGCCATCGTCAGCGCCACATGGCCAACGCGGAAACGGCTGCCCGGCGGTTCGTTCATCTGCCCGAATACCATCACCATGTTTGGCAACACACCAGCTTCCTTCATGTCACGGTAAAGCTCCTCGCCTTCACGACAGCGTTCACCGATGCCGCAAAAAATGCTGACTCCCTTTTGGTTTCCGATCATGTTATGGATCATTTCGGTAAGCAACACTGTCTTTCCCACGCCGGCCCCGCCGAAGAGTCCTGCCTTGCCGCCGCGCTCGAGCGGCATGAGCACATCAATGACCTTGATCCCCGTCTCAAAGATCTCAGACTTGGTCGAACGCCGTGCCAATGGAGGTGGCGCCCGATGCACCGAACGCCATTGGACATCTGTCGGCTCTTCCTGTCGGTCGATGGCATTACCAAACACGTCGAACATTCGTGAAAGAATCTCCTGGCCGACCGGCGCCGTAAGCGGCCCGCCCGAATCTACCACTGCGATACCCCGGGCGAGGCCTTGAGTGGGGGTCAGCGCGATTCCGCGCACATGATGGGCGTCAAGTTGCGTTAAGACTTCGATGGCAATTTGCCCCTGCTTTGCGTGCAGCAACGAGTAGATGGGCGGCAACTGCCCATCAAAGCGAATATCTACAACACTGCCACGCACCGAGACAACCACTCCGAAATTCGAAGGACTGGTCTTGTTCCTCATATTTTCTCCAGCTGGCCTCCGTCAGTTTAATTCACAGGCGTCTTCTGCTGCAGCAGTGTGGAACGGGCATTTGATAATTGAACCGCCGTTTATCGTCAGGATTAGCGATGAGTCGCAGAGCGGGTAGGTTGATTGGTTATTCATGCAACCGAATATTCCCTTTTGTCAGCCGGACACTGTTTTTTTAATCATCACCGCCAGGGCGACCATTGCGTTTCATGCAAATAGCATTGACTTCCCACAACCTCTACTCCTGATGCAGATCAGTGATTGATTAGCCACGCTATCGTATCTGTCCCTTTGTCTATTTTTTGATAAATGGATCAGCGCTGCCATAGGATTCGGGCATCTTCTAATGGGATCGTAACGCCGTCGCAGTACGGTATCACTCGTACCGTATAGTCTGTTGATGGACGGGATGCCAAAACAGCCACGCTGTAAACATAGCCACCTGATGCGCCGACCAGTTGGCGAACGCACTTCATCTCCTGGCGTACCGATGGCCCGTCACTCGTTCCATCGGCATAAAGCTCCACCCGTACTGCCTGAGGAACAAGCTCATTAAGATAGACCTGAACCTCAAATACGTGCTGATCGCCCTTGGTCTCGACTTTCTGTTCGCCAAAGCGCAGGTTCGGCCAGTTGTGCGCAATCGCACGCTGCCAATTTACTACTTCTCTGCCGTTTGCCCCTTTATCAGCAGCGCGCTTGCGATAAGCCACAGCCGCTGGGAGGTAATGTTGCTCAGTGTATTCGCGCACCGTGCGATCGGCAGAGAATTGTGGTGTTAACCGTGCCATGCTTTCCCGCATCCGCGCCACCCAGGCCGTGGGTATGCCGCGCTCGTCACGGGCATAAAACTCCGGGATCACCTCCTGTTCGAGCAGATCGTAGAGCGCCTCAGCTTCAACAGCATCCCAGGCCGGATCGTTGCCATGTTCCTGACCATCCCCCAACGCCCATCCAACTTCAGGTGTGTAGGCTTCCGCCCACCAGCCGTCCAATTCCGAGAGATTGATGCCACCATTAACAAGCACCTTCATGCCGCTCGTCCCACATGCCTCCCAGGGTCGCCGCGGTGTGTTGATCCAGACATCCACTCCCTGCACCAGATGCTCTGTAATCAGCATATCATAGTCGCTCAGGAAAATAATGTGCGCTCGGGTCTTCGCCTGACGGATGAAATTTATCCATTCATGAATCAGGGCCTGCCCTGCCGGGTCTGCCGGATGGGCCTTGCCGGCAAGGATGAGTTGTACTGGTCGTTGCGGGTTGCTTAACAGACGAAGCAGTCGTTCCGGATCGTGCAGCAGCAGATTCGGTCTCTTGTAGGTCGCAAAGCGGCGGGCAAAGCCAAGTATCAATTTGTTGGGATCAAAGAGATATTTTGCCGCCTCAACCGCATCGGGCGAGGCGCCGGAGATAGCCAGTTGCCGGGACAATCTCTCACGAGCGAATTCAACAAGCGACTTGCTGGCAGCGATGCGAAATTGCCAAAGGGTGATATCGGAGACGCAACGAATATCATGCTCCAGGGTTTTCGTCGTCCCCAGCCAGCGATCCTTTCCACAGGCTTCCGTCCATAGGTCATCGGCCGGGGCCGAATCCCAGCTCCGCATGTGGACTCCGTTGGTCACGTGTCCGATGGGCACTTCATCCTGAGGCCAGTGCGGAAAAAGAGGCTGAAAGATGTTCCGGCTGACTTTTCCATGCAAGCGACTCACGCCATTAACAGCTCCGCTGCCGCGGATCGCCAGATAGGCCATGTTGAAACTCTCCGCTGGATCATGTGGATTGCGACGGCCAAGGGCCAGCAGGTCGTGGAGTGGGATACCGAGCTTCTGTTCGGCATACCCCCCGAGGTATTGTTCAATGAGGGCCGGAGTAAAACGGTCAAAGCCGGCAGTCACTGCCGTATGGGTGGTGAAGAGATTTCCGGCTCTGGTTGCGGCCAGCGCGACCTCGAAGGGCTGTCCCGTATCTTCCATGAAACTGCAGGCGCGTTCCAACACGGCAAAGGCCGCATGTCCTTCATTCAGATGACATACTTCCGGCTGGATACCAAGCGCAGCAAGCAGTCGCCAGCCGCCGATGCCAAGGAGCAGTTCCTGTTTGAGGCGCAGCTCCGGCCCGCCACCATACAGCTCGCTGGTAATGCCGCGATGAGCCGGGAAGTTCGCCGCGTCGTTGCTGTCCAGCAGGTAAAGCTTGACTCGACCGACCTGAACCTGCCAGACGCGCAGCCAGACCGAGTAACCGGGTAAGTCTATCTCCAGCCGCAGCCACTCGCCATTGGGGTGGCGCAACGGCATGATCGGCAACTGTCCGGGATCGTTATACGGGAAGAGGGCCTGTTGCATCCCCTCCTTGTCGATCACCTGGCGGAAATAACCTTGCTGGTACAGCAACCCCACACCGACCACAGGCACGCCCTGATCGCTGGCAGCTTTGAGCTGATCGCCGGCGACATTGCCAAGCCCGCCCGAGTAGATAGGCAAGGCTTCACTCAACATAAATTCCATGCTGAAATAGGCGATGCAGGTCAGGGAACTCTGCGTATGATTCTGCTGAAACCACGCGGGCGTCCCCGCCACTTCGCGCATGGATTGTACCAGGCCATCAACGTTTTTACGAAAAACGGGATCGGCCAACACATGTTCGATCTGATCACGCGAGACCGTCTGCAGAACAACCCAGGGATTATGCGTAATTTCCCACAGCTCGGGATCAAGCTGCCGCCATACTTCGTCGGTGGCATGGTTCCACGACCAGTGCATATCCAGGGCCAGCTCGGCGAGGGAACTGAACCCTTCAATTTCCGTGGGGAGAAGATTATATATGGGGTGGCTGACACGGGTTTGTTCGCTCATGCTCCCTCTCTTTCATTTGACTCGGAATTGAGAGCAGAATGCCTCCTCAACAGGGGCATTGCGACGGAATTCCAGAGCCTTCGTTTTCTCGCGTCTGAGGAATGTCAGTGCGAGTATCGCTGACGAGTCAATTCTTCTATAATCGGTTGTGCTCCTTGATCATCAATCCGGGAAATAAGGACATTCAAACCACCTCTAACGATATAATGTATGTCGCCGTTCCACTTGATCGGCAGGCAGGATTTTAACAAATATGGATTGCGGCGCTATTCCTATTGTAACAAAGAAATATTCAGTGATTTTTTTCTAAAGCCTGTGATGTCCAGTCTCACGGCGCTAAGCAACGCGCCAGCAATGGTTGGTCCATTCACCTTCAAACAGGCTGTTTGAGTTTTTTTTTGATCAGAAGTAATGATTTGTGCAACTTCTTTATTTTTATTCTATTTCTGTAGTATAGGCAAGGCCTGACGAATATAGTTTATTAGACCAGTTCATGGGCAGAGTGTGAACAGTCAATTGTTCACTGACTTACTTGTTTGTAAGTTAGGTAACCACCATATTCAAAACAACTTTCCCTCTCTGCTGTGTGAGACGATAAGCTGGCGAAACATCTCAACAATACCGCGGGAAAGCAGGGTGATGGAGTGGGCATTGATATTCTGTGCGGCAGAACGGTCGACCAGGATATTTAACTCTGAGGGGAAGCCTTCTTCTGCTTGCCAGTAATTAATCAGAAAAGGAACCTTGGGCAGGGGCATAATCAGCAGGGACTGATCCGCACCGCCAGTTACGGTCATAACTTGTGCGCCAAAAAGAAAAAACATCTCAAAAACCAGTCCGCTGTGTGCGTCTGTCAGCAGTCGCAGCGACTCTTCGCAGCGATGAGTAAAATACTGACTCCATTCAGCGGCACCGGGAAGCTCGCCAAAGGGAACCCAATCATTTTTTGGTTCTATGCCCTGACATTCCAGAACATAGTGGAGCAGGGGTACATAGAGCCAGTGATTGACGTGGCAGCTGGAGGTCATTTCCCCGTTGGGGCTAATGAAAAAGTTCCTTCCCAGGCAGTTGATGGCCAGATTCCCATTTGTTAGCTGGGCGCCAATGCGTGGGGCGATATGGTTAAAATCAAGATGGCGCACTTCCTGTTGCAGTTTGCTGATTACTTCTTCGTGTTCGTCGTCCATGGAACGTCGTCTGACAATCCGGGAGCTTAATTGCTCGACAATATTCTTCTCCAGATATGGACATTCCTTCAGGGTTTTCATGCCCTGAATCACCGATGCGGCAAAGGCTATACATGAAGGGACACCGCAGTGACCGCAGTTTGTTTTGGGTAGGGCCTTGTAGATCTCCAAGGGATTTTTTATGTTAGTCATGAACGCGTGGACCTTCTGCTGCCTCTTCACGAATGTTGAAGCGTTCTTTGATCTTTCGATACGAAACCAGTTCTTCGATTCTTTCAGATGGGGTGAGAAAGGATTCAAGTTTGGTCTTGAGAATGACGGGGTTCATCTCTGAATCAATGGCGATGACGCCTTCCATGATGATTTTTTGCAGGAGCAGTTCATGGTTGGTTCGCTCCCGTAGATTTGCCGCAAAAGGAAGAAAGAAATAATTGGAAAAAAAGATGCCGTAGAGGGTGGAGGTCAGGGCCACAGGTATGGCCTTCAGGATAATGGAGGTGTCACCAATGCCGCCAAGCATGGAGACAAGACCTATTACTGAACCGATAATGCCAAAGGCCGGGAAAAAATCGGCAATAGTACGCAGGATGCGTTCTGAGTCTTCACGCCGTAGTTTAAAAAAATACATTTCGGTACTTAAAATATCACGGATCTGGCTGCTGTGAAAACCATCCACCAGACAACCCAAGGCGCGGCGGAGAAAAAGAATGGATGTTTCATTTTCTTTCTCCTGCAGGGAAAGAATGCCTTCAATTCTCGATTTAATGGAAAGGTCGATGAGGATCTCGATAATTTCGGTCTCTTTCTTTATCTCAGTGGTGTAAGCGGTCCGCATTACCTTGGTCACAATTCTCAGTTGTTCCATTCGGAAACTGATCAGGGTTGACGCAAAGGTCCCGCCAAAGACGATAAGCAGTCCTGAAATATTAAAGTAGAGGCTTATATTGCCATTGATGGAGAAACCGAGGATAAAAAGGGCACTGCAGAGGAACAGTCCGATAAGATTTTTATTTTTCATTGACAGAGACTCATTATGTAAAAGATATTTAGAGCTGAACGCTGATTTCTGGTTCTACAGGCCATTTAAGCCGTTGTGAAAAAATAACATGGCCAATTGATTAGTCGAGACGGCATAAGGGGCCGTAAATAAATGTGTGTAAAAGGTCAAGTTATTTCTTAACGGCCTCTAAGTTCTCAGAGCTGGCCTGTGCTGCGGGCGGTAGCTTTTTGGAAATAATAATTTCAACCCGACGATTGATCGCCCTATTTTCGGCATTGGTATTTGATTTTACCGGACGAAACGAAGAATAGCCACTGACCACAAATTGATTGGGATTCATATTGGTTTCTTCAATGAGAAATCGGGCCACTCTGCTGGCTCTGGCCACTGAGAGTTCCCAATTGGTGTTGAAACGTTCTGAATGCATGGGGAGATTGTCGGTGTGGCCAATAACATTAATCATGTAAGGAGTCTGTTTAATAGCGCTTGCGACTTTCTGGAGAGATTGTTGGGCTGCCTGTGAAAGCTCAGCCTTGCCGGTGTTAAAAAGGAGATCGCCGGTCAGGATGATACGCATGGTGTTGTCGGGAATAAGATCAATAGACGCAAATTTCTTGAGATTGTTTACAGTCAGTGCCTGTTGGCTGAGGTCGTAGATGGCGTCAAGGGGGGCAGCAGGTGCCTGCATCTTTGGCATATCAGTGCCTGGGGGTGAATCCTTGTCAGGCGGCATAAGAGCTTTAGGTCTCGATGTCGAAGTCTGGCTGTCCTGAGTGTCGATCTTTGTCTCCGCCGCATTGTTAAGGACGTCAGATCTGGAAATCCTCTTTTCTTCTTCCGGACTCATGGCGTCCCCGGTAACAGCTTCCACTTTTTTTATGGTTCCGGCAGTAATAAAGGGAAGCCCTTGATTGATGGGTGGAAATGGCAGAGACGCACTGTTGCCAGAGCTGTTGATATCTATGGCGTCGGTGGTTGAGCCGCCAACAATTTCAGGCTTTTTTTTGACCAGGAAATCTTCATGGGCCGCTTGATAGACAAACATAGTGAGAAAAAGGATGAACATGGTCATCATCAGATCTGACCAGGCAATGGACCAGTGAACCGCCTTGGGACTCCTTGAGCGATAAAAGGTGTCATCAACCAGAAAATCCATATCTCGAAAGTTGTTGTCGAGAGGGGGGGTGGGGGAGGATATGCCTTTGGTGGATAAATTTACAGGGGTTAAGGGTGGTTGCTTGTCCTGTTCCGGAGCCACTGTTTGCTCAGATCCTTCTAAGGGAACGTTTTCAGTCATGTTTATACGATCTGGATTCAATGGTAAGTTCGGCTGATGGTAAAGGATTTATTTTTTCTCTCTGTCTTATCGGAACTCATGGTGAAGAACAAAAGGAAAAATCCCAAAGTTGACAATGGTAGATATTTAGAGGCCGTTAAGAAATAAGCTGACTTTTTTAGCTATATATTAACGGCCCCTATGCCGTTATGGTCATTCCGTTGGTTATGTTATTCTTTTACAGCGGCTTCATGATCAGTCAAATTCAAATCCCAGTAAAGAGTTCGGTCTCTTCCAGATAGGCAAATGCCTGCCATAGATCTTTCTGGCTGTGAGGCTCAAGGGTAATGAGTGGATGGAGGTCATGGTGACGCAGAAATTGGAAAAGACCGGGGAAATCAAACTTTCCCTGTCCTGGCGCCAGATGCTGATCACGATCGCCATGATTGTCATGCAGATGTAATTGACCCAGCCAGGGCGAGAGGGTTGGCAGCCACTCCTGCCAGGAGGAGTGGGAAAAACTTAACAGATGGCCGACATCAAGGCAGAATCCGGCATATGGCGATTTGAGCTCTGTCAGGATAGATTTGTGGGTAGCGGGCGATTTCTCATAGGTGTTTTCAAGCATGATCGGCACCTGATGCTTGGTGGCCGTTTGCAAAACTTTTTGCCAGGTGGCAAGAGCCGCAGCTGTCCACTCCCCTAATTTGTATCCCTGTTTGTTTTCCTCAAACTGGAGATGGCAGACAATAGAGCGTGGCCGAAAGACTTCAAGAAGATCAAAGGCCCGCCGCAATTTTGCGCGACTTGCTGCCAGGATATGCGGGTCCAAGGCACCGGGCGCCAGATCAAAAAATGGGGCATGGAGGGTGCAGGCAAGTTTGTTTTTTTGGAGAACTCCAGCGATACGCCTGAATTCGTTCGGGTCTTCATCGTAAAGACAGGTGCCTTCCAGGCCGATTTCAGGTTGGATTCCGTGTTCGAGAAAAAAATCCAAATATTCTGTCTTCAGTGCCTGCCAAGGGGCGTTGACAAAACATCTTTGAGTGATCTGTTTATTTATTGATTTCATTCTTTTGTCCGGGGATTTTCTGCTCTGTTCACTTCTTTTGAGGAAATGGCCGTTTCTGCGATCTCCCGGCTCAGCAGGGCGAGGCCCTGACTTAAGGCAGTTGCCAGGGTTTCATAGCTGCCATCGGCAAGCGGCACATGGAACAGAGATGATTGCACCTTTATAATTGATTTGTCCTGCAGATCAAAGAGGAACCAGCGAGCTTCAATGGTGGCGGTCTTGTCTTCTGACCCTTCAAATCGGAGGATGTCAATGGCGGCCCTTCTTCCCTTGGCGCCAGCTATGGTGACAGGATAGGGGTAGACCGGAGAGGGCTTGAGCAGACTGGCCATGTCAGCTACCAGTTGATTGCTGATCATCTCTGCCAGATCTCCACCAGCCCATTCCCGGCCGGCAATGGTGTCGATGCGGCTTGCTCCATACCGTTTAACCATCCTCGGCTGGTCAAGATAGCTCGCCACTTTCACCGGTCCGATCAAGATGGTCATGGGTGTATCCTGTTGAGGCAGGGCTTGGATGGATGGCGGTGAACTCAGGGTGTATTGTTGTCCAGATTTTGCCTGAAAGCAGCCGCTTAAGATTCCGATGAGGCTGCAGGCCAGGAAGATGGATAGAAAAGGACTTGTTTTCATTTGGAAGATTTTTCCCCTTGTTCTGTTCCAAAGAGGAGCCTTTGGGGGTTACGATCGAGAGATTCCGTAAAGAGGCGAATAGATTTTGCAGCTTTGCCCAGTTCAATGATACTCTCGGTCAGTTGATAATGGAGTGGGGAATCGATCCCTGTGGATTGTTCCAGATTCGTCATGAGTGTCTCGATAGCCTGCAGGGCAGCGCCGGCATCGCCTGTGGTGGAGTTCATCGTGGTGAAAAACGGTTCAACCTGACCGTCAATATGTCCAATCATCTGATTAGTATTGTCCGAGAGTTGGGAAACCTTGTCAAGGCTGGTGTCGAATTTGTTTATCACTGGTAACAGATTTTCGTCAACTTTGGCGAGGATGGAATGAAAACGGTCCAGACTGGTAAAAAAGAGAGCAAGCTTTTCTTGAGAGGTCTTCGAGTTCAAGGCCTGCTCCAGGCTGGTACTCATTTTTTCCAAGGCATCCATAGTATTTGAGAATTTACCTGCCAGTTCTTGAAAATTAAGAGATTGCATTGCCTGGGTCATCTGCTGCATTTCGGAAGGGACCGTTGGAATCTCCAGGTACTTTCCACCCTTGTCATGATAGATCGCCTTGCTGTCTTCTTGAATCGATAAATCAATATAAAGCTTGCCGGTGAGCAGGCTTTGTGATTTCAGAGAAGCTCTCAGACCACGATCACACATTGTTTTAAGAAAGGTGTTGATATCATGATTTGTCTCTTTTTTGTCTCTTCCTTCAACCTTGATAATTTTGGTGGGATCAAGGCTGATCAGTACCGGTACTATGATTTGGAAGGTGTCAGCGTTTATGTCAATTTGGATCTCCTTTACTTCGCCAATAGTAATCCCCCGATAAGCGACAGGGGCGCCGACGTTCAGCCCCTGTAAAGAACCTTCAAAATAGACGATGGCGGTATTTTTGTTGCTGAAAAATTTACCACCGCCAAAAATAACGATTCCAGTTACCAGAAGCAGAAATGATAAGACGACAAAGGCACCAATACGGGTGGAGTTTGCTTTTTTACTCATGAAATATGTGTATCCTTCGCATGTTTTTTTAAGGCAGGAGCAGGGGTGGCGGTTGGCCTCTGCTCACTGCCACCTCGGGTCAGGAATTGTTTAACTTTTCGGTTGCTTGTTGATTCAAGTAAGCTGTGTGGATTCCCTTGGGCAATCATGGTGTGTGTGTCAGCATCAAGGAAAACTGAATTATTACCGATGGCAAAAATAGAGGCCAGCTCATGGGTGACGATCACAACCGTGGCACCCAGGCTGTCACGTATCTCAAGGATCAGATCATCCAGCAGTTTGGCGTTGATAGGGTCAAGACCCGCCGAAGGCTCATCAAAAAAAAGGATTTCCGGATCTAGGGCGATGGCTCTTGCCAGTCCTGCCCTTTTTTTCATGCCACCGCTGATTTCTGAAGGATAGAAATGATCAAATCCGGCAAGACCAACCAGGCGTAGCTTCAACGAGACGAGATCGGCAATCTCATCCCGAGCCAAGGTCGTATGCTGGCGCAGGGGAAGGGAAACATTTTCGGCCAGGGTCATTGAACTGAGCAGGGCACTGCTCTGATATAAAATACCGCATTGTCGCATGATCTGGTTACGATGCTTTTCGGAAGCTTCCCAGAAGTTGGTGTCACGAAAATGGATTGTCCCGACGGCAGGTTCTCTCAGGCCGATCATATGTCTGAGCAGGGTAGACTTTCCACATCCTGAATCTCCCATGATCACAAATATATCTCCTTGCTGGATGGTGAAGGTCAGATCCCGCTGGAGGACAAATGAACCGTAAGCCATGGTCAAATTTGTAACAGTGATTAAAGGTTGTGGCCGCATATTTTCAAAAAGATGTTGGATCGGTATTGTTACATTTATTCCATTACAAGGGTTTAGATGCCGAGAATATTAAAAATAATCGTCATAACCGCATCAGATATCACGATTAAGACAATGGCCGTGACTACAGCTGATGTGGCCGCTGCCCCTACGGCTGAAGCGCTGCGTCCGCATTGCATTCCTCTGAGGCAGCCGGAGAAGGCGACAAGATAGCCGAAAATAATTGCCTTGAAGAGGCCGACGCCAAAGTGTTTGAGGGTGACGGAGGCGATGGTCTGATTATAATATTCAGTCATACTGATATCGAGAGTAAACCAGGCAATCAGAAAGCCACCACCAATACCAAGCAGATCAGCCCAGAGAGCCAGTAAGGGCATCATCAGCAACAGGGCTGACATGCGCGGTAGGACCAGAAAATCTACGGGGGCAATTCCCATGGTCTGAAGAGCATCAATCTCTTCATTTACCTGCATGGTGCCAAGTTGAGCGGCAAAGGCGGCTCCGGTCCTACCGGCCATAATAATAGCAGCCATCATCGCCCCCATTTCCCTGGTCATGCCAAGACCAACCAGATTGGCAATATAGATCTCTGCCCCGAATAACTGTAACTGCACTGCTCCCACAAAAGCAAGGATGACGCCAACCAGCACAGAGATAAGTGACACAATGGGCAGTGCCGCCGGACCGCACTCTTCAAGAAAACCGAGGAAGTCAGACTTGAGAAACTGGGCCTTTCCTGAAAAGAGCCGGAGATAACTGAGGGTGATCGTGCCGGTAAAGAAGAGGAACTCACTGCAGTCCTTGATCAGATGGGAGGTCTTATCGCCAACGGTTTCAAGGAAAGATTGGCTTCTGTCGTCTGGTTTGAACGGGACCTTCTCGGGAGATGCAGAGGCCAGTGCTAAGAGGCGTTCCACTCCGGATGGCAGGCCCTCGGTAATAAAAAGGATATTGTTCAGGCTTGCATATGCCTTGATATCATCTAAAATTATAAGAAAGCGACTGTCCCATGCCTGCAGGTCTTCAGTATTAAAAGAGATTGAGATGATTTTATTGGTAAAAAAAGACTTGAATTCAATGAAGGAAGGAAAAGCACTGTGGATTGTCCATTGTCCTTTGAAGTAAAGATGAAGGTCTGATCCTTTCGTCTCTGCCGTGACAGTGCCTTCTGTTTTTAAATTATCAGCTCTTTTCTGTGATTTACCTGATTCCATGCAAACCTGATTTTTTTAATTTTTCATGAAAAATAATAAGTTTCATATTATAAATGTTTTTCTGGAAAGTGCCCTTTATTTAATCTTCTGCCCTATACCACATTGAACTAATAGGGAAAAAAAGATTGACATTTGCTGAAAAAAAGAGTCTTTTATATTGTTTCTCGTAGTTGTGAATGGTGATATATTCAGGTTTTTTCCAAAGAGGGATCTATAATGTATGCAATAGTACGTACCGGTGGAAAGCAGTATCAGGTAGCTTGTGGAGATCAGCTGCGGGTAGAAAAAATAAATGGGAATGTTGGGGATGTCATTGAATTAAGTGATGTCTTGATGGTGGTTGATGGAGAGAATGCTCAGATTGGTCGTCCGGTTCTGGAGAATGCCAAGGTTGTAGCCCGAATCGCCGAGCAGGGAAAGGCCAAAAAAATTCTTGTCTTCAAGAAAAAGAAACGTCAGGGCTATAAAGTAAAAAATGGCCATCGGCAGCTTTATACCGCACTGCAGATTCAGGAAATCAACGCATAAGAGTTTTACACCATCTTATATACAAAACGAAAAGCACATACCCGGTAAAGTACGTTACCTGGTAAAAAGGAGTAGATCATGGCACATAAGAAGGCGGGCGGCAGTTCCAGGAACGGTCGCGACAGTGCAGGGCAGAGGCGGGGAGTAAAAAGATTCGGTGGACAGAATGTCACGGCCGGGAGTATTCTGGTTCGGCAGGTTGGCACCAAGATCCATCCTGGAACCAATGTGGGCTGTGGTCGAGACTATACCCTGTTTGCCAAGGTTGATGGTGTTGTGACCTTTGAAGATTTCGGTCGCAACAAAAAGCGGGTCAGCATCTATCCCGCAGTTTGATTATTGCTCTAGTTCCCTTCCTGGAGCCATCTCAAGAGACATGGCTCCAGAACAGGTTTAGGCTCGACTTCAATGATCCTTATTGATTGTCGAGCTTTTTTTTTATATGTTATTTCTGAAGGGGTTTAAATAAAAATGGCCTTTGTTGATGAAGCAAAATTTTTCGTAAAGGCTGGTGATGGCGGCAATGGCTGTGTCAGTTTTCGTCGTGAGAAGTATGTGCCCAAGGGCGGTCCAAGTGGTGGTGATGGCGGCAAGGGCGGCAGTGTTATTATTGAGGCATCAAATAGACTGCAATCCCTGATCGATTTCCGCTATCGTTCCCATTTCAAGGCGGAGAGGGGGGGCAACGGCCAGAGCAAAGACATGCATGGTCGTAATGGGAATGACTGTCACATGATGGTACCTGTTGGCTCGGTGATAAAAGATAGTGAGACGAGAGAGGTGCTTGCCGAGCTGTTGACAGATGGAGAGACGTACCTGGGGGCCAGAGGTGGCGACGGCGGTCTTGGCAATGCTCATTTTTCAAGTGGCTCTAACCGTACACCTCGTTTTGCCACAAAAGGGAGAGAGGGCGAAGAACACTGGTTGCGAATCGAATTGAAGCTTATTGCCGATGTCGGCCTGGTAGGCCTTCCCAATGCCGGTAAGTCAACCCTTCTCTCCAGGCTATCTGCGGCTAATCCCAAGGTGGCCAGTTATCCCTTCACAACCCTTGAGCCTCAGCTCGGTGTTCTCCAGTTCAAGTATGAAGAACCATGTATCATCGCAGATATACCTGGACTTATTGAGGGAGCACATGATGGTGCTGGTCTGGGGCACACCTTCCTGCGGCACATTGAGCGAACCCGTATTCTGCTGCATGTAATTGATGTCTCTTCAGATGATGTGCAAACAGACTTTCAGGTTATTGAGAATGAACTGCGATCCTACCGGGAAGATCTCCTTGACAGAACCCAGATTCTTGTCTTGAATAAAATTGACATTGCTGATCCTGAACATGTAAAGGCGGCAGTGGCTTCTTTTACCGACCTTGGTTTCCAGACAGTCCTTATTTCTGGTCTTACCGGGGAGGGAATTCAACAGGTTAAAGATCTCATAGAAGAAAAACTTGAGGATTTAAGGAAGCTTGATCGCCAGAAACAAGAAAATGATGATCAGGAAGATGCGACACCTGAAGTAGATGGGGAATAACTTTTACAATACGTACCCTGTGTAAAATATTGGGTACTCTATGATAGATTGGGTTTTATTTGATCATGACTACTCAGATCAGCAGAGAGGACGGCCTCTATTATCGTCAGACCCTCTTTGACAAGGCCAAACGTATTGTCGTTAAGGTCGGCAGTGCCGTTCTTACTAACGAGTCTGGCATCAATCAAAATGTTGTAGAAAACATTGCCCGTGACTTGTCCTTTCTCAAGGACAGTGGACGTGAGGTCATTCTTGTTACCTCTGGAGCCGTTGCCGCCGGCCGAAAAAAAATTGTCCTCAGTGATACCCTTAAAATTGGTCTCCAGGAAAAGCAGGCCCTGGCTGCCATTGGTCAGTCCTGTTTGATGCAGACCTATGACGAGGCCTTTCAACGACACGGCAAGATCATCAGTCAACTCCTGCTGACGCACGCCGATCTTGCAAGCCGTGACAGATATCTCAATGTCCGCAACACCATCCACACCCTGTTTCGTTTCGGGGCTATTCCCATAATCAATGAGAATGATCCTGTCTCAGGCGAAGAACTTCGTTTTGGGGATAATGATACCTTGGGAGCCCTGATCACCAATCTTATTGAGGCCGATATGTTTATCTGTCTCACTGATGTCGATTGCCTCTATACCGGCAACCCGCTCTCCGATCCTTCAGCCCGCCCTGTTTATACCGTTGCCCGGGTTACCCCGGAGATTGAGGCCATGGCCGGTAATATGAAAAGTGCCCTTGGCACTGGAGGCATGCAGTCCAAAATTCGTGCAGCGAAGATGGTGGCAGCAGGTGGAGGCTGCTCGTTTATAGGGCCTGGCCGCAAGGACTCGATCCTGCAGAAACTATTCAGTGGGGAAATGATCGGGACCTTCTTTCTTCCGGCCGAAGACAAAATTCACCGCCGCAAGCACTGGATTGCCTATGTGTTACGACCTAAAGGCTACCTGGTCCTTGACGATGGGGCCTGTGCTGCTCTCAGTCGACATGGCAAGAGTCTTCTTTCTTCGGGGATTCTTGAGGTGCGGGGTGAATTCGGGGTAGGGGATGCCGTCCATTGTCTTGATATCAACAATAAACTGATAGCGGCAGGACTGGTTAATTATAGTTCTCTTAACCTTGATATCATCAAGAAGTATCATTCTGATGAGATTGAGTCCCTGCTTGGATTTAAGGATTGCGATGAGGTTATCCATCGAGATAACTTAGTTCTATTATAGGAGTAGGAATCAAAATGTCACAAAATAAAGAAATTGATGAGAGCATTCAGCTGATGGCCCAGAAGGCAAAAAAGGCGGCCAGAACCCTGATTTCTTTATCCACTGAAACCAAGAATAATCTTCTCCGGCAGATGGCTGAGGCACTTGAGGCAAAACGGCCGTTTATCCAGCAACAAAACCAGAAAGATTTGCTGGCTGGACAAAAAAAAGGATTATCTGCGGCCATGCTGGACCGTCTGGAACTCTCAGATAAGGTCATGGCCTCCATGATTAATGGCCTGTTGGAGGTTGCCGCCCTGCCGGATCCCGTGGGTGAGGTTTTAAATCTTAGCAAAAGACCCAATGGCTTAATGGTGGGGAGGATGCGGATACCCCTGGGGGTGATCGGGATGATTTATGAGTCCCGTCCCAATGTGACCGTGGATGCAGCGGCTCTTTGCCTGAAGGCCGGCAATGCCATTATTTTAAGAGGGGGGTCAGAGGCTATTCATTCCAATCTCGCCCTGGCAGAAGTGCTGCAAGGAGTCCTTGTCGCCAGTAATATTGATCCTGCGGCCATCCAGGTCGTTCCGGTAACTGATCGCGCGGCAGTGACAACGCTTCTGGCCCAGGAAAAGTTCATTGATCTGATTATTCCACGCGGAGGTGAAGGCCTGATCCGCTTTGTCTCGGAAACGTCACGGATTCCGGTCTTAAAGCACTACAAAGGGGTTTGTCATATCTTTGTTGACAGCAGTGCCGACCTTTTAAAAGCCACCCCGGTTATCATGAATTCCAAGACCCAGCGGCCTGGCGTCTGTAATGCCCTTGAAGGGTTGCTCATTCATCGCGATATTGCTGCCAGTTATCTGCCGCTCATTGCTGAAGAACTCCAAATGGCCGGTGTGGAGCTTCGTGGCTGTGTTGAGAGCGTTGCCCTGGCCTCCACAATCAAGCTCGCTTCCGCGGCTGACTGGGGGACTGAATTTCTTGACCTGATTCTCTGCGTGAAGGTTGTCGGTTCCCTTGATGAAGCCATGTCCTATATGGCTGATTATGGATCTCAACACACGGAAGTCATCATTACTGAAGATTACAGCAATGCCCAGCGTTTTTTGGCTGAGGTTGATGCCTCGGCAGTAATGGTCAATGCCTCTACCAGATTCAACGATGGTGGACAGCTTGGCCTGGGAGCGGA
The DNA here is from genome assembly GCA_018821985.1 of Pseudomonadota bacterium. Taxonomy (GTDB): domain Bacteria; phylum Desulfobacterota; class Desulfobulbia; order Desulfobulbales; family Desulfocapsaceae; genus UBA2270. The sequence goes on from JAHJKP010000040.1 coordinate 63,324, forward strand.
AATAGGAATCAGCACAACGAAGTTACATGCCTACGGCCCCATGGGGCTCTCCGAGCTTACCACCAAGAAATTTATTATTTATGGTGCCGGGCAGGTACGGAGTTGAATCAACGCGTAGGGCTCCTCGGAGGTACCTTTGATCCTATTCATAATGGCCATCTGCAGATTGCCGACATTGCCAAGAATTTTTGCGATCTGCAGGAGGTCATGTTTATTCCCGCAGCCGTTCCTCCTCATAAGAGTTGTAAAGCGGTGGCCAATTTTAACCATCGGGCCAGTATGATTCAACTGGCCCTGGCAGGAAGGCCTGAATTCAAGCTTTCCACCATTGAGGCCAGTCTGCCTGGACCGTCCTATACCATTGATACCTTACGGTATTTGGATAGTCATGCAACGATTGCTACGGACTTTTTTTTCATTATCGGTGCGGATGCATTTCTCGATATCAGCACCTGGAAATTATACAGGCAGGTTCTTGAGGCTACTCATTTGGTGGTACTGGCCAGGACAGGGAGCGATTCCTGCAAAGTGAAAGATCTCATTACAACACTTGGCTATAAACCGGACGATTCCTTCCAAATCTGGTTTCATCCTTCTTTTCAGAAAAAAATTTATTCCCCTCTTCTTCCTTCAATGTCACTTGTTGATATTTCTTCCTCCCATATTCGTCAGAGCATCAAAGCCAATATACCAGTTGAAGGACTTGTGCCTTCTGCTATCCTTGAGTATATCCATAGACATGACCTTTATGTTTGACGGTAAAAGAATGCGAAAAATCTGCTACGTATTCTTTAATGATATGGCGTCCCCTTGACAGTTCCACTTTCTATCATGTTATAATGCATAAATTGAGATTTTTGTCTTGTCGGCTGGAGTTTTCCGAGAGGGAAGGTGTGCAAAAAATACTGCAAATCTTGATCGTTTATCTTGATTGAGTGCAGTCAGGTTCTTTTTTTGTTCGAATAGCTCCGGCGATCTATCTTAGAAATTGTTTTTATGAGGCAAGAGTTTATTGACACATAGGACGACCCATACAACTGCGCCATCTTCTCCAATCAAAGTTCTTATTGCTGATGATTCCTGGGTTTTTCGCAGGATATTGCGTGATATCTTTAAAAGGATGCAGCATATTCAGGTAATAGATGATGCGGCAAACGGCATAGAGGCCCTCGAACAGATTATCAAGTTCCGTCCAGATGTTCTGATCCTGGATATGGAGATGCCGATCATGGACGGGTTGACAACCTTGCAGCATCTGATGATTCATACCCCTACTCCGACCATCATCTTTTCCAGTTTAAGCCAGGATGGCACCGCCAGATCTTTTGATGCGCTCAAGTATGGTGCTGTTGATTTTGTGGCCAAGTCATCTTTCTTCAAGGGAAGTGATATGGCCGCCGACAATGAACTGATAATCAAGAAAGTGACCCAGGCAGCAACTATTACCGTAAAGTCTATTGATCCAATGCAGTCTGTATTTGGTATAGGTGAGATAGGCAATGTCCCGCATCTTGTTTTTTGTGAAGATTGCGGAACCAGGAATGTGGTAGATGCGCAGACACTTTCAATGAGCGATAGTGCGCACTGCAGCCACTGTGGTGATGAAATTAAATTAAGTACGGATGATAAATTCCGCCGGCTTTCCTATGCCGTGGTAATGGGCGCGGGTGAGGGTGGGTATGTTAATCTGTTGCAAATCATTCCTTATCTTTCTCCCGAAATGGGTGGGGCCGTGGTTGTGGTTATCCATGACGAACCGGAAAAAGTTTCTTCTTTTGTCGAATATCTTGGTTCAATCAGTGGCATGAAAGTGGTGCGCGGTCAAGATGGCCTGACCATGGAGGGTGGCTCTTGCTATATCTTCTCCGGCACGGAACGAGTGACTTTTTCGCCTTATAGCGGTCATTATGTCCTGCGGGTGACGAGTGATCCAAGTTTTGTGAAACAAGGGGCGATTAATACGACGTTGATGTCGCTGTCGCCACTCTTAAAGGAACGGGTTGTGGGAATAGTGCTTTCTGGGTCTGAAAATGACGGTGTGAAAGGGATGGATGCAATTGGAAAGCATAACGGCACAGTTATTAGTTTGGATCTCTCTCGATGTCTTTGTAAAGATATGAGTGAAAAAATTATCCGTAAATTCCCAGAAACATTGATTGCTGATGAGCAAGGGATTGTGGAGTTGCTTGCAAAGCTGGATCGCCAAAACCGCCAGCAGGTTGTAACGGCATAGTAATTGTCTATTGTCCCAAGTACAGTCCTGACAATAAAATCGATATTTTTTTAGAAAGGATATTTTATGGAAAATGAGAATTCTTCTGAACGTAGAAAATACCCCCGTATTCCACTTGATCTGGAAGTGGATGTGAATCTGATCCCATCAGATAATGCACAGCCTGTTGGGGATATCGTTTGCTGCAAGTGTCGGGATATTAGTGGTGGTGGAATTTCCTTTTATTCAATGGACCCATATCCCCTGCAATCTGTATTGAGGCTTGATATTGCCCTGGATGAACTCAATATCAAGGTGATGGGAAAGGTGTTGTGGGCCAAAAAATTCCCCACAGCTCCGTTCTGTTTAACAGGCGTTCAATTTCTAAATATCTATGAACAGGATTTTAAGGAACTTTGTTCTTATATTGACACAAAGTGCTTATAGAATTGATGTGTAAGGTTCTGTATGGCATGTAGGCTATGCCTGGCCCGGGGGTGTATAGCTTCTTTGAGATAATAATGCGTTTTATTGCTGATCTTCATATCCATTCACTCTATTCCAGAGCCACCAGTAAGAGTTCCCATATCCGTTCCCTGGCAGCTTGGTCTCAGATAAAAGGGGTTCATCTTCTGGGAACAGGAGATTTCACTCATCCATTATGGTTCCGTGAACTGCAAGAGACAGTTGAGCCTGCTGAACCTGGATTCTTTCAGTTGAAAGGATCACTTAGGCCCGATTTTCCCCTACCCTTTTCTTTTACGCCCTCACCAGAGCCACTTCCTGCCCGATTTGTCCTCAGCGCTGAGGTAAGTTGTATCTATAAACGTCATGGCAGGGTAAGGAAGGTACATAATCTGATTTATGTCCCCGATTTTACCTCGGCAGGACGTATCAACGAGACCTTGGCCACCATCGGAAATCTTGCGGCAGATGGCCGGCCAATACTCGGGCTTGATTCGCGGGACCTTCTGGAGATAGTTCTGGACAAGGCCCCCGGAGGGTTCCTTGTCCCGGCCCATATCTGGACACCCTGGTTTTCCCTCTTTGGTTCAAGGTCAGGATTTGACTCAGTTGAAGAATGTTTTGGAGATCTTACGTCCCATATCTTCTCCCTGGAGACAGGGCTCTCTTCTGATCCGGCAATGAATCGGCTTATCTCAGCTCTTGATCATTACACCCTTATTTCGAACTCTGATTGTCACTCTCCAGGGAAATTGTGTCGGGAGGCCAATGTCTTTGATACCACATTTGATTTTTTTGCCATGAAGGCCGCTTTGCAGAATCCATGTGATGCAAGCGGCCATCGCCATCTGGCAGCGACTATTGAATTTTTCCCGGAAGAGGGAAAATATCATTACGATGGCCATCGTAAATGTGGCTTCTGTTGTGATCCATATCAAAGTCGCGAGTTGCACGGACTCTGTCCGGTCTGCGGTAAACCCATGACCATAGGCGTCCTTTCTAGAGTCCTTTGTCTTGCTGACAGGCAGTCTCCTGTTTTTCCCTCTGGAGCTCCTGATGTCTACAGTCTGATACCGCTTCAAGAAATTCTTGCGGAACTTCTTGGGGTTGGGCCAGGGGCAAAAACGGTTATGAGGAACTATCTAAAACTTATTCAAGAATTTGGCTCCGAGTTGACGATCCTGACTGAGACCCCGGTTGCCGACTTATTATCCGCGGATGTGCCCTGTTTAGGTGAGGCTATCAGTCGGGTAAGGCAGAATCAGATCCAACGGAAAGCAGGTTTTGATGGCGAATTTGGCACAATTAAGGTTTATAAAGAAGGTGAAGGTAGATTGAAGGCTAAAAAGTGAGAGTCAAGCTTAGCATCTAAAATACTTTCAGCTGATCCCCTTATATATTTTGATAATTCTATTATAGCGAGGAAGGTATGCACTTATTTGAGACAGAAGAAGGTGACAAGTGGGTCTGTGTCAGTTGTGGCCAGGAACAGGCTGAGCTGATTGAGGAGAAAAAATGGGAGTTTATCTTTGATAAGGATAATCCCATGTTACGTTGCAGCATCTGTGGTCAGGGCGATTATGAGATAGAAGATTAAGTGTACGTATTATCGCCCCGTCTTTCTGGAAAAAATAACATAAGGACGGGGCTTTTTTTTAGTTGAATTTTGATTCTGCCACGGGACCATCAATGGTTACCGCAATCCAGTGCGGATCCCACCATTCTACAGGATTGACAAAGACGCCGTTGATCAGCATGGAAAAGTGCAAATGGTCGCCTCCAGCCATGCCGGTGGTTCCGGTCAGGCCAAGAACGGTATTCTGATCCACTTGGCTGTCCATGGTAACATTGATCTGGCTGAGATGGGAATAGAGACTGAAGATCCCCTGGCCATGATCCAGCACCACCATCTCGCCATAAATCCCGTTATATCCTGTGAAGACAACCTTGCCGGCCTCGGCTGCTCTGACATCAGCTCTTTGCGTGGAGGCGATATCAACCCCCAGATGAACCTGTTCATCAATGGGCTGCCCATTATAAAAATAGGTGCGATGATCAGCAAAACCAGCACGTGGACTGCCGGGCATGCGCTGAAAAGTCCCCTTCCAGAACCGTTCCGGGCTTGGATTTTGACAAAGATCATGAATTTTTTTATTATTTATATCTCGCAGATCCCGGTTGGTGTAGAGATATTTTTCTATCATGTCCCCCTTCATCTCCGGGTAATGCTCCTCAAATTCAGGGATTTTTGCAGAGAGAAAGCCGTCGCTGATGTTAATGTCGTCATGTCTCTGGTTTGCTTTTTTATAGGTGCTGGAAAAACCGGTAGCGGTTTTATTTCCAGCAAGGTCTTCAGCTGTTATCTTGGCATCCACAATGGCCGTAGCATCATAAGGCAGGGCTATAAAGGCAATATAGGTGTGTTCCCGCCCATCATTGAGGGGAAATCCAGGATGGAAGTTTCCGTTAATCTGGACTCCATGATGCATGGCGTCCTCCGTTGTCTGGTAAATGACAATCCCAGCACCGCCTTGTTTCAAATAGCGGGTGGCATGGAGGAGATTGATCTTCGGCGCCTTGGTATCAATGGTAATATTCTTGGCAATACGTGTCAGATTTCCCTGGAATAATCCCCAGAATGAATAATCACGCACTTCAAGAATGATCTCTGCAGGTCCTTCTTTCAGCCCAAGCTTTTTGATATCAATCAGTTGTTTCTCTTTGATCTCTGTCGGACCGGCTTTTCCCATATATCCCTGGCGGGGATAGTCCGTATGTAAAACTTCTTTATTCTGATTTTCCTGGTTGATGGCCATATGGATACTGCGAATGCCACTTTTTGCATCTGCTATGGTCAATTCCAGGGTGGTGTCTGCTCCGATATATTCGGGAATCTCATCCATGGTAATGACTGGTGCTCCTCTTTCAAAGAGGGTCATTGACGCGAAACCTGCAGCTGCCAGGAATGCCACAATGAGTAGAAGCAGAAATGGTTGCAGCAAGTTTCTCTTTTTACCATGTGTTTTAAATCGTTGTTCTGCCATGAGGCTCTTAACTCCTTTTTTAGCCTGATTGATCTTGTTTAAAATTATATTACCGGAAGTGTTATTCCATTACGCCGTCGTTCAAAAATAATCATATTATTCAAATAATGTGACCGGCATAAGGATCTGTAAAGAAACAGTCAGAAAGGTAATGGTTATGTCGTAACGATTCCTAATTCTGCCAAGAGATTTCATATTTTTCAATATGCAAATTATTGTCAGGGATGATGGCCAGTCGTTTTCTGGTATTGCGTTCCAGTTCCAGGGTAGCATGTTCTTCCTCTTTCAACAGCATATCAGCAATTCGGGGATGGACTCTGAGGGTGATCGTGTCCCCCTTATGTCTCAAGGCCTCTCTGGATATTTTCCGAAAAATTTCATAACAGATAGTCCTCCTGGATTTCAGACTGCCTTCACCGGCACAATAATGACATGGCTCGCAAAGCAGTTGATTCAAATTTTCACAACTGCGTTTTCGGGTCATTTGAACCAGGCCGAATTCAGTAAGCTTAAGGATATTGATCTTACTTTTATCTTTTTTAACGGCTTCCTTGAACGAGGTGAAGAGCTCTTCGCGATGCAGCTCATCCTCCATATCTATAAAATCAATAATGATAATCCCGCCAATATTACGTAACCGCAGTTGATAGGCAATCTCTTTGACCGCCTCCATATTGGTCTTAAATATGGTCTCTTCAAGGTCGTTTTTACCTACAAAACGCCCGGTGTTGACATCAATGACCGAGAGGGCCTCGGTTGTTTCGATAATAATGTATCCTCCCGAGCGGAGCCAGACTTTCTTTTCGATGACTCGACTGATCTCTATCTCGATACCATGGGCCTCAAAGAGTGGCGCTGTCTCCTGATAAAAAACGATCCGATGCTGCAGGTCTGGGGCAAAAATTTTAATAAAATTCAACAGTTTATCATATGTGTTCTTGTCGTCAACCACCAGGGTGTTCACGTCGGCGGTAAAGAGATCACGTACTGAACGAAAGGTGATGTCGAGGTCTTCATAGATAAGGGAGGGGGCGGAAGAGTTCGAATTGATATCCTGAATCTCATCCCACAGATGCAGCAGAAATTCCATATCTGCTTCCAGCTCTTCCATATCAGCATATTCGGCAACAGTACGGACAATGAAACCGGTGCCGGCAGGACGAAGTTTTTCGATACGATTCCGCAAGGTCTGACGCAGGGTTTCGTCTTCAATTTTTCTGGAAATACCAATGTGATCAGTGAGAGGCATAAAGACAAGATTGCGGCAGGGCAGGGTGATATGACAGGTGAGACGGGCCCCTTTGGTACCAATGGGATCTTTGCCGACCTGGACGGTGATGTCCTGTCCTTCACGCAACAGGTCCTCAATATTCATTCCGGAAATACGGCGAATCTCGTTGTCGGAGACGGAAGATGTAAAATTGTACTTGCCGCATGGTTGTTGCTCCTGGCCAAGCAGCCTCTGTTCAAGCTCAGTCATGGAGATATAGACATCATCCACATACAAAAATCCTGTTCTATCCAAGCCGATGTCAACAAATGCCGCCTGCATTCCGGGTAATACCCGTACCACGCGACCTTTATAGATATTGCCGACCAGTCCTTTTTCCGACGGTCGTTGGATATGTAACTCAACAAGATGGTCGTTTTCGACAAGAGCAATTCGCGTTTCGTAACTTGTTGCATTTATAAGTATTTCAGTGCTCATTATGGGAGGGTAGGGAAGAGATTAAAGGCATAATTCCAAGCTTCTGGAATATGAGAATGGTTGATAAAGTTTTAATTATACAGTATTTCAGATGAAAAAAGCCACTTCCTTTTACGTTGCTCTTATCTTCACTTCCCCTTAATTGACGGTTATGCACTGAAATGACAGCAATTTCTGTTATTATACCAACCTATAATAGAGAAAAATTTTTAGGACGGGCCATACGTTCTGTTTTACGCCAGACAATTGCCTGTTCTGAAATTCTGGTGATTGATGACGGATCCACGGACCATACGGCCGCACTTGTCTACTCACTGCGTGAACACAGCACCATTCCTATACATTTTTTTTATCAGGAAAACAGGGGACCTGCTGCTGCCAGAAATCTTGGCATCCATCGGGCTCAATCTGAGCTGGTCGCTTTTCTTGATTCTGATGATCATTGGCGGAAAGACAAATTAGCACAGCAACAAAAAGCCATGGAGGAAAGTCCAGGCTATCTGATATCTCACACCAGGGAACAATGGCTACGAGGGGGTGTGCATCTGAATCAGAAAAAAAAGCATCTACCGCATCATGGTGATATCTTCAATCACTGTCTGCAACTTTGTACTGTGGGGATGTCCACAGTCATGGTAAGAAAAGAGTTGTTTGCGACTATAGGCCTTTTCTCGCCCAGGCTTCCCTGCTGTGAAGATTATGACTTCTGGTTGCGCACAAGCTGCCGGTATCCCTTTCTTCTGGTAGACAAGTCACTTACCATTAAGGAGGGGGGAAGAGAGGATCAGGTCTCTTGTCAATACCGTGTTGGTATGGATAAATTACGCATTCATGTCATTATGCGTCTCCTGGAGAGTGCAAGCCTGAGCCGAGAACAGCACGAACTCGCCCTTCAAGAGTTGCAGCAGAAGTGTCTGGTCTATGGCCATGGCTGCATCAAACATGGCAAGGGTGATGAAGGAACTACCTATTTGAATCTCTATAAGAAATATCAATAACGAGGCTGGCCTTTTCTGGTCGGAATATTCATGTCACAGAGTCAATCATGGGCCGATCCATCGCTTTTTGTTAAGCAGATTCATGTGGAAGAATCCTGTCTGGATCTTCCTTATACCCGAGAAATTATTGATAGGGCCAAGCTGCCTTATACGGTTATTCCTGATTATCAGGATATTGAGGCAGTTTCTGGTCACTATCCCGACAATCTTACTGTCGGCAAACAGCATCTGTTGCTGTGCCGCAACAGGGGCCATTTTTTCAAACCCTGTCCCGCCACCCGGGAGTATCGCTGCTGTGAATATCAGGTCTTGAATATCGGCATGAACTGTCCCATGGACTGTGTCTACTGCATTCTGCAGGCCTACCTGAACAAACCATGGCTTACTTTCTTTGTTAATGTGGACGATCTGATAGGCGAGATGACCACGGCCTTTGCGGCGGAGCCTGATCGGTTTTTTCGGATAGGTACAGGTGAATTTACCGATTCCCTGGCCCTTGACCGATTTACCAATCTCAGTCGGACCCTGGTAAGCTTCATGGCGGACCAGCAACAGGCCGTGCTGGAGCTTAAAACCAAGAGCGCGGTTATCCATAACCTGGAAGGGCTTGAGCATAAGGGACGTACAGTTGTTGCCTGGTCCCTGAACAGCACACCCATCATGGCCAGGGAAGAGATCCGGACGGCGACCCTTGAACAGAGACTTGCTGCCGCCCGGCAGTGTGCTCTATGGGGATACAAGCTGGCCTTCCATTTCGACCCCATCATCGAACATCCTGGATGGGAGCAAGGTTATGAAGAGACCATCACCCGTCTCTTTGATACGGTGCCGGCTGAGAATATCGCCTGGATCTCCATGGGGGCGCTGCGCTATCTACCGGCTCTCAAGAAGATTGGAACAGGGCGCTTCCCCCTGTCGCGAATCTATTATCAGGAATTCATCGAAGGGCTTGATGGTAAGAGCCGTTACTTTCGCCCCCATCGAGTGAAATTGTATCAGCATGTTTATAAGTTATTGAAAAGCAGGGCACATCCCAAGACCTGCATCTATTTTTGTATGGAGAGTGACGAGATCTGGCAGGAGGTAATGGGCTATACTCCTGGGGAAAGAGGAGGAATTCCGCAGATGCTGGACCAGACGGTTCGGGGATGAAGTCAGGTGCGAAACCATTGTTTACCGCTTTACTCGGTGTCTCTGGAAATCGGAACTGCCACTACGTTTGCTCAACGTATGACTTCTCATGTACCAATTCGGATTGCTGAGTTTCTGGCAGAGCATTATTCTTTTTAAAAACAGTCCAAGCAGTGGTCTCAAGCCAATCCTGGAGTTCATGGCTCGGCAGAGGGTGGCAGAGATGAAAGCCCTGGAGAATATCGCAACCGAGTTCCTCCAAGAACTGCAGGGTTTCCTCATCCTCAACACCTTCGGCCACCACCTTGCGGCCGATGTTATGAACCATTTCAATGGTGGATTTGACGATCACCGCATTGTCTTCATTCTGGAGCATGCCAATGATAAAGGACTTGTCGATCTTGATCTCACGGGCCGGGAATTTTTTCAGATAGGATATGGAGGAATAGCCGGTACCAAAATCATCAATGGAGAGTTGCAGCCCCATTTTTTTAAGTTCGGTAACGACCTTGGCAACCCGATCCTGGTCAACGACAATACTGCTTTCAGTAATCTCCAGGAGAAGCATTGCCGGTTTAATCTGCCACTTCGTGAGAAGGATAGCGACATCCGAGGGAAAGTCGAGATCGTGGAGGTTTTTGAGAGATAGATTCACCGCCACAGGAATGTGGTAGCCGTCTTTCTGCCATTTTCCACATTGTTCCAAGGCCTTATCAATCACCAGATTGGTGAATTGTTTGCAAAGTCCGGCCTGTTCGGCAAGAGATACAAAATCATCTGGATTGATGACACCCCGCTCCGTGTGCTGCCAGCGAGCCAGGGCCTCTACGCCTATCAAGGTCTTCTCCCTAATGGAAATTTTCGGTTGATAGCAGAGAAACATATCTTTCTTGTTGATGGCATCACGCAGCTCACCGATTAGTACCAGACGATTAAAGGTTGTCCGGTGCTGCTCGATATTAAAGACAGCATAGATAACATCATTGCGTTTGGCATCATACATGGCAACATCGGCCCGCTGCACCAATGTCTCACTGTCGGTGCCATGGTCTGGGTACATGGCAATTCCGATACTGATACCTACCTTGAGGCTATGCCCCTCAATCATAAAGGGCTGATCAATAGCGTCGGCGATCTTCATGCTGATCATCACCGCCTGTTCCAGGCTGGTGTTGGGCAGCACCAGGGAGAATTCATCGCCACCAACGCGGGCCAGGGTGTCAGACTCCCGCACCACACTCTTCATCCGAAGAGCTACTTCCTGAAGGACATAATCGCCGTAAAAATGGCCCAGAGAATCATTAATCTCTTTAAAACGGACAAGATCCATGAGAACGAAGGCCAGAGGGTTACAGTGACGTTTGGCAATCAGCAGGCCATGATCGAGCTGCTCCTCGGCCAGGATACGGTTCGGCAGCTCGGTGAGTTCGTCATGGAGGGCCCGGTGCCGTTCCAAGGCGGCAAAATGTTCGCCGAGCCTGATGGTGGCCAGGCTCAACCGTACCACCATGACGACAAAAATGGCACCGCTAAAGAGGATGGTGGCAACAATCATCTCCAGTGTGGAGGCTTGGGCTTTCAGCGCCATATTAAGAAAGAGGATATAGCCAACGATAAAGAAGATGATCAGGACGCCAAGAAACTTCCAAGAGGCGTAAAGCTGATGTCTTCTGCGACAGATCTTTCTGGTTGGATTAAGAGAAAAAGCAAGCAAGGTAATACCTGCCAGAACCATGGCTATGGATACAATTTTCAAGGGGCGTTTTCCTTTTCCTGGTGATTAAAAATGAAAAATAATGATATCTACTGGTGATTTTTGTTGGGGTTGCCTGCCGCTTTTTGGCAGCAGTATTTGCAATGTTCAATCTTTATTCTTACGCGCCTTTCTCCACTCAACAATACTGTTTAGCCTGCTGTAACGGATAACCAGATAATTTGCCACATTTCTTGACAATTACTTGATCTGTACTTGGAGATGATCGCAGGCAATGGCAATGATATTTTTCGCTGATGGGACCAACTCCCCTGAGCCGGACTCTCCTCTGGAAAGTGCAAGTGGGTGGACTGTTTTTACTAGGTGAGGTGGTAGGAATTCTTTTTTCCCCATTATCTCTCCGGGGACTGAAAAAGCTATTAAGAGATGAAAACAATATCAGGATCACTTTGCTTGTCGGTCTCATAGACTGACAATCTGTTATGAGAGTATCCACCGTAACTGGTGCGACCATGGTAAATACCCCCAAACATGACTACCTACCGCAAAAATATTACAGTACGGCCAATTGGGAGTCAATATTTTTCTCAGAATATTAAAAACCTCCTCATCCCGAGTGGTTCCGCAGGAAAATAGTGGTGAATTATGCACCTGTAGGTCTTCCGCCGTAATTCTCGACCGATGAAAAGCTGCTTTCTTTAACCCAAAAATCTGGTATTGTTGCTCTATGGTGACGGGGTGTAGTCTTTCATTTGTGCTCCTTTTACCTGGTCGTTGAAGAGGGCCGGATAGTACCCTCAGCTCTCTTTAAAACCAATAAAAGTTGTATTCCAGTTTTAATCCGCACTTGGTTTAGTTTTGGCGGTAACTAAAAAAATATAACAAAAATGACTTTAAATTCAGTTAGTTCAGAATATTAAATTGAACATACGTTTTTTAATAGTTTTGCCAGAGACTAAAGGATCAGGTTGTTTCGTAACGGCTCGTAAACAGTGTTTGTCAATTTTCTAGTGGAAGAAAACGCCCGCTCTATGGTAAGAAGAATACTGACTGAAATCAGGCAGGGACTTGAGCAAAGGTTTTGGATCTTTCTGTCTTTTATGATACATCAATGAATTACGAACGGTGCAGGAGAAATTATGCTGAACAAAGTTATGCTTATTGGTAATCTTGGGAAAGATCCTGAGATTCGCTATACTCAGAGCGGCACTGCCGTTGCCACCTTTAATGTCGCTACTACTGAACGTTGGAAAGACAAGGATGGCCAGATGCAGGAGTCAACTGAGTGGCATCGTGTTGTAGCCTGGCAGAAACTGGCTGAGACCTGTGGTGAATACCTTCACAAAGGATCAAAGGTTTATATTGAGGGGAAACTCCAGACCAGAAAGTGGCAGGATCAGAATGGTAATGATAAGTTCACTACTGAAATCGTCGCCCGTGAGATGAAGATGCTTAGTCCGCGTGGTGGGGCAGGTGATGAGGGCTATGGGGTTGGCGGCGGTTCACAGGACAATGCCTATCCGGAACCTCCTTCTGGCATGATGGGTGGAGGGGGTAGGGATGATGTACCTTTTTGAGTTTTAAAAAATAAAACAAGTGGATAAAAAGGAGAAACGGAATCTTCCATGATTCCGTTTTTTTTATTTTTATAGAACAGTTTTTGTCATTGTTGTTGATAGGCTTGACTGATAAACAATGCATTCCTATTATTTAAGCTATTGAACATTCACGTACATATTTTTATTACAACACAATTCGTTGAATCATAAAGCAACAATGGAATATTACGAAACATTAGGTGTGTCCAAGAGCGCCTCTCCCGCCGAGATAAAAAAAGCATATCGTCAATTGGCCCTGAAATATCATCCAGACAAGAATCAGGGGGATAAAACGGCAGAGGCCAAGTTCAAAGAGATCAATGAAGCCTATGCAGTACTGTCGGATGTCGAAAAGAAAAAACAGTACGACACCTTTGGCTCGTCCAATTTTCATCAACGCTATTCCCAGGAAGACATTTTCCGTAATTTCGATTTGAATGATATTCTCCGTCAATTTGGCGCCGGGGGCGGTGCAGGTTCCACGTCCTTTCGCAACAATATGGGCGGAGGATCCCCGTCGTTTCAATCTTTCTTCGGTCAGGGTGGTGGTGGCAGAATGGGCGGTGGTTGCGGGACAGGTGGTTGCCAGCCGCCGGCAAAAGGCCAAGATCTTACCTATCAGCTGTCAGTGACCCTGGATGAGGTCATGCATGGTGCCGAAAAAAACATCGCCCTGCGTGCCAACGGTACAAGTCAGAATGTCTCGGTTAAAATTCCCAAGGGGATTGAGGCGGGGAAAAAACTACGGCTGAAGGGGAAGGGTGGTGCCTCTCCTCAGGGCGGCGCCCCTGGCGATCTCTATCTCAAAGTGGAGGTGAGTAAGCATGATCGTTTCCAAAGAGATGGGGATGATCTGATTTGCGAAAAATGGATTTCCTTCAGCGATGCCTGTCTGGGAACAAAAGTGGCAATCGAGACTCTTGAGGGAAAGAAATTTATGGTCAATGTTCCGTCCGGTATCCAGCCTGATGCCAGATTGCGGATCAAAGGGCACGGCCTGCCCAGTGGCCCACACGGGAGTCGCGGCGATATCTATGTTAAGCTTGGCGTTCAGGTTCCTGAGCAACTTTCCACTGAACAGCAAGAGTTGGTTCTCAGTCTGCAGGGAACTGGGTTGTAGCAAACCTCCGCTCACTTCCTTTTTGGCCTGTAGGCAACAAGATCTATATCGTCGTCCTCTCAGCTAAGGATTTCTGCCCGAGGCTGGTCCCCGTAATGGGAATATATAATTATTGTTCCCATGGCCAGACAGTCTGTGGCCAAAAAACTTATTGCTGAAAAAAAAAATCAAAGATAGGTTCGGAGTCATAAACATAGAAATAGCCCCGCTTGTATTTCAAAGACTTCCACCGGCCCTCAACACGCACATTATCCCTCCATGCTCCGCGTTCGTCCATACTGAGTGTGTCCGTCTCGTTTTTTGTCATTTTCTGCTCTATATTAAGGCCCTGTAGGGACCATCAAAATAACAGATTTGCCACTTATCTGTTGGTACAAATTGTCGGGGATAGTTCTCATTAGAGGGCATGGACAAGCGGCCCGTTGACGCCGCTTTTTACCAGTGAGATGGAGCTGCTCTTGCTAATGATGCTGTCCATATAGGCAGCGGTAAGAAAAAACGCTTTTCGGTAATCCTTTTCCCGGCTATGAAAGGCCGCGAAGGCTGAGGCATAGGTGCAGCCGGTTCCGTGCAGATTGGCGCTTTGGATGCGTCTTCGTTTGCTGACGACAATTTCTAGATTTTTCATGATCAGATAATCGTGGATATCTGTCCTGTCTGGTTCCAGATGTCCGCCCTTGACGATCACTGCCCGCAGATGTTCATCTCTGGCGAGGATGGTTCCGGCACAACGCAGAGCTTCTTCTGGTGTTGTTATCTTCTGCTGGCAGAGCTGTTCGAGTTCCGAACAATTGGGGGTGAGGACGGTGACCTTGCTGATGAGATACGTGCTCAGCTCGGAAAGACTGGAATAACTGAGCAGGGAGTGGCCGGTGGTCGAGGCCAGGACAGGGTCGTAGACCACCTCACCAGAATAGTCTGCAAGGAGTTTTCCCAAGGCCCTGGCGATCTCCATGGTACCGATCATGCCGATCTTGATATGGGTCACATGGTGGTCTACTAGTACCGCCTGAACCTGCCTGACCACAAGGCCGGATTCTAAAGGGACAGACTCCATGACGCCCAGAGAATTCTGGATGGTAATACAGGTAATGGCCGCCGCGCCATAGACACCGATGGAGGTCATGGTCTTCAGATCAGCCTGGATACCTGCCCCGCCAGAAGGGTCTGAGCCGGCAATGGTCAACACGGTTGGCGATAATGTGGGTTGGGAACAATACATGGAAGATACCTGGGTAAAAAAAGGAGTTATCTCGTAACAGCTCACGCATGGCCATCAGAGTTGATTAATATAGTGAAATACAATAGTATTGCAAGGCCTGAATAAGAGTATAAAAAAAAGTCCCTTAAAAAACCTATATCTAATATCATATTATGACAATATCTTCTCATAATTACGACGAAAGTAAGATTAAAACCCTCAGCTCTCTCGAGCATATCCGCAAGCGGCCAGGGATGTATATCGGCCGTCTTGGCACCGGAACTCACCCCGATGACGGTATCTATATCCTGCTCAAGGAGGTCGTTGACAATGCCGTTGATGAATATATCATGGGGGCGGGTAAACGGGTCAATATCCATATCGGTGAAGAGGGGATGGTTACGATTCGCGACTTTGGCCGGGGTATTCCTCTGGGCAAGATTGTTGACTGTGTCTCCACCATCAATACCGGTGCCAAGTATAATACCGAGGTGTTTCAGTTCTCCGTTGGCCTAAATGGGGTGGGCACCAAAGCGGTGAACGCCATGTCGTCATACTTCAAGGTTACAGCCTTTCGCGATGGAAAGTTTGCCAGCGCGGTTTTCACCAAAGGAGAGCTGGTCAGTCAGGAGAAAGGCGAGAGCAACGAGGCGAACGGCACTTTGGTAGAATTTGTCCCGGACCGGGAGATGTTTCAGGATTTCACCTTTGATATTCGCTTCATCGAAGAGAGGTTGTGGCGGTATGCCTACCTTAATGCCGGGATGAAGGTGTATCTGGACAAGACTTGCTATTATTCCGCCAATGGCCTTCTTGATCTCCTGGCCAAGGAGCTGGATGATCAGAATATATACGAGCCCATCTATTACCGTGATGCCACCCTGGAGTTTTGTTTTTCCCATACCGACGGCTACGGCGACACCTATTATTCCTTTGTCAACGGTACCTATACGAGCGAGGGCGGCACCCATCTTTCCGCCTTCCGCGAGGGGATTCTCAAGGGTGTCAATGAGTTTTCCAAAAAAAGCTTTGTCGGCCAGGATGTGCGGGACGGCATTGTCGGCACCCTGGCGATCAAGATCAAAGACCCTCTCTTTGAATCCCAGACCAAGAATAAACTGGGCAATGGCGATATCCGTTCCTGGATCGTGAACAAGGTGAAAGATGCGGTCTCCAGTGCCCTCTATAAAAATACCGAGACAGCGGACAGACTGCTGGAGAAGATTCAGCGCAATGAAAAGGTCAGGAAGGAGTTGCAGAGTGTCCGTCTGGAGGCCAAGGCCAAATCAAAAAAAGTAGCCTTCAAAATTCCCCAGCTGAAAGACTGCAAGCATCATCCCACGCGCAAAAAACCATCGCCTGCAGGCAATGACAATATGGTCTTCATCACCGAAGGGCAGTCGGCAGCCGGCTCCATTGTCTCCTCTCGCGACCCGCTGACCCAGGCGGTATTTTCCCTGAAAGGCAAGCCCATGAACGTCCTGGGACAGAAGCTGGCGCTGTTGTACAAGAATGAAGAGATGTACTCCCTGATGCGGGCTCTTGACATTGAAGAGTCCATTTCCAATCTGCGCTACGACAAGGTGATCCTGGCAACCGATGCCGATGTGGACGGGCTCCATATCCGCAATCTGCTCCTGACCTTCTTTCTCCACTACTTTGAACCGCTGGTAAAGCTCGGTTTCGTCTATATTCTCGAGACCCCGCTCTTTCGGGTCCGCAACAAGAAAGAGACCTTTTACTGCTACTCGGATAAGGAAAAAATCAGTGCCGTCAAAAAACTGCAAGGGACCAGCGCCAAGGCCGGCAATGTGGAGATGACCCGTTTCAAAGGACTGGGCGAGATCTCCCCCAAGGAGTTCAAGCAGTTCATCGGCCCTGATATACGGCTGCAACAGGTCAATATGGGGACGGTCAGCGAGGTGAGCAAGATCCTCTCCTTTTATATGGGTAAAAATACCCCGGAACGCAAGCAGTACATCATGGAGCATCTGGTGACCACGATTTAATCGTGCTCTTTCAGTGTTGCGCTTTCAATCATAACTGAATTTGTCATTTCCATACCCAAGAAAGAACTTTCAACTTTCAACTTTCAACTTTCAACTTTTCTATGAACTCACAGTACGGAAGACTGCATAACCTCTTTGAAAAGAATTTTCTTGAGTACTCCTCCTATGTCATCAGGGAACGAGCAATTCCCGACATCCACGACGGCCTGAAGCCGGTCCAGCGCCGTATCCTTCAGACCCTGTTCAACATGGAGGACGGCCGCTTCCACAAGGTGGCCAATGTGGTGGGCGAGACCATGAAGCTCCATCCCCACGGGGATGCCTCCATCTTCTCCGCCCTGGTGAATCTGGCCAACAAGGAATACCTGATTGAACGGCAGGGGAATTTCGGCAATATCTATACCGGCGATCAGGCCTCGGCCGCCCGCTATATCGAATGCCGCCTCACGCCCCTGGCCAAAGAGATCCTTTTTAACAAGGACCTGACCGAGTTCGTTGAGTCCTATGATAGCAGGATGATGGAGCCGGTAACTCTACCGGCCAAGATTCCCCTGCTGCTGCTGCTCGGGGCGGATGGAATTGCGGTCGGCATGGCCACCAAGATCATGCCCCATAATTTCTGCGAACTCCTTGAGGCCCAGATCAAACTGCTGCGCAATGAAGAGATCACCCTCTATCCCGATTTCCAGAAGAAGGGGCTGGTGGATGTCTCCCATTATGATCATGGTAATGGCCGGATCCGCTGTCGGGCAAGGATTGAGGAGGCAAGCGAAAAGACCATTATTGTCAAGGACATTCCCCATGGGACAACCACCCAGTCATTGATCGAGTCCGTTGAGAAGGCGGCCAAGGCAGGGAAAATCAAGATCCTGTCCATCAATGATTATACGGCGGAAGATGTCGAGGTCGAGATCAATCTGGCCCGGGGGGTCTACGCCAAGGAGACCATTGAGGCCCTCTATGCCTTCACCGATTGCGAGGTTGCCATTACCCCCAATCTCACCCTGATCAAGGACAATACCCCGCTCACCTGCACTGTCGAAGAGGTGCTGGAACACAATACCCAGAAACTTGTCCATGATCTGACCAAGGAACTGGAGATTGACCTCGGAAGATTGCAGGAAAAACTGCACGCCAGGCTTCTGGAGCAGATCTTTATCGAGGAACGGCTCTACAAACAGATCGAGGAAGAGACTAGCTACAAGGCCGTGATCCAGAGCGTTGCCGGTGCCTTGCAACCTTTCACCGCAGAGCTTCTTCGGCCAGTCACCAACGAGGATATAGAGCGCTTACTTGAGATTAAAATTAAGCGTATCTCCCGCTATGATATCAATAAGCAGCAGAAGGAAATCAAGGAGATCCGTAGCGAGATCAAGAAAATCAGTCATCACCTCAAGGACATGGTCGGATACACTGTCTCCTTCCTTGGTGACCTGCTGAAAAAATATGGCCATCTCTACCCGAGACAGACAGAACTATGCGAGTTTGAGGAGGTCAGCGTGCGCAGCGCGGCCCTCGCCAATCTGGTGGTCGGCTATCAGCGCGCCACTGGTTTTCTGGGCCATAACATCAAGGCTGAAGATGAAAAGCAGGATTTTACCCTGAACTGTTCCGAGTACGATCGGCTCCTGTTGATATTCAATGACGGCATGTACAAGGTGATCCCGGTGACTGACAAACTCTTTGTCGGCCATGAACTGGCCTGGATCGGGGTTGTCGAAGACGGCCTGATCTTCAATGTCCTCTATCGGGACGGCCAGGAGAATCTGACCTATGCCAAGCGTTTTACCACCCCCAAGTTTATCCTGGATAAGGAGTATCGACTTTTCCCTGAAGATAAACGGTCACGGATCCTGCTGCTGCTAATGGGTGAGGGGACAAGCGCCCATGTCGGCCTTGCACCTTCTCCCCGCGCCAAGAGCAATACCATGGAGGTCTATTTTGATGATTATCTGCTCAAGAATCCAAGCGCCAAAGGGAAGCGGATCTCACCAAGGGTGGTGAGAAGGGTGACAGATTCCACCGGCAAGGCCGCTCCGAAACCTTTGAAGCAAAATATGAGCTTACTTGGTCTCGTAGGTGCGATCAAGGAGAGTGTACCTCATGGAGAAAATGAAGAGGAAGGAGAAGGCAAAGTTAAGGAATAAAAAAGATAAGGGAAGAGTGCGAGGGATTTGTATGGAAATTTTTCAACTCCCTTTGTCTCAGTGCCATCTTCTTGACAGCGCAAAAAATAAACTTAGAATTATTAAATAAATTTAAAACTGTTTATCTTTTCTCAAATGGAGGCGTGTCATGCAAAAGTGGGAATGCCCTTGCGGCTATATTTACGATCCTGAAGAAGGAGATTATGAGCACGGGGTGGACGCTGGTACCCCGTGGGAAGAAGTTCCTGAAACCTGGGTTTGTCCTAAATGCGGGGCAGCCAAAGAAGATTTTTTTGAAGCTGATTAAGTACAAGTGGAACTTGCACAGGATTGGAGTTATTGGTTCTGATTCTGTGTAAGATATTCTTTAATGTTTCAATATTACAAGTATTAATTCAGATCTAAGCTGATTGATACCGGTTTTTCAGACGTACTTGTCCAATCAAGCCTGAACTTGATCTTTTTTAGGAATTCTAATCAAAAAGAGATTCTCTGGCCTTGAGGATGGCATAGTCTAGTATCTGATGCTCTTTGATGGTGGTCATCATGTCGATTTTGGCCATTGTCGTCTCCATTTTATAAGTGCCTTCCGTCTCGTCAAAGTCTTGTCTTGCCTTCCTTGTTGGCGATTCTTATTTTTTCACAGTGAATATCAAGCAGTTTAAGCAAGCGTATTGTGGCTGCATTCGTAACCAGAATTTTTCCCGCTGCTACAGCCTTCAGAAATACCGTCGTAAACTTGTGTACATATTCAGTACATGCAATTGTTGGCAACTTTATATTGATTACGAAAGGATTAATCCTGGCTGTCTTGTTGGGCTTTGTTCAAACTTTACTAAAAAATGCTATGCTTAGTGAGAAAGAAATGCATACATGGTTTGCACATGATATTAATTCTCATCTTGACGGAGACTCTTTGCGTGATCACTGTAATAGCTAAACAAGTATGATATTCTCCTTTTCAAGTATCGCGGTTTCGATACCTGAAGATGAAGATGACGATAAAAAAATAAAGGAAGGAAATGAGATGGGCGGAGCCAATATACCCTTGGAAGAACATAGAATTGTAGAAAAACCCTATTATTTGGCTCAGGGCAGTGAAGTAGAGATTGCTTGTGCTGCTTATCGCAACGGTCTGCCTCTACTCCTCAAGGGCCCTACCGGTTGCGGTAAGACCCGTTTTATGCAGTATTTGGCCTGGAAGCTCGATCGACCCTTAATAACGGTTTCCTGCCATGATGATCTGTCCACCAGCGATCTTGTCGGCCGCTATCTGATCCGAGCCGGTGAGGCTGTCTGGATGGATGGTCCTTTAACCTTGGCGGTCAGGGCTGGGGCCATCTGCTATCTCGATGAGGTCGTTGAGGCGCGCAAGGACACAACCGTTGTCATTCATCCTCTGGCTGATGATCGCCGAGAGCTACCCATTGAGAAGCGAGGTGAACTATTGATTGCCCCGCCGGAGTTCATGCTGGCAGTTTCCTACAACCCCGGCTATCAGAGTGTCCTTAAGGATCTCAAACCTTCGACCCGCCAGCGCTTTGTCGCTCTCAGTTTTAACTATCCAGAACTCGAGCAGGAGGTGGATATAGTCTGCCAGGAGGGTGGTTTAGAGCGAAATATTGCCCTCTCTTTGGTTAAATTGGCTATCATGACTCGAAATCTCAAAGATTCCGGATTGCCGGAAGGGGCCAGTACCCGGCTCCTTATTCAGGCCGGAAAACTGATTGGTGACGGAGTGGATATCCAGACCGCCTGTCGGGTCGCTGTCGTCGAGCCCCTCAGCGATGATCCGGAGATGCTTGCTGCCGTGGAAGACATGGTCGGATCACTTTTCTAATTTTAATTCGTATTCAAGCCGGTACCTGCGTCGGCTACACCGCAGGCTGCCTGACAGTACTATTGGCCACAATGTCGAATAAGGTTTTACGTTTATAATTTAAGCAAGTTATGTGGTCTTATATGTAGAACTTTGTTGGATTAATGATGAATTTTCCTGCCCTTAACAAGCAATTCTATCATCTGGTTGCCCCGGATATCCCCAATGACTGGGAGGTTGAGGAACTGTTGGAACCCTATATTGACCAGAGCGATGAGGTGTGTCAGGAGGTCTTCAAATGCATTCCGGCGATCTGGCCGATCTCTAATTCCCTCTGCTGTGACTTCCTCCGGATCATTCCCGAGACCTTGAGAATACTACCTCTTTCCCAGTTATCGAGCTGGGTGGGGGAGATTCTTGATCGCTACGAGCTTGATGGTCTGCGGGCGGCGCAACGTTTTATGCGGGATGTGGAAAGCGGTTACATGAACCGAAGCAACGCGGGAATGGTGCTTTTGGGGGAGGTGGAAGGCCGCCTTCTCACCTTTATCCGGGGAGTGGCAGGCCGGGATCTGTTGATTGCACCGGGCAACGCGGTTTTTACCGATACGGAAACCATCTTTCTGCCACCAGAACTGGCTGTCTTTTCTGCTTCTGCCGACAATATCCTGCTCTACAAACTGATTCTTGCTTTCCAGTGGGCCTATATCGCCAATGGCACCTTCACCCTTCCTGACCCTATTGCTCAGGAACCAATGGTCGATTCCGAATCATCGCTGTGGTTGAACACCTTTTTTGCCTCCTTTCCTCAGCCTCTTTTTGCCCGTGATTGCTATTTTTTTCTAGAAACAGTTCGCGCCGCCCGGTTCCTGGAGCAGGCACTTCCCGGCCTGATGCGGGCCTGGGCCAAGCTGCCTTGTTTTATCCTCCCCGGGGTGGAGGATAAAAATATCAGCCCTCAGGCAGCTGTCCTCACTGATCTGCAGTTACGTTTTCTGAATGGATCCCTGCTCAAGGCGAGGCAGGAAGATCCCCTTCCGGTTCTCAGGGATTATTGGCGCAGGCTCTATGGCGAGGGGGTGAGTGGGATAGACACCGTCGCGGCGGTCAAGGCGATTTGTGCGGCCCATGCACCCCATGAGGCAGATGGGGAGGAGTACGAGGGAATAACGCCTTTACTCTTTCAGGGAGAGATCCGTCTGTCCGCTGTGGAGGAGGTGCATCGTCAGCGCTTTCTGCGCCAGGGAGGGGAGTTGGTTCACAGTCTGGCCCTCCATCTCGCTTCCCTGCCCAAGGAGCAACTGGAGCAGTTGCTCCGCTCGGAGGAGGAGAAAGAGAACGGCACGACCGGGCTGGAATCGGATGTCACTATGATCATGGACAGTGAGTTTGCCGGGACCGCTGCTGAACCCCAGGCCCCGCTACTCATCACCATCAACAATGAGGAGGTCCGACTCAGCGAGGAGGTGGCGGAGCAGGTGAGACAGTTTCATGATGAATTTGGCCATCTTCCCGGTCGCTTTCTCAGCAGCGCCGTGGGCCGAGCCGGTGAGGGGCTGGCCCCGGACGCCCATCCCGATCCGGAGCAGGGGGAGGAGTTACAGGCCCCGATCTGTTACGATGAATGGGATCATCGTCGTAAGGGATTTCGTAAGAACTGGTGTGTGGTCACGATCAAGGAACTCCCTGATCTGCGTTCCGGATTCATTCGTCAGACTCTGGGCAAGTATCACGGTGTGGTCAACCGTCTCCGCCATCAGTTTGAGATGATGCGCACCAGTGATCGTTTTGCCCGGCGGCAGCGTGACGGTGACGATATTGATCTTGACGCCTTGGTGGAATCCTTGGCCGATGGCCGGGCCGGGCTGCCTTCATCGGACCGGCTCTTTATCAAATTGCTCAGAGATGAGCGCGATATCGCGGTGGTCTTCCTTGTAGATATGTCCAACTCCACTGCCGGCTGGGTGGGGAATGCCATCAAGGAGTCCCTGGTTTTGATGACCGAGGCCCTTGAGGTCCTGGGCGACCGTTACGCGATCTATGGTTTCTCGGGGATGCGGCGGACCCGCTGCGAGCTTTTTCGCATTAAGGAGTTCGGCGAGCCCTATGGTGAGAGGGTGCGGGAGAGGATCGGGGCTATTTCTCCCATGGAATATACCCGGATGGGACCGGCGATCCGCCATGCGACATCTCTCCTGGCGAAGACCGATGCCAGGGTTCGTCTGCTTATCACCCTTACCGACGGTAAACCCGAGGATTACGACGACTACAAGGGGGAATACGCCATCGAAGACACCCGCCACGCCCTCCTGGAGGCCAAAATGGCCGGTGTCCATCCCTTCTGCATCACCATCGACCATCAGGCCCATGACTATATGGACCACCTCTATGGTCCGGTCAACTATATCTTTGTCAATGATGTCCGTAAACTGCCCCTGCGGATGCCGGAGATTTACCGGGTGCTGACCACTTAGGGTGTCTGTCTGCCCACCAAAAAGATGCTCCTTGAATGGCTATCTTTTGGATTTTGTCTGACAATGACGCCTTTTGTCAAAGCTCGTCGGGGTTTATCTGCTGGTCGAGTGCAAAATAATCGACTCTGCATCACCATAAAATATGTGCAAATTCAACACGCCTCTTTGAGTGTATCGACGTTGTTCCTGTCAGCAAATTCCTTGATATAGATATCCTGTTGCGGGTAAGGGATGGAGATCTTGTGTTCGGTAAAAGCGTTGTAGATTTCTTTGAGAAGGTTGTGGGTTGCAAGACCCTTCAGGCTCGGCTCATCGACCCAGCATAGAAGCTCGAAATCCACCGATGAGGAGCCGAAGCTGCGCAGACGGACGCGGGCCGCCGGTTCCTTGATTACTGCCTTGTTTGCTGCCGCCACCATCAGCAGAATCTCCTCGACCTGATCAAGCACGCTGCCATAGGCCACGCCTACCGGTACCCGAATCCGGAAGCGGGGGATGGGGGCACTCTCGTTGATAATCTTAGAATTTGCCAGAATGGAGTTGGGTATAGTGATGAGCACGTCATCTCTGGTCTTGATGCGGGTTGAACGGATGCCGATCTCCATGACCTCGCCTCGTTCGGCATTGTCGAGAATTATATAATCGCCAACGGTACAGGTTTTATCGGCAAAAATTGAGATACCTCCAAAAAAGTTGGACAGAGTATCCTTGGCGGCAAGGGCCACGGCGATACCAGCAATACCGGCTGAGGCGAAGAGGGGGGCCATGTTGACATGCCAGATGGAAAGAAGCCAGAGCAGGCTCATGATGATCATGATTACCCGAACCACATTCTTGAGCAGCATGAAGAGATCCTGGCCTATTTTGCCCCGGGAAATGGCGTCATGCATATTGCTTTCCACAACCAGGCTAAAAAACTTCAAAATGGCAGTTATCCAGAATAAGAGAATGATGGTTTTGGCTGTGGCGGGCAGGACCTTCTCCCAGGGTGGTACTAGGTCGGGGGGCATGGTCAGGGCATGCAGAACTCCGACAAAAACGACCGTCACCAGCAGCGGAGTATGGAGTATGGGAACAATCTTGTCATCCAAGGTAAATTTAGTCTTGGCGGCGATTCTTACCAGAATCCTGATCACAAAAGTATCGACCAGTTTGGCCAACAGGGCATAGATCAGGATTACCACCAGGCGATGCATGATTGGTATCGTATATAATTCTTTCAGATACTCGACCACCTCTTTTACATCCATTTAGTTATCCTTTATTGAATTTATTTAATACGTTAATTTACCCACTGTACTGGCTATTTGTCAGACATCTTCGCCCATAAGCTGACCGAACTTGTAGCTGAGTGGACAGGCAGGAGAAAAAAACTTTTTTCTTTCTTATCATGATATCAAATGGCACATCAATATTTTTCAGCCCCCTTGTGGAGTCTCCACCGTCTGCCATCCGCCACCCAGGGCCTTGAACAGGGCGACCAGATTGGTGGAAACGGTACGGTTCGACTGGGCCAGGGTGACCTCGGCAACATAGAGGGTACGCTGCGCATCCAGTACGCTAAGAAAATCGTTTTCTCCGGCACGATAGAGGGCGGTGGCGAGATCCACGGCAGTGCGGTCGGCCGTCACTGCCCGGGTCAGGGCCTGACGATGCTCTTCTTCCTTGGTTGAGGCGATCAGGGCGTTTTCGACTTCCCTCAGGGCGTTTAGCACGGTTTGCTCGTAGGCCAGGAGCTGCTCTTCCTCAACAGCCTTCTGTAGCTCGAGATTTGCACGCCTGCGGCCCATGTCAAAAAGCGGCCAGTTCAGGGCGGGGCCGAGGGACCAGAAGTTACTGGTCTGGTTGAAGGTCGAATTGAAGGTGTTGTTCTGGAGACCGAGGCTGCCTGTGATGGTGAATTTGGGAAAGAGATCGGCCTTGGCCACTCCGATCCGGGCGGTGGCGGCATGGATCTTTGCTTCTGCCCTGCGGATGTCAGGTCTTCGCAGGAGGAGTTCCGAAGGCAAACCAATAGGTACCGTGGCCAGCACCACGGGCAGGGATACCTTGGATGTAAGTTCTGCCAGCAGGGTGGACGGCTCTCCGCCCAGCAGCAGGCTGAGGCTGTAGATTGTCTGCCGGATCTGTGCCTCAAGGAGCGGGATCTGCCCGGCGGTAGTGGCAGCGAGTGCTTCCGCCCGCACCACGTCAAGTTTACCGACAAAGCCTGTATCGAAAAGCTGGTGGGTTAGGTCGGCGGTGTGTTTCTGGGCCTTCAGATTCTGGTGGGCGATGGTAAGTCGTTGTTGAAGGGAACGCAGATTCAGATAGTTGCCGGCCACTTCGGCGCTCAGGCTCACCAGCAGATCGCGCCGGTCTTCCATGGACGCATCAAGATCAGCGCCTGTTGCCTCGACCCCGCGCCGCAATCCGCCGAAGAGATCGATCTCCCAGCCGGCATCGAAGCCCATTTTATAGAGATTGGTGGTTGTTGCCTCGGTGTTGTTTCCGGATCCCGGTGTCTGGCTGCGCCGGTAGGAGGCGGCAGAATCTACCGCCGGGCCAAGGTCTGCCCCGGCTATTCCCATTACAGCGCGGGCCTGACGGATACGACTTTCAGCCATTTGCAGGTCCAGATTGGCCTGCATGGCCCGTTCAATGAGGGAGGTGAGTATTGGATCGTTGAAGATCTTCCACCATTGGGCCAGTTCCTGTTCAGCCTTGGATGCGGTCTCGGGGGCTGTTGAGGCCTGGTCCAACCATTGGGATGAAGAAATCTTAGCCTCTGGACGTTGGAAGTCAGGGCCCAGCATGCAGCTGCTCAAGAGAGGCAGGCAGAGGCAGAGGGCCAGACAGGTCCGGCAGGGTGAACGGTGCAGGCGAGGGATCATGGGGTTCATTGCTCCTTGAAAAAATGGGCTGAAAGAGCGATCCGCTTGTATTTATTCATAGCGCAGGGCCTCGATAGGATCGAGGCGTGAGGCCTTCCAGGCCGGGTAAAAGCCGAAGATAATTCCCACCCCGGCTGAGACCAGTACCGCCGTGGCAATGGCCGCAGGCGAGGTCTCCACCGGCCAGCCGAGCAGGAGCCGTACGAGCTGGGAGCCACCATGGCCAAGGATGATGCCCATGGCTCCACCGGTGAGGCAGAGGACCACCGCCTCCACCAGAAACTGGCGGAGGATGTCGCGGCCCCGAGCCCCGACGGCCATGCGCAGACCGATCTCCCGGGTACGTTCGGTGACGGACACGAGCATGATGTTCATGATCCCCACCCCGCCCACTATGAGTGAGATCATGGCCACGGCCAGCAGCAGATTGGTCATGAGCGTGGTGGTGGTGGAGAGGGTAGCAGTGAGTTCGGCCATGTCGCGGATGTTGAAGTCTTCCGGTTCTTCGGCGCGGGTGCGGTGTCGTTCCCGGAGTACCTCGGAGATCTGTTTAATGGCCAGGGGTATTTCAACGGAGCTGTTGGCTGCGGCCATGATCTGGTCGATATTGGCAAAGCGTACCGGCATTGGGTTGTTGCTCTGCTGGACGCTGGAGTGCTCGGGGTAGAGGCTGGGCTGGGCCGCCGGGTAGAGATTAGACAGGGTGTTTACCGTATCGGAGGTGGCAGCGGTGCTCTGGTTGGTGGTGGCAAGGCTCGTGCCGGTGACCCGGTATTTAATGGTAGTCCAGGGGGCGAGAATGACATCGTCCTGGTCATGGCCCATCATGTTGGCGCCTTTGGAGGAGAGTACCCCTATCACCCGGAAGGAGATGTTTTTTATCCGGATTTCCTTACCCACGGGCGAGATGCCCTCGAACAGCTCCCGGACCAGGCTCTGGCCCAGGATGCAGACCCGGTTACTGTTGAGCACGTCCCGGTCGCTGAAGGGCTCGCCCTCGGCCAGAGTGCTCCAGTCCTGCACATCAAGATAGGCGGGGGTGGTGCCGTAGATGGCGTTGGGCACCCAGTTGCGGTTACCGTAGACCACCTGGGCCCGGGCGCGGACCATGGGTGCGGCGTTGCGGATGGCCGGGCATTCCCGCAGGATGGCCTGGCAGTCTTCGGGGGTCAGGGTGGTGGTGGTGCCCGCCCCGAAGGAAACTCCGCCGCTGGAGGCGGTACCGGGTCGGATCACCAGGACATTGGCTCCCATGCTGGCAATGGATTTTTTGAGGGCCGTTGAGGCGCCGGCGCCGATCTCCATCATGGCGATGACCGCACCCACTCCGATGACAATCCCCAGAGTGGTAAGCATGGCCCGCATGGGATTACGGCGCAAGGCCTTAAGGGCGATGCCGGCGGTGGTGTAGACCCTCATAGTGTGATTTCCCCGGTTTGAGGGGTTGGTCCGCCGGCGGTTGTATTGTCAAGTATCAGCCCGTCTTCGATGCGGATTATCTGTCTGGCGTGTCCAGCCACCTTGGGGTCGTGGGTCACCATGATTATGGTGATACCGTCTTCGGCATTGAGCTGCTCGAACATCTGGAGTACCTCTTCGCTGGTCCGGGAATCGAGGTTGCCGGTCGGTTCGTCGGCAAAGAGCACGGGCGGACGGTTGATCAGGGCTCTGGCGATTGCCACCCGCTGCTGCTGGCCGCCGGAGAGCTGCGAGGGGTAATGGTCCAGCCGATCGCCTAGTCCCACCCGGCAAAGCATCTCGGTCGCTCGCTTCCTGGCCTCGGAGCTGCTCAGCTCCTCGACGGTGTAGGAGAGAGGCATAGCCACGTTTTCGAGGGCGCTGGTTCTGGCCAGTAGATTGAAGCTCTGGAAGACGAAGCCGAGCTTGCGGTTGCGGAGCAGGGCCCGTTCGTCGGCGGTGAGCTGAGAAATTTCCTGGCCCTCGAGCCAGTACTCGCCGGCGGTCGGTCTGTCCAGGCAGCCCAGGATGTTCATCAGGGTGGATTTTCCGGAGCCGGACGAGCCGGTGAGGGCAACCAGCTCCCCCTGCCGGATGGCCAGGGAGATGCCTTTCAGCACGGGCACAGAGATGTCGCCCATCTGGTAGGTCTTTTCAATACCGTGCAGGGTGATGAGTTCCATGAGTGCCTTACTTGGAGCCGGAGGTGGAGCTGTTTCTCTTGCGGTGTAGGTTCGGGAGGAAGGGGTTTCCTCCTTCGTCCTTACTATTGACGGAATTCGGTAGGCGGATGCCGGTGATCACCTGCATCCCCTCATGCAGCTCCGGGCCCTCTACCACGGTGCTGGTTCCGTCGGTGGCCCCGGTCTGGACCTCTATCCGGCGAGGCTGCTGATTCTCGTCAACCACCCACAGGAGCCCGATGTTTTTGTCGTCTTTGGCGGCTTGGATAGTGGCGGCTGGCCTCATTCTGGAGCCCTCGTCGGCGGGCGAGCTCCAGCGCAGGGCCGCATTGGGTGCCTGTAGAACATTCGTGAGCTGCTGCAGCTGAAACTGGACATTGGCGGTAAGGTACGGCAGGAGGCGGCCATCACTGTTGTCGGTGGTAATTTCCACCGTGTAGGTGACCACGTTCTGGGTCATGGAGGCATTGAGTCGGACCTTGCCCACCTCACCCCGGAAAGTCTCACCGGGGAAGGCATCTACCGTGAAGGTCACCGGCAGGCCCGGGTGAATCTTGCCGATATCCGCCTCGTTCACCGCCACCCAGACCTGGATGCGAGTGAGATCCTTGGCCAACAGGAAGAGGCTGGGGGCGTTGAGGCTCGCT
The DNA here is from genome assembly GCA_018821985.1 of Pseudomonadota bacterium. Lineage (GTDB taxonomy): Bacteria > Desulfobacterota > Desulfobulbia > Desulfobulbales > Desulfocapsaceae > UBA2270. The sequence continues at coordinate 92,625 of JAHJKP010000040.1, forward strand.
ACCACGGTCTGGCCGGTGTTGACCCTCCGGTCAATAATGATGCCCTTGACCGGCGAGGTGATGATGCAGTAGCCGAGGTTGCGCTGGGCGCGTTTGAGGGCCGCCTCGGTCTGGTGGATAGCTGCTTCGCTCATTGCCACCTGGGCCAGCGCGGTTTTGTGTGCCGATTCGTAAGCCTCGTAGCTCGATTGTGCCAGAGCCTGAGAGGGGCCGAGCAGTTGGGCCCGCTTCCAGTTCTGCTGCGCCTGACCAAGCTCGGCCATGGACTGCTGCAGGCCGGCCTTGCTTGATAACAACTGGGCCTCAGCCTGGGCCACGTCGGAGGCGTAAAGCGAGTCGTCGATCCTGGCCAGCACCGTGCCTGCTTCAACCTCGGAGCCGTAGTCCACGGTTTTACCCTTGGCGTCCAAGCCAAAGGAGATGATTCGTCCGGCTACTTGGGCGCCGACATCAATGACTTCTTCCGGTTCCACGGTACCTGTGGCACTGATGGAAACCAGTAGATCACCGCGGGTGATCCCGGCGGTCCTGTAGGCAGTGTCATTCCCTTGGCGTCGGCTAAACTGCCAGGCTGCCAGGCTGCCGAAGAAAAACACGGCGATGACGAGAATAAAAAATTTTTTGCTCGGGTATTTCAAGATCTAACCTCTTTATTTGTCTGTTGCGTATAGTGAGTGGTCCTAAAATATATGGATACCGGCCATGTTGAAGTGGATTAATTGGTCCGCAAGATGTTCCTTGTCATTGAGAATGGACCGAAGACCGGTGGCGGGGTTTCCTGCTGATGTGGCCTTGATGATCAATGACCAAGGAGAAAGTCAGCCTGCCTAAGATGACACAATTGAGGGCGGAGTCTTTTAAACAGTGCATGAAAAGTCCAGATGGAAGGGTCTCCGGATAAAAGCTTGTTAATATCTGCTATGAACAATCCTCGTGTTTGCCGGCTTTTTATTTTAATTACACGGTCGATCAACGTATTCGGAATAGAGGTAGCGCCCATGCTCATCATAATAATTGTAGGTGTCACGGCAGATCCTCTGGGGCGGCAGTGGCGGGGGAGTGTATGACTGTGAGAGGGCCATAACTCCTAGAGCTGTACCGACAATCGCCAGTGGTAAAATCCAGTCATTGTTATGGTGATGATATGAATTATAGGGGGGGTAAGGTTGGTGTCTTACTCCTGAAGATGGCGGCGGATAATAATGATATCCATATGGCCTTATGCCATGTCGTACTGGGAAATTGTAAGAACCGGAGAAACTCATAGCTGGACAAAGCAGAAGTATAAGGGTGAAAGCAATTCTTTTTTTCATGGCAGTGCTCCTTTAACTGATAAGTTTAAGTCTCCAATTCCATAAAAATTTTTAATATTTTAACACTTTTTTGCAATATTGTCACAGTAAGCTTTGTTCCTTGTTTTGTTCGTGCGATTGGACTTAATTAGTTTTGTTCATTATCTTTTGATACAGATACTGAGAATGCCTTATACATAAATCATTACAATCTTAGTTCTGCCATATTGACCAGGTAAGTGAGCTTGAAATGATACTTATCTTGACAATGAAAAAGGGATGAAATAAGATTTTTCAATGAAAGGACTTATCTCTATAGTTTTTTTCTATGTGTTTTTTTCTTCCATTTTTTCTTTAGAGGAGGTTTTTATGGCAAATAAGGAACTCAAAAAAATTCTGGCCGGTCTTGGGGTGGCTGGGCTGATTACCGCGGGCGGTATTTCTCTGCCGGGTGCCCATGCTGCGGGTAGTGGCTGAGGCGCAACTAAAGACAGCGCAGGTAGCGCTGAACAAGTGGTGAAACCAGCAGGCAGCGGCTGAAGTGGCAATAAGGACAGTGCCGTGAGCACTGCTACAGAACAGGTTGAAGAAAAAGCAACAGTGGAAGCAGTAGAACCAGGTACAGAAGCAGTAGAACTAGGTACAGAGGCAGTTGACAAAGCTGTTGATGAGACAAAAACGGCTGCTGATGAGGCAATGAATAAAAAACCAAAAAAAGCTGCCATTGAGGGATGTTAACTGTATAGTCGGGACAGTGTTGAAGTTATAACGATTTTGCTTCATATGGTTTTTTGGTAAGTAATGTATGCTCAATAAAGCCGGTTCCTTCTTAAGGTGCCGGCTTTATTCATTTTATCTGAATATTGCAGGAACCCGTGCCCGTGTCCACTTCCAAGCTTACACATCTGAGTACTCTCTATCCTATCACCAGCCGTTTTCTTCCCCCCGATCTTGGGTTTGATACTCCTCACGATCTTTCAGGCTTTATACGGAACAGGTCGGAGATCTGTCCTGAATACCCATTTCTTGCTGACCTGGCAGCCATTGAATATGCGCAGTATTGGGTTTCTAAAATAGCAGTGCCGGACGATGAGGTAGCGTCGGAATGTATAGTGAATCCGGCCTTGGAAATCGTCCCCGTCCATTGGCACCATTTACTACCATTTCTTGGTGATCAGACCATTGTCCCGGAGATGGGTGACTCGTGGATTCTGGTGTTCAAAAGGCCGGGAACTGAGATTGTGCAGACGATTACAGCCTCCGGTCATGATCTACTGGCCCTGAAAATTGTGAGCGAAAAGATTGACTCGCGGGAGGCTGCCAACTTGGCAAGTGTCACTGTGGGTGTTATTGATGATATCCTTGCTGCCGCTGTCCGGCGTGGCCTGTTGCTTGCTCCTGGATCTCTTCTGGTTCGTCCGGATTCTTTTCCTTGTAGCAAAAATATTGATCCACGCTATTTTTCTGCCCCCACATTCACCTTGCAGTGGCATATTACTCAGGACTGTGATCTGCACTGCCGTCACTGTTATGATCGCAGTGATCGTAAGGATATGGAGTTATCGCAAGGGATAAGGGTGCTTGATGACCTGTATGATTTCTGTCAGGCTCATCATGTATTCACGCAGGTTACCTTTACCGGTGGTAATCCCTTGCTTTATCCTCATTTTAACGAACTGTATAAGGAGGCGGCAGATCGTGGTTTTATGACTGCAGTCCTCGGGAATCCAATGCCGCGCAAGCGGATGGAAGAGATTCTTGCCCTGCAGCAACCTGAATTCTATCAGGTGAGTCTGGAGGGGATGCGTGCGCAGAATGATTATATCCGTGGTGTTGGACATTTTGATCGGACGCTTGATTTCCTTGACCTTTTAAGGGAACTTGGCATATATTCCATGGTCATGTTGACCTTGACCCGGGCGAACATGGATGAGGTGCTGGAATTGGCCGAATTACTGCGGGGGAGAGTGGATCTGTTCACCTTTAATCGTCTGGCCATGGTTGGTGAGGGAGCGGATCTGGCCTCGGTTGCTCCAGAGGTCTTTCCCGGATTTTTGCAGGAGTATCTGCAGGCAGCGGCAAAAAATCCAGCCATGGGGGTAAAAGATAATCTGTTCAATCTGCTGCGCCATGAACAGGCCATCCCGTATCGTGGAGGTTGTGCCGGTTATGGTTGTGGTGCGGGGTTTAATTTTGTCTCGCTTCTGCCTGATGGTGAGGTCCACGCCTGTCGTAAGCTGCCCTCGCTGATTGGTAATATGTACCAGCAACCTTTGGGAGAAATTTATCATGGTTCGCTCGCTGAGCAGTATCGTCAGGGCTCTGCTGCCTGTCAGGATTGTGAAATCCGGCCTGTCTGTGGGGGATGTCTGGCGGTGGCCTATGGGTATGGTCGCAATATCTTCCGTGATGTCGATCCCTATTGCTGGAAGATTACGGAAAAATTAAAATAAAAAATGGTTAGTGGAAACTGAACAAGGAGCAAAGGCAAATGCGTCATAGAGATCCAGAGTTGAAGTATTGTCCGGTTTGTGATGAAGAATATCGGGCTGATATCAAGATGTGTGCTGTTTGTGCGGTAGAGTTGATTGCGGGCCATGAGAAGATTGCTGCAGAATCAGTGTTCCAGCAGAAGAAAGTGGCTCGGTCTATGGAATTGTCAGTGAATGATGACTTGGTGAATATTCGCAAAGGGCCATTGCTGGAGATGAAAAGCTTACAGCAGATCTTGGCCAAAGAGCATATTCCAGCCTTGATTGCCGGCGAAAAAAAAGGCAATTGTGGCAAAGGATGTTGCGGAACGGAATTATATCTGCAGATCAGAAGAGAAGACGGTGAAGTAGCCATGGAGGCCTTGGCCAGGGAGTTCAAACGAACTACTGCCCTTGACCATCATGATTTGAGCCATATCCGCTCTGTGTATGATCCAGGGGCTGGCCAGACTGTGTGTCCGGCTTGTGGATTCAGCTTTTCCCCCACCACCAGTACCTGCCCGGATTGCGGGCTCTGTTTTGCATGAAGGAGGGCGTCTTCGGAAGGGGAACAGGGGACTGAGGCCCTTCTGAATTTGCATGATTTTTATTCGGCCAGTCCTGGATGCGGCCATAAACTGCGAGTTAATTCCATCAAGGCTTCCTGCTGGACGCTGTTGAGCGAGCAGAACGGGGAATTGCCGTAGGTCGTATCCCTATTTTCGACAATCAATACCATTGCATCTTCGCTCAGGGTGTGAGAATGCCAAGCCCCTTTTTTGACGTTATAGACGGTGTGAGGAATCATGTCCTGCCCATGAATGGTGGTAATGGTTTGATCCCCCTGGCCTAAAAACAGGATACAGCGGCCCCGCAGCAGAACAAAGACTTCGTCGGTCTCGTTGTGACGCTGCAGGGCCGTAATCTTCTCTGCTCGCAGTTCATTGCTGAAATTGAGGATGGCTACCCGCCAGTTTGCATAATCAATGACTGGTTTGTAGCCGGCCAGATTATGATCACGTATCTCCAGTAAGGTCTCGCTGATCTTCATCGGTGTCTGTTCTTTTCCATAAATTAACAAATTATACGTAACAAAATGAAAGCCGATTATATGGTATACTTCGGTCATTAACGTTCTGTTTTTTCTATAAAAGAAAAAGGAGACAATCATGACTGAACAATGCTGTATACTTCAGGATCATTTATCTTGTGATCAAAT
>JAHJKP010000041.1 GCA_018821985.1 Pseudomonadota bacterium
CAAAGGTTCCACCTGAATAGTTGGATATTCAAGACAGTCGGCCCCATATCCCTCCAAGGCAGCCACGAGCTCCGATGCCTGCTCACGCGTCCTGGTCACGGCAATCCGTTTCCCGAACAGAGGTCTTTTTTCAAACCAGTCCAGGGTGTCACGCAGGGCCACCACCTCGCCCACAATAATCAGGGCCGGAGGCTTGATCCCCTCTTCCTCTACACGACCTACAATAGTCTCCAGGGTCGCCACCACCGTATGCTGTTCCGGCGTGGAGGCCCAGCGCACAACCGCCACCGGGGTCTTGGGATCGCGGCCGTTCTGAATCAGATTATTAACGATAATGGGCAGATTTTTGATCCCCATATAGATGACCAGGGTCCCGGCGCCCGTGGCCAGCTTGGACCAGTCGATATTGGAGTTCTCTTTGCCGGGCTCTTCATGGCCGGTGATAAAGGACACGGAGGCAGTATAGCCCCGATGGGTGATGGGAATCCCGGCGTAGGTAGCTGCGGCTGTAGCCGAGGTCACCCCGGGCACAACCTCAAAGGGGACACCGGCCTTGACCAGTTCTTCCAGCTCTTCACCGCCTCGACCGAAGATAAAAGGGTCACCACCCTTGAGCCGAACCACAGTCTTGCCGGCCAGGGACCAATCAACCAGCATCTGGTTGATTTCTTCCTGGGTATGGGTATGCTTGGTTCCACCCTTTTTCCCGGCATAAATAAGCTTGGCATCTTTAGGCACATGCTTCAACAACTTGGGGCTTGCCAGATAGTCATAGACAAGGACCTCGGCCCGCTCCAACAGATATTTACCACGCAGGGTAATGAGTCCGGGATCGCCGGGACCGGCCCCTACGAGATAGACCTTTCCAGGTTTTATGTTCTTTGTTTGCTGTTCCATAATAGATACGAATATACGTTTGAATGTTTTTCTCTAAACCGTCGTGACCGGCAGAAAGAGCCGAGCGTTCGTCATCCATCCTGGAGCGAACGACAGCAGGCCATCCATGGCCCGGATAACGAAACGGTCAGAGGTGTAATGGTTATTGCGCAACTGCTCCTAATTCATCAAGCAGGCAGGCAACCAGCAGAGGGATCATCAATTCATGATGTCCCGTCACATTGTAGCCGCGCCCACCCCCGGCCGTCGGCCTGTTCACCACATTGGCCAAGGGCCGGTACTGTTTCATGAAATCAAAATTTGCGGTGGTAAAATCATCCACCCGGTGGCCCAGATTTCTAACCACCGTCAATGCCTTTAAAAATACCTCCGGCAATAGGACCGCCGAACCGATATTCAGATAGGCCCCACTCTGCAGAGTTGCAACCTGGGCACAGAAGATCCGGAAATCAAGATGGGAGGTCGCACCAATCGCTTCCCCCGAGGCCGAAGGGTGTATATGAATAATATCCGTGCCCACCGCCACATGAACTGTGACCGGGATCCCCAGACGAGAGGCGGTAGCCAACAGACTTTTATCATTATGGGGGAAATTACCGGCAACAAGAGCGGCCCCCACGGCAGCACCCATGCCCACTCCCTCTCTGGCACCCTGGTTAATAGCACCATTGAGGACCTCACCCGTCTCTCTGGCCGCACCAAAGGCTCCGTCTCCCAAGACATTGCCCACCTCTTCCGAGGTGAAACCGGCCATGGCGATCTCGGCATCATGAATAATGCAGGCCCCGTTCATGGCAATGCCGGAGATGATTGAGCGTTCCATCAGATCAATCAGCAGAGGACTCAAACCCACCTTGATGACATGAGCCCCCATCCCCACCAGAAGCGGATGTCCTCCACGATAGACTGCGGCCAGACGCCGTACCAGTTCAGGAAAATCACGGCCCAGTAACTGATCCGGCAGGGAATCCATAAGGGCCCGCACTGTACTGCCGGCCGGAATGGGCCTTCCAAAGTTCTCTACGGTCACCTTGGAAGGCCGTCCATGCAGGGAATAGGTGCGCAGCCCGCTGAAATCAAGGGGATCAGGCATCTTTCTGGGCATCATCACCAAAGATCTCCTTCTCGACCAGCTCACAGAGGAGATGTTCCACCCAGAGATGGGTCTCCTGGATATGCGGAGTCTTATCAGAAGGCACATTGAGGACAAAATCAGCTGCCCGGCCCACTGCCCCGCCATCACCTGCCAGTCCGCCGGTAAGCGCGGCCGTCACCATCCCAATCTCTCGCGCGACCTCCATGGCCTTGAGCACATTGACCGAGCCGCCGCTGGTGGAGATACCCAAGGCCAGATCTTCCGGCTTTCCCAGGGCCTGCACCTGTTTGACAAAAATCTCATCAAAGGAGAAATCATTGCCGATGGAGGTGAGCACCGAGCTGTCGGTGGTGAGAGCCAGGGCCGCCATGGGCCGACGATTGATCAAGAAACGATTGACAAACTCAGCGGCCATATGTTGAGCATCAGCAGCACTGCCGCCATTGCCAAAGAGGAGAATTTTTCCCCCCCGGCGAATGGTCGTCACCATCTGCTGGACAAGGGCAATAATGACCTCCCCCTGCGTCTGGGCAAAAGATTCCTGGGCAAGGATCGAGTTTTTTAATGATGTGAGGATAATCTGTTGCATATTATGATCAGATAAGAGAAACCAGAAAACGGATATAAAAGGAGTGAAAAACGCTATGTTCAACCCTTGCCTCCAATCATTACAGCTTTGAAGCGAGTAAACCGTATGGAAAACGACTCTAAGATATCCTGCACAAAAAGGCAAAAAAAAAGGGACATGCCGGTCACAGGTACTGG
>JAHJKP010000042.1 GCA_018821985.1 Pseudomonadota bacterium
CAAAGCGATGGATAACATAATGAAAAAGGCCACAGAGGAGTCTTGGCCAGATGACGGGTGATGATCCGCTCCACCAGGGACCGGTTCTTCCGACGAGTATTTTTGAGGACCCATTCTCAGAACCGGTCCCTGGCTCCACTCCCTTTGGTGGAAATACCTTGACTTGGAGAACAAAAAACAGCGAAAATAAAGAAAATACAACTGACTAATTTAATAAGAAAAAACAGGTTTTGTTACGTATACTCAGGAAACATATTAACTTGCGGATTTTCTTAAATGGTTAAGATTGCCACTGGCTCCCTTCGACATATTTTCCAGAATTCCTGTTAAAAACATTTCAACTGTATCTCTGATTTTCAAAGATCTAGATATCGCCTATAATCCTTGAGTTATCCAGAACATTAGTAGAAAATATTTTCCTTGGCCGACCTCGGTTTAGAAGTATCCCTATGCTTTCTGATAGTTTCAGATCAATCTTGAGACACAGTACGGGTTACAGAGTTTAGCATGAGCATTAACCTGCTAAACTCAAGGGGCTACACCTCAGCTCAAATAATGTCCTCTCATTTACGTTGCAGAAGTAACACCATCCCTTCTCCATAACTGGCAGCGCCCAAGAGAGCTGTATCTTTTCTGGTGATCAGGCGCACCGGGATTGTGGCCATCAGCGCCTCCATCTTTTCTTTATTATTGAAGGCCGCAAGCAAGGGGGCAAAAGAGATCCGGCCAACCAGACGCGGCATGATCCCGCCGCCAATATACAGGCCGCCAGTGCTGTACAGTTTCAGGGCAAGATTTCCGGCCTCGGCCCCGAGGATGGCCAGAAAGGTCTCCACGGACTTCCGGCACAAGGGACAGGGATCTTTATCATCAAGGGCACTGTTTATAATCACTGGGGTCTGATCCGCTGCTTGTTTCAGCTCCGCACTGACCGCCGGAGTTTCTTCCATCCCCGATGCCTGGAAAAAGGCATAAAGAGTGGGTATCGCCATCCCTGAACAGAGCATTTCATAGCTTACAGGGGTGGGCCATGGATGGTGCCGACGCATCCAGTCCAGCAGGGAGGCCTGAGTGGCATCAGTCGGGGCAAAATCGCCATGACCACCTTCTGTCCCCTGGGCCAGGACCACCTCTCCTTTCTGCAGCAGAAAACCCTCGCCCAGACCGGTCCCCGGGGCAATCACCGCCATGACCCCGCAGGGCATTGACGCCCCGCTACCGCCAGCACCAGGCTGCAACTCCAGAAAATCATTCTTTCGCAGGAGGGGAAGGGAAGAACAGACAGCGGTCAGATCATTGACCAGCCAGACCCCGGTAAAGCCAAAGCGTGCCGCCAGCACCCGTTCACTGATCAGCCAGGGGAGATTGGTCATCTTTGCCTGACCATGGCGAATCACTCCGGCCACGGCCAGACAGGCATATTCGGGAGTGCAGCCACTCTCTTCCAGAAAGGAGTGAATAATCTCCTCGATACCAGCAAAGTCACGGCTGGCATAAACGGCCTGTATGCTGGCCACTGACTTGAGCCCATCATGAAGGTCAAAAATCCCCAGGACGCTCTTGGTTCCACCTATGTCTGCAGCCAGAAGAAGGGACATGATTGCACCATTATTTCAAGATGATATCATACAACTTGCGGGCCTTGGCTTCTATCCAAACCGTTTTTATACAATGATCCCAGCCAAGAGATGGCAGGAAAAGCATAAGAAACCGTGAAACATGAACGCGACAGACCTGTCATTGTTAACGGTTCCTGAACTCCCAGCACTGGTGAATCCGGCTATTGCGCTCAAAATCCAGGGGAATGGTCTCACGGCTGATATCGCGGATAGCAAAACGGAGTCCCAGCCCTTCATCAAGGACAAACTTACGGAAATTGGTGGAAAAGATCAACAGACCGCCAGGTGCCAGATGGTGCATGGAAAGCTCGAGAAGCCGTGCATGATCCCGCTGCACATCAAAGACCCGATTCTCTTTTTTGGTATTGGAAAAGGTGGGTGGATCGACAAAGATCAAATCATACTGACCAGGTGGAGTCGATCTTTCACCAGATATGCGAGACGAAGTCGAGACTCCTGCCTTGGCTCGTGCGACACTCGGGCGTCCATGTTCCGCACTTTCCAGCCATTGCAGACAATCTTCCTGAATCGTGAGATGGGCCGGGCCGCCATAGCCGTTCAGGGCCAGATTCATCCTGGCCCAGCTGAGATAGGTGGCTGACAGGTCAACGGTGGTGGTCGATTCCGCCCCACCTCGTGCTGCGTGGATGGTTGCCGTGCCGGTATAGGCAAAGAGATTGAGAAATCGCTTGCCGGCAGCCAGCTGGCCAATCCGTTCCCTGATGATCCGATGATCAAGAAAGAGACCGGTATCGAGGTAATCGGTGAAGTTAACCAGGAAAAAACATCTCCCCTCCCGCACCTCATACATCTTTTTACGGCTGCCCTGTTTCTGGTACTGCTCTTTTCCTTTCTGCTTCTTGCGGGTCTTGATGAAAATCCGGTCCCGGCGCACCCCCAGGACCTCACGGATCATAGTCAGCGCCAGACTGAAACGCGACGCGGCAAGATCCGGATCAATGGTGGCCGGCGGCGCATACTCCTGGACATGAATCCACTTGTCATAGAGATCAATGGTTACATTGAACTCAGGAAGATCACGATCATAGACTCGCAGGCAGCTGATCCCTTCCCGCTGTGCCCATTTAAGCATCTTCTTCAGATTCTTGGCCAGACGGTTGGCAAAATCCGAGCCCTCTCCCTGAAAGGTCTCCGCTGCGACCTGCCATTGAAACTCCTGATCCGCTCCCTGCTCCGCCACTTCAGCGCACAACAGGCGACAGGCGATAGGGCCGTTAAAGAGGCGATGACTGGCCTGCCACACCAGACCTATCCGATCGGCAAAATCGGGACTGGCGATAAAGATCCCCAGCTGCCAGCCCACAAACTCTTCACGTGCCACACGCCCCAAGGCCCGATAGAGCTGGACCGCCTCATCCACCTCATTCAGACGCTCGCCATAGGGCGGATTACAGACCAGAATCCCTTTGGCTGCCGGCCGTTTCAAATTGGCAAGTTGGCCCTGTCTGACCCTGATCTTCTCCTGGAGCCCCGCCTTTTCGATATTCTGCCGGGCCGCCGCCACCACCACCGGATCGGCATCATAGCCAAGAATCACAGGCCACGGCCGATTGAGTCCGGCCTCTTCCCGCTGGACCGCCTCGTCAACAAGCTGGGACCAGAGAGCTTCATCATGACCCTTCCAGCCCATAAAACCAAAATAGCTGCGCCAGAGACCGGGCGCCGAATCACCATAGAGCAGAGCCGCCTCAATGAGCAGGGTACCGGAACCGCACATGGGATCAAGAAACATGGTATCGACGCTAACATCCCTGTTCCAACCGGCCAGGGCCACAATGGCTGCGGCCAGGCTTTCCTTCAAGGGGGCAATGGTGCCTGCCACCCGGTAGCCCCGACGATGCAGGCTCTCACCTGAGAGATCAAGGGCAAGGCTGGCCACATCATCATGGATATGCAGCCTGATCTGCAGATCCGGCCGTTCAACCTGAACCGAAGGACGTTCACCGCTCCGGTCCCGGAACTGATCCACCAGTGCGTCTTTGACCCGGAGGGCAGCATATTGGCTGTGGGTGATGGAGGAATTGCTCAGGGCACAGTCAACGGCAAAGGTCGAGCTGTTATCCATATGCTCCTGCCAGTTGATGGCACCACACTGATCGTAGAGCACGGTATCATCGGCTACGGGGAACTCCGCCAGCTGCAGCAGGACGCGCGAGGCAAAACGAGACCAGAGACAGGCCCGATAAGCGCTGTCCAGATCCCCCTGCCAAGTGAGAACCCCTCTGGCCCGGACGATCTCCCGACCGCCAAAGGCGGCAATCTCTTCAAAGACAAGCTCTTCCAGACCGGCGGCACAAGTGGCAATCAGGGTGTAATTTTTTAATTTCATAATGAATACAAGGCAACACAAACAGGAAGGCACAAAAGGGCAGGCATGAGAGGCAGGCCCTTCTACGGGGATGAAAGAGGGGACAGATAAAAGACGTTCAAAGCTGCTTTATCTGTCCCCGTAAGCGTTAAGCGTGCGCCTTCTTTTTATTTTTCAGCATAAAATAGAGTACCGGTACCGCCATACGGCTGATCAACAGCGAGGCAATCTCGCCAAACATAAGCGAAATGGCCAGGCCCTGGAAGATCGGATCGGCCAGGATCACCGAGGCACCAACCACAACCGCCAAGGCGGTGAGCAGCATAGGCCGGAAACGGATGGCCCCGGCCTCAACCACGGCCTCAGCCAGGGGCAGGCCATGACTGATGCGCAGCTCGATAAAGTCCACCAGGATAATGGAGTTCCGCACCACGATGCCGGCACCGGCCATAAAACCGATCATGGAGGTGGCGGTGAAAAAGGCGCCGAAGCCCCAATGAGCCGGCAAGATACCGATTAAAGAAAAGGGGATGGCCGCCATGACCACCAGAGGAGTGAAATAATCCTTAAACCAGCCAACCATCAGCATGTAGATGAGGATCATGACCACGCAGAAGGCCAGCCCCAGGTCACGAAAGACCTCAAGGGTGATATGCCACTCTCCATCCCATTTCATGGAGGGTTCAGCGTCGGAAAAGGGTTGACTCAGATTATAAACCTGAACCTTTTCCTGCAGTCCACCATACTCTCCTCCCTTGAGCGCGGCCAGCTTCTTGTTCATCTCAAAAATGGCATAGACCGGACTCTCAACGGTTCCGGCCACATCACCGGTGACATAAATCACCGGCTTGAGATTTTTGCGGTAAATGGGCTGATCAACCGCCACCTCGCTCACCCGTACCAGTTCCCTGAGGGGCACCAACGGCGCCTGTGAATTCAAGGAAGAGCGCAGGGAGATATTCAGGAGTCCATCCACGCGTGCCCTGAGTGCACGCGGCAGCTCCAGCACCATATTGATCTCTTCCTTATCAGCAGGCTGATGAAAGAGGTCAATGGACTTCCCATGCACAGCCAGATGCACCGTGCGGGTTATTTCGTCCTCGGAAATACCGTTTAAGGCAGCCTTTTCCTTATCGACGGTCAGCACCAGCCGCTTACGCTCGGTCTCCCGGTACCAGTCCACATCCACCACACCCTCGGAGCTCTCAAAGATCCCCTTGACTGCTTCTGCCAGCCGCACCCGATCAGCATCAGTGGGGCCATAGATCTCAGCTACCAGAGTCTGGAGCACAGGAGGGCCGGGCGGCACCTCGGCGACGGCCACCGCTGCTCCATATTTTTTGGCAATAAGTGCAAGCTCCGGACGTACCCGCACTGCAATAGCATGGCTCTGCACATCTCGTTCATGTTTAGGCCGCAGGTTCACCTGAATATCAGCCATAGTTGGACCACTGCGCATGAAATAGTGGCGGACAAGGCCATTAAAATTATAAGGCGATGCCGTTCCGGCATAAACCTGATAATTGACCACGGCCGGATCTTTCTTGATCACCTCAGCCATCTCAAGCGTCACCCGGCTGGTCTGCTCCAAAGTCGATCCCTCGGGCATATTAAGGATCACCTGAAATTCACTCTTGTTATCAAAAGGCAGCATCTTCACCTTGACCACGCCAAAATAGACCATGGAGCAGGTCCCAAGCAGGAGGGAGATAATGACCACAAAAAAGAGCAGACGCCAGGAAGCGCTCGCCAGCAATGGATCCATAATTCGATGATACAACCTGGTAAACCAATCATCCGGGGCATGATCTTCGGTATGACCATCATCGACAGCACACTCACTGGGACTGCATTTTTTCTTCAGGATATGGGTAGCAGCCCAGGGAGTAACGGTAAAGGCAATGATCAGCGAAAAGATCATTGCCGCCGACGATCCAATGGGAATAGGCCGCATATATGGACCCATTAACCCGCCTACAAAGGCCATCGGCAGAATGGCGGCAATAACCGCCCAGGTGGCCAGGATCGTGGGATTGCCCACCTCAATTACCGCTTCCACCGCCACATCAACAAGCGATCGGTCACGACTGGCAGGCAAACGCATATGGCGGACAATATTCTCCACCACCACAATGGCGTCATCCACCAGGATGCCGATGGAAAAGATAAGAGCAAAGAGGGTAATGCGGTTCAGAGTATATCCGTAGAGATAAAAGACGAGCAGAGTCAGGGCCAGGGTAGAGGGAATGGCCAGCATGACGATCATCGATTCCCGCCACCCCAGAAAAAAGAGGATGAGCAGGGCCACGCCAAAGACCGCAATCCCCATATGGAGCAGCAACTCATTGGACTTTTCAGCAGCCGTGGCCCCATAATCCCGGGTCACCGTTACCTCAAGATCAGCCGGGATCAAAGTGCCTTTCAGGCTCTCGACCTTGCGCATCACCTCATCCACCACGCTCACGGCATTGGCCCCGGGACGTTTGGCTACAGAGAGTGTCACCGCGGCCTCCTGGCCATGGCCGCCAGCCTCACCAAAAAGGACGTAATTATCAGGCTCTTCAGGGCCGTCAAGGATCTGGGCCACTTCATCCAGATAGACGGGACTGCCTTCAAAAATACCCACCACCAGTCGGCCAATCTCCTTGGCGCTGCTCAAGAATTTCCCGGTCTGCAGGAGGATCTCCTGATTTTGAGTCTCCAGTCGGCCGGAATAATCCTGACGGTTGGCCTGCTGGATCTTCGGCACCAGCTCGGTCACCGTCAGATTGCGGGCGGCCAGGAGCAGAGGATCAAAAAGGACCCTGACCTGCCGTCTGGTCCCGCCAATCAGAGTGGTTTCCGCCACCTTATGAATACTTTTGATCGCATCATTCACCTGGGCCGCCATCCGGCGCAGGGTATAATGGTCATAGCTCTTACTGTGAAAGGTCAAGGCCAGAATGGGCACGTCATCAATAATATGCGGCTTAATAAGCGGTAACGAAACCCCGTGCGGGATACGGTCAAAATTGGTGGCCAATTTCTGGTTCAGGCGGACAATGGAACTTTCCAGATCCGCGCCCACATAAAAACGCACCACCAGCATAGACTGACCAGCCATAGAGGTAGAATAGATATATTCCACCCCTGGCAGTTCATACAGCAGCTTTTCCATAGGAACGGAAAGCCGCTCCTCCACCTCTCTCGGGGTGGCGCCCGGCATGGAAACCATGACATCAATCATGGGAACCTTGATCTGCGGTTCTTCCTCCCTGGGCAGCATGACAATGGCAATCATGCCCAGTAACAAAGAGGCCAGGATACCAACAGGGGTTAACCGGGAGTTGACAAATATTGCGGCTATCCGGCCGGCAAAACCAGGTTTATCAAAATTATCGCTGCTCATGGTCGCTCCTGCACCATCCCTGGTTCATGCGACACTGGGCCATCTATGGTATGAAGTTTCACGTCCACAGGCTGCCCATCTTGCAGCTTTTCTACTCCAGCCACAACCACCCGATCGCCTGGCACCAGGCCTGCCAGGATTTCAACCTGCCCGTTATAGTGCGCACCAGTCCGTACCAGACGCAGACGGGCAATATTATTATCATCCACCAGAAAAACCCGCTCCATCTGTCCAGAAGACAGAACGGCCTTCTCGTTGATCAGCAGAGATTTCTCATCCGATCCGGTCAAAGTCACCCGGGCAAACTGCCCAGACCTGAGATCAACACCAGCTACAATATTAATCTTCACCGGTGCAGTACGAGAGGACGGGTCAGCCGCCGGTGCCACCTCTGCCACCTCGCCGTGCAAGGTTGTCCCGGCGGCTGGAATAAAGACCGACAGGATATCTCCCTTGTGCACCTTGAGAATCAGCCCTTCAGGCACCTGTGCCACCACCTGTAACACCTCTCCATTTTCCAGTTCCAGCAAGACAACACCAGGTGAAGCCAGATCACCAACACTTGCGATCTTCCGTGTTATAGTCCCATCAAACGGGGCGGAAATGGTCGCATACTGAAGCATTGATTTTGCCTCTTCATAGGCGGCTTCAGCAATCCTGGCCTGCTCCCGCAGGGATTTAACAGTCTCAGGAGTCGAGGCATCTTGTTTCTGCAACCTCTCCTCCCTTGCAAGATTTCTCCTGGCCTGTTCAACTCGGGCCTGATTCTGAAGAACCCGAGCCGAGATTTCCCCGGCACTTATCTTGACCAGAAGATCACCCTTCTGCACCTGTGATCCGAGTACCACCGGCAACTGGACAATCTGGCCGCTCACCCTGGAGGCAATGGAGGCACTTTCAACCGCCTGTACCGTTCCCACCAGCTCAATCTGAGATCTGACGCTCTTCTCCACTACCTCCTGCACACTTACCTGCACTACAGGAAGTTCCGGGACTGGCTTACCTTCATGGCCCCCTTTACACCCTGCAAGGAGCACAAGCCCTGCCATCAATAGATATCCAATCAACTGTTTTCTTTGTCTCATCACCGGCCATTCCCTCTCTACTTATTAAAACAAAAAAGATATAATTTTATATTATCAGAAACCGTAAGCAATAATCCATAAAGGAACAGCTCTTTTATTACGACTTCTAAAACTGCGAACGACCTGTGGCCCGGCGCAAATCGGCAACCGCTACACGAATGGCCGTTCTGGCAGCAGTCTGCCGCACCCGAGCCTCGGTCAACCGTGTTTCAACATCCATAAGATCGGAGGAGAGAATCACGCCCTCCATAAATCGAACCCGGCTCAAACGGGCACTTTCCTGGGCCTGTTCAAACATCTTATCCGTAACCTGCAGACGCTGTTTCGCCTGCCTGTAAGCAAGTTCAGCCTGCTTCACCTCAAAATCCATGGCCAGTTCCAACTTCTTCTTGGCCGCCGTCAATCCGGCAAGTCGAGCCCGGGCATTGGCAATATCGGCCTCTGTTTTCCCCCCCGTAAACAAGGGATAATTCACCCGTACCCCGCCCATCCAGGAATCTCCGGAACCATTCAGGACAAAACCGCCATCATACTGATAATGGGCAAGACCATCAACCGTGGGATAGCGTCCCCCCAGGGCCACACGCAACTCTGCCTCAGCCGCCTGAATCTGACCTTCAATTCCCTTGAGTTCTGGACGTTTCTCGTAGCCACGATCTTCCGGCAATTCCTGCTCACGCTCCTGGATGACATCAATACGGACCTGCCCCTCTCTGAGCCCCAGAAGGTTAAGAAAGGCCTTGCGGGCAAGCTCTAGACTATGCTCAGCCAGAATTAGATTTTCCTTGGCCATGGACTCCTGCACCTCAATATTAAGCAGATCAGCCTTCAACAGATCGCCAGCCTCAAAGCGCGACCGGGCAACGACCAGAGAGGCCCCAATCGCCTTGATTGATGCCTGGTGGGCGTCCAACGTCTCCATTGCCTGGGAAATAGTATGAAAGGTACGCACCACCTCAAAACTCAGCTGGGCAGATACCGCCAATTGCTGCATTTCCGATACCGCAACCCCAGCCTCTGCTGCCTCTATACCGGCCTGATCACGTCCGCCATTATAAAAACGATATTGCATAACCGCCCGCAGGTTTAGATCATCAGTACGCCCGGGATCGTTAAAATCAATGGATTGGTCAAACTGCCCCTGGTTGAGGATATTACCGAAGGAGTACATGGGATTATTGGTCTGCCCATATTCCGCACTGAGACCAATCTGGGGATAATAACCGGCCTTAACCTGATCAAGCATGGCCCGGGATGCTTCTATCCTCTGCATCGCCACCTGACTGTCCGGACTATGGGTCAAGGCGAATTGCACGGCCTGAGAGGCTGTCCAGAGCGTCGGCTGGACTGATGCGGAGTCACTCTCAACCGCAAACGCGGGGGGAGCACAAACGATCAGAAAAAAAAGACAAACAAGATATATTCTGTGCATAATCATTCTTTTTCCCTATGAAAAATCCTCATATTCTTTTATCAATCAGCAACAAATCGTCGTTTCCAAATAAAAATCGCCTATTTTTATATTTTACCATATTTTATCGCACATGGAACGGAAAAGCATCACCATCTCCTATCTGGAATTCAAGTGTGGACAGACTTCTAAAGGAATCAGTATTGATATTGAGGGATTACGTATCGAACAATTCACTATTCCCCGCCCGGACTTTAACTGCTTTATGTACCGGGACATGGGTGGAGAATGGTTCTGGATCAACAAACTCAACTGGTTGGCAAAGAGTGGATGCACTATGTAGAGCGGGACAGCCTGCAGACTTGGGGCGCTTTACCCCCACATACAGAAACGACAGAAACAGCCTATCAAGCATCCTGAAACAATTTTCAGGATGTGGTCTTGGTAAAAAACTGCTTCTTGAAACACTGGCCATTGCCCGAAAAGAAGGCCAAAAGGATAGGAGTCAATACCAGCAGCCTCAACCACCAAGCTGCTGGCTAATTACTTGGCCCGTGGCATGATAATCTACCGTGAAGAGACAATTCAAAGCTATCCTCCTGCATGCTGGTCAAGATAATTTAGAAGCTGTTACGGGTACGGCACTGTTTAAGTTATTTTTTAACAATGGCCTACAGATCACTTTTTCTACCCGCCTTTCCTTTACTCTCCATGGAATGTAGCTCGATATTCAACGCCTCGACTGAGAGCAGGATCTCCCGAAACGAGATGGCCAGTGAGGCAAGCATCAAGCATAAACTGATCACAAAGAGGATCTTGCCGGCAAGCTGCAGACCTGAAAAAAGAAGAAGCATGCAGATCACACAGCAGAAAAGTCCGGCCACTCCACAGGCCTGCATATTCCTGATCAGCATCACACGCCGCCGCATACTCTTGATCTGACCCAGCAGCACCTCATCCGGGTTTTCCCGGTAGCGGTCATGCAGGTTACGGATCCGCGAACCAAGGGCCAGAAAACGATTGGTATAGGCGATCAGAAGAAAGGTCACAGCCGGAAAAAGCAGGGCGGGTGTAGTAAAGGTGATATCCATGGTCGCCTAAAGAGTATTTGTTTTAAAAACGTGTGCGTCCTCATCATGCAGCGAATGATCAAACAAGGACTCAGGAGGAGCGATTGCCTGAATAACAAAGGCACTGTTCAATTTAGAAAGGACAAGGGTAATCAATCAGGGTACAATTCTCAAAAAAGAGTAACGACCTAGAGGCAATTTTACAGCCAGGGCGTAAAATATCGAAACCCGCAATGCTTGATCCTAGCGCCTGACAAGGCCTTGAAATAAGGAGCAGGAAAACAGATTATGTTTTCAACATCACCTGCAAAGACCTTCTTCTATCCCTTAAAAGTCAATCCTTTACAACGCTTCAAAGCCTGGAGCAAGACTTTTATAACAATCGCAGGTCTTTCTCCAAATTTGCTTGACGTCTCCTATATTCAAGGTATAGTAAAATTCGCATAAAATTTGTAATATTTCATTTTAATGACCTGTTTATTTGACTGACAACAATTTAATTCTCCCTTTCTCAACGTGAACATCATGAAAAATAAGACCCTGAAAACCCTTCTCTTTCTGACTCTGATTGGCTCACTCACCCTTGTTACCGGAGGTTGCAGTAAAAAAGAGATCGCCTCCCCAAAATCTGGGGAAGATCTCTCTGGAGGTAACAATATTAACTATCCAGACGCCAGCAGTACGGAAGGTACACTGGACGACACCAACAGTCAACAAAACGGCAGTTTTGGCCAGGACGAACAAAGTGATGAATATAAACGCCAACATGGCCGTTCTTCTGTCCAGTTTCAACCTATCTATTTTAATTTTGATCAATCAAATATTCGTCAGGATATGACCCAGAATCTGGTGGCCAATGCCGAGTACATGAAATCCTCATCAGAGTCCATTGTTATTGAAGGTAACTGTGATGAACGAGGCACCAATGAGTACAATCTGGCCTTGGGGGAACGTCGTGCCATCAATGCCAAACAATATATGGTTGATCTTGGTGTTAGCGCCTCACGAATCCGTACAGTCAGCTATGGCGAAGAAAGACCACTCTTTGCAGGACAGGATGAAGCAAGTTATGAAAGCAATAGACGTGATGACTTTGTTATTGAATAATTTTCTTCCGTCTTGAACAAAAAAAGGGGTCCAATACCTTTTATTGGACCCCTTTTTTTATGCTTTGTTTAATCTCTTTTTTCAGGAAAGTTTTTTGGTCTGCACAAACTCCAGCATCTTTCTACACACCTCTTGAATATCAATAAAGGTAGTATCAATGACTATTGCATCTTCTGCCTTTTGCAAGGGGGCCAGTGTTCGCTCCTGATCATCACGGTCGCGCTTGACAATCATTGCTAGCAACTCCTCAGCATCAACCTCCTGACCGGCAGCTCGAAGCTGCGCCATTCGTCTGCGAGCCCGTTCTTCAGGGTCAGCTTCAAGAAAAAATTTCCAGCACGCATCGGGAAAAACGACTGTACCCGTATCTCTTCCTTCGGCAACAATTTTTCCCGCTTGACCGATAGCCTGCTGCATCTCAGTCAACCTTTTTCTCACCAGCGGAATCGCTGAGACCCGTGAAGCCAGCATCCCCATTTCAGAGGTACGAATAGCGCTGCTCACATCCTGCCCATTGACCACAACCCCCACATCCCCATCTTCCTGTACCGCCGGCAACAATTGTAAATCCAAAGCAGCAAGGGTGGAACTCACGGCCTGTTCATCGCTCAGATCTATCTGCGACTGCTGGAGGAAGAGGGCTACCGCCCGATACATGGCCCCGGTGTCCAGATAGGTATATCCAAGGGCGGCCGCTACCCTCCGACTGATCGTAGACTTTCCCACACCGGAGGGTCCATCGATGGTGACAATCTCACGCCTCTCAGACATAGGAAAGCTCAAGCAGACACGCAGAGAGTGCCGCAAGAAAACGATCGTTTTCCTCTTCGCTACCCACGGTGATACGCACCATATCGGTATACCCATAGGGTTTCATGGAACGGATAATAACCCCTTTATGAAGCATGGCTTCATACAATACCGTCGCATCACCCTGCACATCAATCAGAAAAAAATTGGTCTGCGACGGATAACTTTTACAACCCAGTTTCTCCACTTCATCCCGCAGATAGTTCAACCCCTCACGGGTACGCCGCAGGGTTTGTTGATAAAATTCCTCATCCTCCAAGGCGGCAAGGGCTCCAATCTGGGCCAGTTGATTCACATTAAAAGGCTGTCGCACCTTATGGAGATTCACTGCCACCTGGGACGGCATGAGACCATAGCCGATGCGCAATCCTGCCAGACCGTATGCCTTGGAAAAAGTACGCAGAGAGACTACCCCGCACCGACCCTTACTGTTACGAATCAAAGAAAAGATATCGACTTGCAGCTCACTGTCCATAAAATCCACATAGGCCTCGTCGAGCACCACCAGAACCGATTCCGGAACTGCACTGAGGAAGGTATAGAGATCCGTAGGTTTTATCGGATTAGCAGTGGGATTGTTGGGATTATCAAGAAAAATAAGACGTGTCTTGTCAGTGATAACCGCCAGAATCGTGGCCAGATCATGATGCATTCTCGTCAAAGGAATGACGATATTCACCCCACCACGGACCTGGACAATCTTCTGATACATGAGAAATGAGGGGTGGCTGGTAATAACCTCGTCACCATTCTGGACATAGGCCTTGACCAGCATCTCGATAATCTCATTAGAACCATTGCCCAGCACAATCTCTTCGGCTGAAAACCCAAGTTTTTCGGACAGGGCATGGACCAGATAATAGCCGGACCCGTCCGGATAACGATGCAGATTTTCAAGTGCCCCGCGGATGGCCTGGATTGCCTTGGGTGAAGGTCCCCATGGATTTTCATTGGAGGCCATCTTGATGGAATTCCTGACCCCATACTCCCTTTCCAGTTCCTCCAGAGGTTTACCTGGCGGATATGGAATAATCGATGCAATATTTTCAGGCACCTGGATCTTCATCACTACCTCTTCACCCTAAAATTTAACAATCTCAAAAAACACGGTATACACCAGACCCTGATTCAAGCAATGATTACTCAAGCCGTTACGTAATCCCAGGCCGTTGTGGCGGCAGCTTCAAACCTCGTTCCAGATTATAGGCAACCTTGAACAATGAGTCCTCCCTGAAATGAGCCCCCTGGAGTTGGATACCGATTGGCAACCCATCCCGACTGAAACCACCGGGCACCGAGATACCTGGGATTCCGGCCAGATTGGCAGAGATGGTCAACACATCCGAAAGATACATGGCCAGCGGATTATCGGCCTTCTCCCCTATCTTCCAGGCTGGAGTAGGGACAACGGGTGAAATCAGGACATCACACTGGTCAAAGACACGATTAAAATCATTCAGGATCAGGGTCCGAACCTGTGAGGCCTTTTTGTAATAGGCATCATAATAGCCGGCAGACAGGGCATAGGTCCCAATAAGGATCCGACGTTTCACCTCTGCACCAAACCCATGGGAACGGGTCTCCTTGTACATCTCCATGAGTGACCGGACCTCCTGGTCTCGAAAACCATAAGAGACACCATCGTATCGAGCCAGATTGGAGCTGGCCTCAGCCGTGGCGATGAGATAATAAACGGCCACACAATAATCTGTGCGCGGCAGCGACACCTCTATAATCTCCGCCCCTGCATCCCTGAGCACCTCAATGCCATGGGTCACGACCGCCCTCACCTCCGGGTCCAGTCCCTCACCAAAATATTCACGAGGGACACCCACTCGCATCCCCTGCAAACCTTCAGAAAGAGATGCGGTGAAATCCGGTGTCTCCTGTCTGACCGATGTGGAATCCTTTGCGTCATAGCCACAGATCGCATTCATCATCAAAGCGCAATCGGTTACATCACGAGTAAGGGGGCCAATCTGATCCAGGGAGGAGGCAAAGGCCACCAGACCATAGCGGGAGACCAGACCATACGTTGGTTTCATCCCCACAATACCGCAGAGAGAGGCAGGTTGTCGAATGGAGCCACCAGTATCTGAGCCAAGGGAAGCTGGACACTCCAGGGCCGCCACAGAAGCTGCGGAACCGCCGGAGGAACCTCCACTCACAAATCCAAGTTTCCACGGATTTTCAGGGACTCGAAAGGCACAACTCTCAGAGGTGGAGCCCATGGCAAATTCATCCATGGCGACCTTACCAAGGAGTACGGCACCCTGTCCTTTCAGCTTTTCGACAACCGTTGCATCATAGGGGGGAATAAAATTTTCCAGCATCCGGGAACCACAGGTGGTAACCACCCCTTTGGTGCAGAGCAGATCCTTCAGGGAAAGTGGAATACCGCACAACGGTTTCGCCTCACCACAAGCCCGAATTTTGTCCGCCTCATCAGCCTGCAGCAAGGCCTGTTCAGCATTAACCACCAAAAAGGCCTTCACCTTTGTATCAACAGCCCCAATGCGCTCAAGACAACTCTGGGTCAATTCACGGGACGAAAGGCTTCCTGCAGCTAATTGCACTGTTGCCTCGGCTATGGTCAACTCATAGGGATTCATTCATACCTCAAAAAATAAACGCTCTGCTCAGTAAACTTTATCCATCAACGTTCTAGTTCTCAAACCTAAAGCGGCAACAACGGCACAAGGAGCCGTAAGCAAACAGTCGTAACTATATCTTAACGGCAGATTGGATACAATCTACCTTATGGTATCTGCCAAACGCCGCTCCAAGCAACAGCCTGAAAAGACTAGCTGTGCTTGATAACGGCATAAGGTGCCGTAAACTACACAAGCAAGAAAAAACCGTTGCTTGTGTAGCAACGGTACCTAAATAACCCTCGGGACAACAAACGACTCTCCGTTCTGGCACGGACCATTGGCCAAGGCCTCTTCCCTGGCCAGCGAATCTGTCACCTTGTCCTCTCGAAAGGCATTGGATACGGAAAAGGCATGGGTCATTGCTTGCACCCCGGTGGTATCTAGCTCATCCAATTTCTCCACATAAGAAAGGATGGTATCCAACTGAGTGGTCATGGTTTCCAGTTCCTCTTCACTCAGATTTAACCGTGCCAGATGCGCCACCTTCTCGACTTCTTCTTTGGTTATCTTCATTCCCTTTAAACCTTAATATCGGAGTTACAATGAAACATCGAATGTTAACACAAAATCCTGAACAGCACGGGAAAAAACATCCACAGTTTCTCCATCATACTGAGATCCAGAACACAGTTGCAGTTCACAGAGAGCCTCGTCCATATTTAAATTCCGACGATAATTGCGTTTTGAGGTCATGGCATCATACCCATCAACAACAGTAAGAATTTTGGTCAACCTATCCAGATCACCCCCCTTCAAACCGTCCGGATACCCCTTTCCATCTATCCGCTCATGATGATGCCTGACAATAAAATGTTCCCGCTCCATGAATCCCAGCGGTTTAATAATATTAGCGCCAACAACCGGATGCTTCCTGATAAGTATCCACTCTTCGTCGCTTAACTTCCCCGGTTTCTGAATACAGGAAAGATCTATCACCAGTTTGCCAATATCGTGAAACTGGGCTGCTCGCCGTAACACTACCAGTTCTTTTTCAGGTAAATCCATGGCAATACCGAGCATCAACGCATACTCAGTCACGCGCATGGTATGGCCGGCAGTATAGAAATCCTTCTCTTCCATTGCATTCTGCAGACTGCTCATCAACTGAACTGTTGCATTCTCCAGACTATGGCTATAACTGAGTAAAAGCCTATTCGTCTCCTCCAGCTCCTGGGTTTTGCTCTGGACATCCTGTTCCAAGGTATTTTTATATTGCCTTTCCCGAATAATAAATGATCTTTTTTCTATGGCACGCCGAATCTTTACATTAAAAATATCAAGGTCTTCAATGGGTTTGGTTAAAAAATCATACCCACCAAGATTAATCGCCTGCATCACATATTCCATGGAACCGGCTCCGGTGAGAAAGAGGACCGGGATATCGTATTGACGGGAGTTTAACACCTTGATTGTCTCAAAACCACCCATATCCGGCATATTGATATCAAGGATGATCACATCATAGGAATCATCGACAATCTCAATAAGCTCTCTGCCATCAGCAACCGTTGTGACCGTATGACCAAACATCTCCAGGACCGTAGTTACGGTACTCCGAACGGTAACATCATCATCAGCGAGTAATATTTTTGCTTTTTGTCCTTCCAAACCATTTTCCTTTTCGACGGCCAAGGACGGCCTAATGTCGCGGGTGCCAAGGACGACACTGGAGCGACTAAAATTCAATAAACAACAGAATTGAAAAAGAGCTTACATTTTCCAATATTTTTTTGCAACATCCCATGCCTGGAGAATAGCTGGATGAGGTGATTTTTCCCGGCTCAAACGAATAAAAGTATCATCATCCAGATTAGTCGGATAGCCGGTATCAAGGACCTGACCACACAACTCGCCCAGAACCGCCAGAATACCATCCCGCTGCCCATCTAGATTATATCCACCCTCCAGAGTTACCAGCAACCGTCCATTACAGACCTCTTCAGCCAGTTGGACAAGGATTCTGCTCATATAAGCAAATCCTTGCGCTGACACCTCCATGGTCCCCAGGGGGTCTCCTTTGTAAATATCAAAGCCGGCGGAAACAAGAATAATCTGAGGTTTATATTCGCGACCAACGGGAAGGACCAGATCATTAAAAATAGTGGCATAATCTGCATCTCCCTGATACCCAGGCAATGGCACATTTACCGTAAAACCCTCTCCCTTCCCCCTACCACTCTCTTTTAGAGAACCGGTACCAGGATAATAAGGGTATTGATGGGTAGAGAAATAGAGAACTTTCTCACTCTCATAAAAAGAATGCTGGGTTCCGTTTCCATGATGCAGGTCCCAGTCCACAATCATCACCCTTTCCAGACCAAGGATCTCTATGGCATAATGGGCGGCAATGGCCACATTATTAAAAAGACAAAAACCCATAGACTGATTGTGCTCTGCATGATGTCCAGGCGGACGCACCAAGGCAAAACCATTATCAATACCACCTGCCATTAACAGATCAACCCCTTTTATCAGAGCACCCACTGCAAGACAGGCAGCGGCATAAGAATCCGGTGAGGTTTTGGTATCTGGATCAAGAGCATCGAATATTTTACCGGCGGTCTCAGAAACCCGCTCAATAAGGGTATTTGAATGGTTTAAAGCAATAATCTCATGGGAAGCTGACTGAAATTCCGGCTCCAGGAAACAGTTACGCAAAACAGTATCATCATCAAGGAGCTTATAAATTCCCTTTAAACGCTCGGGTGATTCTGGATGATCAAAGCCGGGATCATGATCTAAAAAAAGAGGATCTCTGAACACTGCTGTTTTTCGCATATCTCTCCCTCTGGCATACAATTTTCATCGTATTCCTTGAATAATTCTTTTTTCGGTCACAATCAGATCAAGCATTTCATCATGATCCTGTAAGGACAATTTCTCAACCATCTGCAACTCAAAGGCCAGACCAATTCGTCTGGCCTGGGGAGCCTCATATGCCATGAACCGGTCATAATATCCACCACCATACCCCAATCTACCACCCCGTTCATCAAAAACAGAACCGGGCAGAATAATGGTTTCTACCTCACTGCCGGCCACCAGGTTACTCTTTCTGAGCTCCATTCGTGGTTCCGGTATGGAACAATAGCCTGGCACCAGATCTTCTTCCACGTTACGAATGGCCACAAGCAGCAATCGTTTCTCTTTGACCAGGGTGACAGGAACCACCACCCTCTTCCCCAGCCGGAGCAGCTCAGTAATCAGAAGATGGGTTGCGACCTCAGAACGAAAATCGACATAAATGAAAAGAGTTTCCCTGAATCTAATCTCATCTAAAAGAATAATCTTTCCGGCAATTTCTGCACTCATGATTTGACGATCATGAAGAGCCAAATTATCACGGGCAAGCAAAGTTGTTTTCCGTAACAGGGAAGAGTCGCGCAAAATATCGCCTTGTTAAAAAAACAAAAAAAAAATCGCAACCCCGGTTTTCTCTGGAGTTGCGATTAAGATGAACCGCCTTATGACAACAACATCATCACATTGGTACAATCAACTTATTAGTATCCTCATTCCAGGTTACAACCAGATACCAGATCATCATAATAGCAGCGATAAAAAACAAGGTTCCGCCATACCCCATAACATCTGGAAGATAAACATAGGAACCAAGAACACCATCTTTCTCAAAATTTTTATCCTTAAACCAAGCCGTCATGATGGAATTAGAAATGGCGAAAAATGGCACGACCATCATCAATTTGACCTGTCCTTCTCCTACCCGCCACAACGTACCAGAACCACAGCCACCAGCCAGCATAGCGCCCAGACCAAAAATAAAACCACCCACAACGGAACCCCAACCAAAGGTTCCACGTACATAATTCATAGGAGCAAGAACCGCAACACCCTCTGCTCGAACCGGAACGGAAAATTTCAAAACTGCAGCACCAATGGCCACAATAAGGATAGAAAGGGCAACAGATTTTGCAAGGGTACAATCTCCAGTCATATGGGGTTCGCGGAAACCCTGGACCATACACCAGCGACCACGCTGCATGGTATATCCCAAGGCGGCAGCAATCACGATAACCCCACTTAATGATGCCATGTAGCTGTTTTCACTCATTCCGGCAAAGGTGTACGCACCCCAGAAAACAGCAACCATGGCCGCCACACCAAGCAAATAAATAAGGGCGGTAGGCAGCTCAATTGTTGCGGATCCACCATCACCCCAGGTGATATATTCCATCTCCATATAGAGCAGTTTCAGACCCAACAGAACACCAGCCACCAGACCTATCCACATGGTAAAACCATTGGCCGCAAGATTACCGATGGCATTATACATACCACCCACATTGCAACCACCTGCCAGTGTTGACCCGACCCCCATAAATATTCCGGCAATGACTGCCTTAACCATCTCTCTATAGGGAGGAATCCGAAATGCAAAATTTTTCCCAAGACAAGCGGAAATAAAAGCACCTGCTATAAAACCTATACCAATAACAGAACCGGAATCTTGAAATATAGCCTTAGGAGCCTCTCCATAATAACTAAAAACTCCGGAACTTGACCCGGTAAGACTGGTTATTCCGTACATAATCCAGTCACCCCAGTTTCTAATGGCTCCAACAGCACCCCAGGGCCGCCACCATGCCATAATCATCACGGATAAAAAAGCGACCAGGACACCGGTTACCGTGGCATTCCACTCTGACTGACACAGGGTTTTATAAAGCTCTTTGACCTTACGACCCATTACACTTTCCTCACTCATGTCCCCCCCTTTTTTTAATCAAAAAAATGCTAAAAAAAATTTTACACATTAAACAAAATTTTCTTTACCCTCGAAGACAAGTTTTGTCAAGCATCTAAGCTATAAAAGAGGGCGGTATTTACATGTTATATTTATTATTTTTTTTATAATAACGGGTTGTTAGAAACAAACACGCAGCGTGAATAGCCATTCATTTTGCCCTCGACAGAAATTCTTTGCTAAAGTATACGTCACAGGTGTTGA
>JAHJKP010000043.1 GCA_018821985.1 Pseudomonadota bacterium
CCAGTAATCATGGTAGTAACTATTAAGTGAACAGAGCTGCACGGTCATAAAGTCTCCTTTTTCTTTTGTAGAAAAAACAGGGTCTTGATGACCTTATTATACCATAGCCTTGGCTATGTTTTTGTTACGTATACTTCCTGAATCAATTCGGCTAAAGGGAGTAGATTGAGTTGCCCAGAAATTGTGATGCTGAAATCAGGCGATGCGTAGTAGACATATGAGAGAACAATCTTGTCTTACTCTATGGGTTAGGAAAGAAGAGGTTATTTCTTGCAAATCCAGAACAGGATTGACAGTACCACAGAAATGACAATGCCTGTGGTCAGGGGAAAGTAAAACTTAAAATGCCCAGACTTGAAGACAAAATCACCTGGCAGCCCGCCCAGATTTAATTTTTGTAACAATGGCCAGCAAAGGCCAATGATGACGAGAAGAATGCCGATGGTGATCAGTGTTTTTGCCATATTCCCCCCCCTCTATGCCCCGTCACTAATGCCTACACATCACACAATGACAGTGAAATTTTCCCTTCCTTCTCATTCTGCCTCAATGAGTCAAAGGCAACCAATTTGGTATAGGACGTAAATCCCCAAGGTCTCTGCTGAATACCATTTTCCCGAGATTGGTAGGGCTGCGTCTCTCCTGGCTGGACAACTTGTAGTTGACACATTTGTGCAATATGTTATTGTACAAATGTATTTTTATGGGAATAGAATTCTGCATCTGAACGAGGAGCAAGTAAAATGGATTCGATAGGCGAACCACATCTGCAGTCATTAGAAAAAGAAGATGACCCGAGGTTTGTTCGATCGCAAACAATTCTCAAAGATTTTCGTATCATCTTTCGCTCGGTACAGGACCACTCCCGTTGGGTAGAAAAAGAGTCGGGACTCTCTGCTGCTCAGTTGTGGATGATATGGGAGTTGTTCAATGAGCCGGGTCTGACGGTTTCCGCTCTGGCCAAGGTGCTTTCCATTCATCAATCCACCTGCAGCAATCTGCTGGACAAGATCCAGAAGAAGGGGTTGGTTTCCCGTGATCGATCTATTGACGATCAAAGGGTCGTGCGTCTCTATCTCACGGAGAAAGGAACTATCCTGCTGGCAAAGGCTCCACGCCCGGCTCAAGGGGCCTTGTCTGATGTCTTGCTTCGTTTGCCGGATAATGTTTTGTGCGAGTTGGAGTCAGGGCTTAATCAATTTATTGATGCCCTGAAGATTGTCGACGAAAAAGCAGCTATGTTGCCGATTACCGAAGAAAAAGAAGATCTCAAATAACTTGATGATGGCAAGTGGCCGTCATTAAGCTTATCGAATGGGCCTTTGTAACTGGGCGACAGCCTTGGTGACACCCTGTCTCCATCATAAACTGACCATCTTTTCTCGCACTTGTTTGATAGTTACTTGAATTGTCTTGCTGCTGAAGTGTCAGTTTGCCAAGGATTGATTCACGGTATGATTGGCTCTTGTGGAGATTGATTAAGGAGGGTAGGGGATGTATTCCCAACTCAAAATTTTTCTAATATTTTTTGTTTTTCTTCTCTTTTGTGACCCTCTCTCTTCTCATGCCAAGATGGTCAGTATTAACCGGGAAGGGGTCAATATTCGTTCCGGGCCTTCCACCAGATCTCCAGTGAAATGGAAAGTTGATAAAGGGTTTCCCCTCAAGGTTATTGGCAGCAGGGGCAAATGGTACAAGGTTCGGGATTTTGAGAATGATGAGGGATGGGTATATTCACGACTTACCATCCGCAAGGCCCATCTGGTCGTCAAAAAACCGGTGATAAATATTCGTAGCGGTCCCGGTCCCAACTACCGCATTGTCACCAAGGCAAAACATGGAGTGGTCTTCCAAACCCTGACAGAGGTTAAGGGCTGGGTTAAGGTACGGCATGAGAGTGGTGTCACCGGTTGGGTGGCCAGGAGACTTCTCTGGGGCTGGTGATTTTCAGATTGGCAAAAGATGTGCAGGCCTCTGACTTGGGTTACTGAAGAGTGGTTGAAAAGAGTAATCGCCAACGGCGAGAAGTTGAACCTTCGAACGATTCGTGACCGTCTGTAAAGACCTCCCCCCTCTCAGCTACGACAACCCCGCGACAAAAATCGATTCAAAAGAGACTGTTCATTTTTCAGGATCTTCGCCAGGATTGTCTCTGAAATAAACGCTAAATATCCTCGAGAACAGCTTCCCGGCCAGCTGGATGTTGCCTTTGATAAAGGCAAGGCTGCGTATTGAAATTTGCACGTACTAATAACAGCCTGTGGCCAATATCGGGGTCAAGCGGGCCAGAGACGGGAGCTATACAATATGGATGATCAGATACTTTTCCGGCCGCCGACCAGTCACGATGCCAGGGCTATGCGCTTATTGGCCCAGGGCTCTCAGGTTCTTTCAGTGAACTCCACCTATTATTATGCCCTGATGGCCCGCCATTTTCAGGAAACATGTATGGTTGCCGAAGGTACGGCTTGTATCTGTGGTTATGTCATCGGTTATTGTCCGCCTGAGCAACTCGATACTCTGTTTGTCTGGCAGGTAGGTGTGGCAAGGCAGAGTCAGGGGAAGGGGCTTGGTAAAAGACTGCTCATCGCCCTTCTCCAGCAAAAAAGGCCTTATTTCCTCGAGGCCACCATTGCCCCGGATAACCAGCCTTCAATCAATCTTTTTCGCTCAGTGGCCCGCCATTTCGACACTGACCACACATTTTCCGAGACACCCTTTTTTAACGAAGAGGATCTTGGTGCCGGCGAAAAAGGTGAGCATCTCATGCGAATTGGACCCTTTTCATATCATACTTAACATTCATTCAATTTTTAAGATGGAGTAAAACATGCGTATATTCGAGAATATGGAATCTCAGGTGCGGGGCTATATCCGCTCCTTTCCGGTAATTTTTAACTCAGCGAAAGGGTCAATTATGACCGATGAATCCGGCACCGACTATATCGATTTTTTTGCCGGCGCCGGCACCCTCAATTACGGTCATAATAATGAGCGGATCACCAAGGCTATGATTGAGTATCTCCAGTCGAACGGAGTGGTCCATGGCCTGGACATGGCCACCACGGCCAAAAAAAACTTTCTGCAGAAGTTCAACGACACCATCCTGGTGCCCCGCAACCTGGAATATAAGATCCAGTTCACCGGCCCCACCGGCACCAATGCCGTGGAGACTGCCCTGAAGCTGGCCCGCATGGTCAAAGGCCGTTCCAATGTCGTCTGTTTCACCAACGGCTATCACGGACTGACCATGGGTGCCCTGGCCGTCACCGGCAATAACTTCTACCGCGATGAGGCCTATATCAGCCGCTCCAATGTCTCCTTCTTGCCCTTTGATGGCTACATGGGCCCTGATTACAACACCCTTGACCTCTTCCGTAAACTGCTCGTTGACAATTCCAGCGGCCTGGATCTGCCTGCCGCCGTCATTCTGGAGACGATCCAGGCGGAAGGTGGTATCCACATCGCCAGTGCTGCCTGGTTAAAGGAACTTTCGGAAATCTGTCACGAATTTGATATCCTGCTTATTATCGATGATATCCAGGTGGGCAATGGTCGCAGCGGCGACTTCTTCAGCTTTGAAGAGGCGGGCATCAAGCCTGATATTATCACCCTGTCCAAGGCCATCGGCGGCGGTCTGCCCCTGGCCTTTATTCTCATGCGCCCCGATCTGGACCAATGGAAACCCGGTGAGCATACCGGCACCTTCCGCGGCAATAACCTGGCCTTTGTTGCCTCCTATCAGGCCATGCATTATTGGGACAACAACGATCTTTCCGAGGCGGTGAAGTATAAGGGCGCCGTCATGGAAAAAGAGCTGCTGGCCATTGCCAAGAAATATCCGGAGCTCAATGCCGAGGTGCGAGGCCGGGGTATGATTTATGGTCTGGAGATCCTGGAGCGCGGCCTGGCTGGCCAGATTTCCGAGAAATGTTTTGAGAATGGCCTGGTCATTGAATTGGCCGGTGCGGATGGTCAGGTGGTGAAATTCCTGCCGGCCCTGACCATTGATGAAGAAACCTTGCTGCGTGGCATTGCTATTGTTGACAAGGCCATTGGAGATATTCTGCAGGAGAAGCATGAGAACAGGACAGGTGAGATGTAATGATCATCCGCAAGATCAAGGACATTATCGATACAGAGCGCGAGGTCAAGGGCGAGGGCTGGACAAGTCGCCGCCTCCTGCTCAAAAAAGACGGCATGGGTTTCTCCTTTCACGAAACCCTTATTCCGGCCGGGGCCACCCTGCATCTCTGGTATAAACAGCACCTGGAGGCGGTCTATTGCGTGGCCGGTAACGGCAGCATTGAAGATCTTGCCAGCGGAGAGATCCATGCCATCGAAGATGGTGTGCTCTATGCCTTGAATAACCATGACCGTCATATCCTGCGGGGCGGCAGCGTAGATATGCGCCTGATCTGTGCCTTCAACCCACCGGTGACCGGCCGTGAAACCCACGATGGCGACGGTTCCTATGAGCTGGTGGAGGACGACTGATGCCCACCCATACCGTTGAAAAAATAGGCGGCACCTCCATGAGCCAGTTTGGCGATGTGCTTGATAATATCCTGATCGGCGCCCGCCGCGAGGAGGCGCTGTATAACCGCATTATCGTGGTTTCCGCCTATGCCGGGATCACCAATGAACTGCTGGAGCATAAGAAGAGCAGCAAATCAGGGGTTTATTCCCTCTTCTCCAGTCATGATGACTCCTGGGCCTGGGGAGATGCCATCACCGGGGCGGGGCAGAAGATGTGCGCCATTAATAAAGAGTTTGAGCATCTTGGCCTTGATGTCCGGCAGGCCGACCGCTTTGTCAAAGAACGTATTGAAGGGGTACGTAGTTGCCTGCTCGATCTTACCAGACTCTGTTCATTCGGCCACTTTCAGCTCGACGAACACCTGCTCACCGTGCGCGAGATGCTGTCGGCTATCGGCGAGGCCCATAGTGCCCATAACTCCTCTCTCATCCTCAAGCAGCAGGGGGTCAATGCCCAGTTTGTCGATCTCTCCGGCTGGATGGAGACGGAGCAGCTCTCCCTGGATGACAAGATCAGAAAATATCTCAGCGATATTGATCTAAGCCGTGTCCTGCCCATTGTCACCGGTTACACGCAATGCAAGGAAGGGATCATGAACACCTATGACCGGGGCTATACCGAGATCACCTTCAGCAAAATCGCCGTGCTCACCGAGGCGCGCGAGGGGATTATCCATAAGGAGTATCATCTCAGCAGCGGCGATCCCAAAATAATAGGGGAAGACAAGGTCGAGGTGATCGGCAATACCAATTATGATGTGGCCGACCAGCTTTCCGATCTGGGCATGGAGGCCATTCATCCAGGCGCCGCCCGCGGTATGCGACGCACCGATATCCCGCTGCGGATCAAAAATGTTTTTGAGCCGGATCACCCCGGCACCCTGATTACCAATGCCTATAAAAGCCCGGAGGCCAAGGTGGAAATAATCGCCGGCCGCAAAGGGGTCACAGGTATTGAGGTGTGGGATCAGGATATGGTCGGCCGCTGGGATCATGATGCGGAGCTGTTACAACATTTTACCGCCCAGAAAATACGCTATCTGGCCAAAGATACCAATGCCAATACCCTTACCCACTATGTGGCTGCTCCCCTGGCGCGAATCAAGAAACTGACTGATTCAATAAAGAGATCATTTCCTGCTGCGGATATTCTGGTAAAAAAAGTGGCCCTTGTCTCTGCCATCGGTTCCAATATGGCCAATACCTGGGTACTGCCGACAGCGGTCCATGCCCTGGCCAATGCCGGTGTGGAAATTCTCGGCCTCCATAAATGCATGCGCCAGGTGGATATTCAGTGTGTCGTCGAGGAGGATGATTTCGAGAAGGCCGTCTGCACCCTGCATCAAAACCTGGTGGAAGGCGGTGGGCAGTAGAATGAATGCATTGCAGGTGATGGAAAATTTTTATAACAGCAACCAGGTGGCAGCAGTGCTGTTCACGGTCATTGTCTGTGCCTGGGTTCCTTGCAGCCATTTACAGATATGGCGCCGCCTGCAGGAGCGTTTCCCTCTCTTTATTGCCCTCATTGACCTGTTTTTTGCCCCTCTGGCGGTCGTTCTTTTCTTCACGATTCTCAAGATTGCCCTTGGCCCTGATTTCTTGCCGGTCCAGGAGCAATGGTTGTCCGCTATCTTTTATCTTGCCCTCTGTCTGACCATAAGCTGGTTTGTGGCCAAGGGGGGATACGTCTTTGTCTCCCGTCGTTATATTGGTGAACGGAGTTCTCATCCGCAATCTATTCCTGGTTTGTTGCGCAGCGTGATCTACGGCGCTGCCCTGATTATTGGTGTCGGGTTATTTCTCTGGGTTCAGGGCTATTCCCTGACCGGGATATGGATATCCACCGGCCTGTTAACGGCTCTCATCGGTTTTGCTCTGCAGCAAACCCTGGGAGATTTTTTTTCAGGTCTGGCCCTGGGGCTGGAGGGCTCCTTTCGGATAGGCGACTGGCTGCAGCTGGAGAACGGCACAGAGGGCCAGGTTGTTGATCTGAACTGGCGCGCCACCTGGTTGCGCTGCTGGGACAACACGACTCAGGTTATCCCCAACGCCAAGCTGGCGGGGCAGGGCTTTAAAAACCTGCATGGGGAGCGTCATCAATATAGGCCCTGGTATTATGTAAAGATTGCCGCTGAGGTTGATCCCCGTTTTGCCAAAGAGCTATTACTTGAGGCGGCCTTTAACTGCAAAAATATCCTGAAGAACCCGGCACCGATTATTCGACTGACAAATGCCTCAACCCTGCCCTACACCTATATGCTGTGGGTCTCGTTTGCCAACTATCCTGCCATGTTCCGGGGACGAGAGGAGTTATACCGGGAAGTTCATTATGTTCTCCAACGGGCCGGGGTGACACCTGCTGCTGAGATTCATGAATGGCGCGGTCGAAAAGCGAAGATACCCATAGCTGAGCCGCCAACGATCCAGCTTGCCCTCAGGAGCCTGGAGCTTTTTTACAGTCTGGAAGAAGAGGAGATAGAACAGATTGCCATGGCCAGCCAGCAGGTTCACTATGATGTGGGCAGTACCATTTTGCCGGCAGGAGATGGTCGTGACGCCCTCGATATTGTGGCCAGTGGCATCGTTGACTCCCAGATAGAACTGCCGAATGGGGAGCTGATAAAAACAGGTGAATTTGCGGCGGGCCAATATTTCGGTCTTCTCTCCATGTTTACCGATCCGCCAGCTCTCTTTAACTATACGGCCCAGACCGATGTCACCTTGATAAGGATAGATCTGGATTGTATCCAGGATGTATTAAAACGGCACCATGAGTTAGCGGACCGTTACGCCATTATTATTAAACAACGGCTCGACGAAGCGGAACTCCTGCGAACACCTTACAGCCAGGCGGCCTCTACAACAGCAACCCTGCAACAGGTCAAGCGCCTTGTGAAAAAATTTATAATGAGCGGCAGACCCCTCTGATCCTCCAACACCTTCTGAGCAAGTGGCTTTCTTTCCAGAAAGCCACTCCCCCTTTTACCCTTATTCCTCTATCTTTCCAGAATGAAGATGATATACTGCTTGCCAGGATCCCAAAGTCTTGGCACAAGGCAGTGCTGGGACCTATCAGACATGAAGAGCGGTCAGCGAACAGGTAAATCCTAAAAATTCCATTTATATCAGGTCGTTCTGTCCCCATGAAGCAAGCCACTATCAACAAGATTATCATCATCTTTGCTATCTTGCTGCTGATTCTGTTGTTCAAGGTTCTGCATCTTGATCAGTATCTGACCCTTTCCTACCTCAAGGAATCACGAGAACAGTTTGCCCTGCTCTATGCTGAGCGGACCGGTCTGGTTATTGGTGGCTATATGCTGATCTATATCGTGGCCACTGCCTTGTCTCTGCCGGGGGCGGTGATCCTGACCCTGGCCGGGGGTGCCCTCTTTGGTCTGGTCACCGGGACCATCGTCATCTCTTTTGCCTCGACCATAGGGGCAACCCTGGCCTGTATGGTCTCCAGGTTCCTGCTTCGGGACTGGGTTCAGGCGCGGTTCGGTGACAGGCTGCAGCGGATCAATGAAGGCATGGAACAGGAGGGGGGGTTTTACCTCTTCACCCTGCGGCTGGTCCCGGTTTTTCCTTTCTTTGTCATTAATCTGGCCATGGGCCTGACCAGGATCAAGCTCTCCACCTATTACTGGGTCTCACAGCTGGGCATGCTGCCGGCAACGATGGTCTATGTGAATGCCGGCAAGGAGCTGGGCAAACTGGAAACATTGGCCGGAATCCTGTCGCCGAGCCTGATTTTTTCCTTTGTCCTGCTGGGGCTGTTTCCGATTACGGTGAAGAAGATAGTGGGTCGGATTAAAAAGAAAGAGTGACTCGTCGAGGGCGGGTGTTGTTGTCCCTTGAGTCTTCTGTTTGCGTACCTCAATTTTACAAGGATGAGAACCCATGGCAACGTATGATTACGATCTGGGTGTGATTGGCGGCGGGGCGGCAGGTCTGACCGTGGCTTCCGGGGCGGCCCAGTTGGGGGCCAGGACCCTGCTTATTGAAAAAGAGCCTTCACTTGGCGGTGACTGTCTCCATTTCGGCTGTGTGCCGTCAAAGACCCTGATCCATTCTGCCAGGCTCTATCATAGTCTGAAAAGCTGCTCACGTTTCGGACTGCCGGAAGTGGAAATGAAAGAGGTCGATTTTTCCAGAATCGCAGAGCGGATCCGGTCGGTGATTGCGGTCATCCAGGAACATGATTCCGTGGAACGCTTCTGCCGCCTGGGCGTGGAGGTCAGCTTCGGGTCTCCCCGTTTTGTCGATGAACATCAGGTCGAGCTGGGTTCCAAACGAATTTCGGCCAGATCCTGGGTCATTGCCACGGGTTCCTCTTCGGCCCCTCCCAGTGCTATTTTGCAGAATATCCCCTATATTACCAATAAAGAGATCTTCAACCTCGATCATCTCCCAGCCTCCCTCGTGGTTCTTGGGGCAGGCCCCATTGCCATAGAGATGGCCCAGGCCTTCTGCCGTCTTGGTTCGCGGGTGACGGTGATCCAGCGTTCCGGTCAGATCCTGAGCAAAGAGGATAAAGATCTGGCCGATGGGGTGATGCAGGTCATGGAGTCAGAAGGGGTTCGCTTCCTGCTCAATACCACAGTCACCGGAGCCCGAACAGTGGGAAACAAGCAGGAGCTTGTGGTGGCCACGAAGGCGGGAGAGGAGACGATCCAAGCCGAGACCGTGCTGGTGGCCCAGGGACGCAGCCCCAATATCGATGGCCTGGGGTTGACGGAGATTGGTGTTGCCCACAGCACGAAAGGGATCACGGTGGATGAGCGGATGCGTACCAGCCACAGCCATATCTATGCCCCGGGGGATGTGAACGGGTGCTTCCAGTTTACCCATGCCGCCGGTCATGAAGGAGGGATCGTGGTCACCAATGCCATCTTCCGTCTACCGCGCAAGGTCAATAGTCGCTGGATGCCTTGGTGCACCTACTGCGATCCGGAACTGGCCTCCATCGGTATGAATGAGAAAAGGGCCAAAGAGGCCGGGATTGCGTATACCGTCTGGACTGAAGAGTTTTCTGCCAATGACCGGGCCCTGGCCCAGGGCGAGGGGATTGGCAAATTAAAGATGCTCCTTGATGAAAAGGAAAAGCCCCTGGGGGTACAGATCCTGGGGCCGTCGGCAGGAGAGCTTCTGGGTGAATGGGTGGCGGTTCTTAACAGCGGGATGAAGCTTTCTTCCCTTGCCGGGGCCATCCATCCCTATCCAACACTGAGCGAGATCAATAAGCGGGTGGCTGGTTCCTATCTCTCGCCCAAGATCTTTTCGGCCACAGTGCGCAAGGGACTGAAGCTGATCTTTCAGTTGAAGGGCTCTGCCTGTAATCCCAGTTCAAAGATTTGATAGAGATGCAGGAAATAATAGCTCAATTTCGTGAGACGTCCTCTCTGGCCGCGGTCGAGCCTGTCGTTACGGTTTTAGGCGTCGGTAATATCAACGACACCTATCTGGTGCGGACAGGAGACTCTTCTTTTGTCCTGCAGCGTCTGAACCGGCAGGTCTTTGCTCAGCCGCAACTGGTCATGGCCAATCTGGCCATACTTTCCCGTCATCTTCAAGGCAAGGTCAACACATGTGATCAGCGCTGGGAAAACAGTCTCCTTCTGTCCACCAAGGCGGGGGCACTGTTTCATACCGACCGCCAAGGCGAGGTGTGGCGGGCAGTCAGCCATATTGACAGGACGACAACCCATCAGACCATAACAACATCAGCCCAGGCCAGGCAGGTTGGCTGGGCCCTTGGTCATTTCCATCTCCTGCTGGCCGATCTTCCGGCCCGCGACCTCCATGAGACCCTGCCCGGCTTTCATATCCTGCCTTGCTATCTCGATCATTTTGACCGGGTGTGGAGTGGCGCTGCCATGAAGAGCGAGCGCAAGAGAGGAGCGGAGTCTTCGCTTCGCTTTTGTTTCGACTTTATTACCGCCAGGCGTTCTGGTGCCGATTTACTGGAGCGGGCCCGGTATGAGGGGAGAATCAAGGTGCAGACGATCCACGGTGATCCCAAGGCGGGTAATGTCCTCTTTGATGTGGCAAGCGATCTGGCGGTCAGCCTTATCGATCTTGATACGGTGGGACCGGGACTTATTCACTACGATATCGGTGACTGTCTCCGTTCCTGCTGCAATGTCTCAGGGGAGGTGGCAGCCGATCTTTCCCAGATCTTGTTTGATATGGATATGTGCCGGGAGGTGCTAGCGGGCTACTTTTCCGGGGCTGGAACGCTCCTCTCCGCCTATGACCGGCAGCTGATTTTCGAGGCGGTTCGTCTGCTCGCCTTTGAGCTCGGTCTCAGGTTTTTTACCGATTATCTGGTAGGTAACTGCTATTTCAAGGTGCTGTATGAGGAGGAAAATCTGCACAAGGCCCTGGTCCAGTTCCATCTGGTGCAAAGCATAGAGCGGCAGAAAAAAGAGATTG
This sequence comes from Pseudomonadota bacterium, assembly GCA_018821985.1. Classification (GTDB taxonomy): domain Bacteria; phylum Desulfobacterota; class Desulfobulbia; order Desulfobulbales; family Desulfocapsaceae; genus UBA2270. Next base: position 10,978 of record JAHJKP010000043.1, read on the forward strand.
AAAAGATAGCTTTAAAATAGCTTAAAAAAAATAATCTGTAGTTATTCAGACTTGATCTGACATAATTTGGGAGAAAGATTCGAGCTAATCTGCCACCTTGTTGTTACGTATACTCAGGAAGAAGCTTAAATACACCCTGTATTGCTCGAGGTTGGATCTTGCCAAGGGACATCTTTCTCTGCTGATATTAATTGCACACATCCCAATTGCCGCTAAATTTTCACATCGGGAGCAATCTCAACCCTGTTTCTACCGTTGTTTTTCGCTAGATACAGGGCGTTATCTGCTTTATCAATGAGTTCCTTCGGATTGAGAGTTTCTTTATCATAAGATGATACCCCGAGACTCACTGTGACGGTGGTCTTCTCTGCAACCATTTTCCTGACTCTCTCTGCAGTCTCATACGCCTCTTGCGTGCCCGCGTTGTCAAGCAGAAGAAGAAACTCTTCGCCGCCGTATCTGACAACGAGGTCGATCTCTCTTACCGCAGCGGTAAGCACTTGGGCTATTTGTTTCAGGAGGTCATCCCCCGCGGAATGCCCATAGGTGTCATTATATTTTTTGAAAAAGTCTATATCCAGCATTATGACTGAAAAAAGACCGTTGTATCTTTTTGACTTAGCAAAGATTTGGTCAAAGATGATCCCTAAATGCCGCCTGTTGGCCAGTTCTGTCAGGGGATCGTGCAGCGAAAACTCCCTCGTCTCCTCATACAGCATGGCATTTTTTATAGCTAACCCCATCTGATTTGCAATAGACAAAAGAAGGGTGGTGTGCCTCTCCTCTATCTTAAAATCAGGCAGCAGGTAAAGGCATAAGATGCCAACCACTTTGTCCTCATTTTTCAGAGGTACAATAACGTGTCCATGGACCTCGGTATCACAGTCTTTTATGGTGTGCCTTGTGTCCGTACCTGAGTTTGTCGAAATTATGATTTCTCCTGTTTGGGCCGCGAGACCGCACAGGCAATCCCCAATCATCAAGTTTTGATGCCTTTCGATCCATGTCTCATTAATCCCCATCGTGGAGACAATGTTCATTTTATCGCCTGCAATAGAAAATATTATGCCCTTTTGAAATTGGAACATCTTTATCCCGATGAGTGTTTCCAGAATGTCGGAAAACAGTTCATCAATATGTATCGTCCGATTGAGCGATTTCGAAATAGTATACAAGGTGTTCAGTTCGGAGTTAATCTCCAGGAGTTCGCTGTTCTGCCAGGATATCTTGTCTGCTTTTTCCTCTAACTCCTTTTCTAATTTCTTGCGTTCCGTTATATCCTTGGCAATATGAACAAATTTATCGATATTCCCGCTGTTGTCCTTAATGGGATAAGCGCTGACCTCGACAAACATACGGTTTCCATTCCGGTCTTGGTGTACATGTTCCACGATCTTAGGCAGTTCGTCTTCTTTGGTTAGGAAATCATGGACCGGACAGGGATCATTCGGTGGAGCACACCGGCAATCAAAATTATGACTAACCTTATAGCAATGATTCCCTATAATCTCATCAGTCGTGAGACCTGCTTGCATCGTTGCCGCTTTGTTGGCCCACAAAACCCTATAGTCTTTCGAGAGGAGGAGTATTCCATCGGTAATGCCCTGAGCTATGTCCTCAAGCATCTCTTTCTGCTCGCCTATAATAAATTCATTTTTCTTGCGTTCGCTGATGTCGCGGAAGAGCGCAAATATTTCCCCTTCCCGACCTGCAAACATATGGGCACTTACCTCGACCGGGAAGGTGCTGCCATCACGACGACGATGAATTGTCTCGAAGTGGGCATGCTCATGGTCAAAAATCTTAGCGGCCCGGGCGCGCACTTCCTCTGCGTTCTGGACCGCATCGATCTGGGGAATGGTCATTGTCAGCAGTTCTGCACGACTGTAGCCACTCATCACGCAGTAGGTATCATTAGTGTCGAGGATGTCCCCATTCCGATCAACAACCAAGAAACCGTCTTGGGCTGCTTTCAGAATGGTGCGGTAGCGCTCTTCACTTGCCCGTAAGGCCAATTCATTTTTTTTGTATTCCGTAGTTTCCCTTAATGAGAAAACAAGACCTTTCACCTGCCCGGTATGGTCTTTAACCGGTACCAGGCTCCAGTCCCAATATGTCACACTCCGTTCCGGTTGATCTGGGAACTCGAACGGTTTATCTTTGAAGAAGATCCGTTCGCCAGTATCACGGACGAGACGGAAGATTGCTTCGTTTTCCTCATTGGGATAAAGTGCAAAGTGGTTTTTGCCGATCATTTCCTCGGGCCGCATTTGGCAGGTCTCGGCATAAGCTTTGTTGACGGTGACAAAATTAAAATCCAGGTCGAGATAGACCAGCATGACATCAGTGGCATCCAAAATGGCAAGTAACTGATCTCGCTCCTGGAGCCACTTCTCTGTTTGTTTGCATGTGGAATTATCAGTCATCACTACCGCTCATCCAAGATCTTCCTGATTATTCTGACAAGCTCGTCTCCATCTACAGGCTTATAGACATATCTCTTGATCCCCATGGCAGAGGCATCTTCTTCTGAGGTGACCGCACTGTGTCCGGTACAGAGGATGATCGGCATGTCCGGGGCGATCTCCAGGACGGCCTTGGCCAATTCAGAACCAGTCAGTCCCGGCATGGTCTGATCGGTGACGATCAGGTCAAACCGCTGCGGCTCTGCCCGTACTTTTTCCACGGCCTCGCGGCTGTCTGTGAGACCGGTAACCGTGTAGCCATAATCTTCAAGGATTCTCGTTGTTATCGTAACCAGCAGGGGCTCGTCATCAACGACGAGAATCCGCTCAGTGCCGGTGGGCAAGGCTTCCTGTTGTTTAGGCCTTTCTGAAACTGCGCTGTTTTTTTCCAGGGCCGGGATGAAAACACGGAACGTAGTACCGTGCCCAAGCCTGCTCTCCACTTCTATAAACCCTTTATAGCCTTCAATGATTCCATGGACAACCGCCAGGCCGAGTCCCGTCCCATCTCCTTTCTCTTTGGTGGTAAAGTAGGGGTCAAAGATATGGGCTGCTGTTTCCGGGCTCATGCCGTAACCCGTGTCGCTGACAGAGAGGACAATAAAAGGAATTGGAGACCCTTTGTCTTTCTCTACTTCTTTCGCTCTCCTATTTTGACGGGAAAGGGTGATCCGCAGAATCCCCTTCTCATCCTTCATGGCATGAAAGCCATTGGTACACAGGTTCAGGATAACCTGATGGAGCTTGGTCGGGTCGGCCATGATGGTTCCGCAGGCAGGATCGATATCTGCCTGGATTTCAATGCTGGTCGGCAGGGTGGAACGCAGCATCTGCAAAACCTCCTCCAAAACCAGATGGGGTCGC
>JAHJKP010000007.1 GCA_018821985.1 Pseudomonadota bacterium
ATTACTTCCTATCAATTTCTGTAGGCGCTCTATCTCGTCTGCAGCTTCATGGAGCACGTTGCAATGAGGCCAATCATTCTCGGCAGCCCTTCTTGCACTGTTCCGCAGTCGTGTAGTCAGTTTGATTGTGATGGTCGATTTCTCAGTAACTTCCCTTTCCAATGGTTCGGCCATCATTTCGATTTCTGACTTATTCATGATTTTTCCTCCCTAATGAAAAAGGGGCAAGACTTCCCCTGCAGGGGTTGTTTTGCCCCTGGTGGGAAATGCACTTACGGTTATTGAATTTCGCTGTATTCGGTAATCAATACCGGCCCTGCAATATAGTCGTCGTCCATGCCACCACTTGCATGGAGCATTTTAGTGGCATCAGGATTAACTTGGTGCGGCTTCAACTTGCCTTCTTCGTCAAGCCACATTACTCGACCATCCTCTATGGTAATTGCTTGCACCATAGTGCAGGAAAGCAGAGAATACATTTCGTTCAGCGTAAATTCATTTTCCTTCGCATAAACATTTGTTGTGATTCCATCGGGTGTGATAAGTACAGCCATGATCTTGCCTCCTGAAAAAGTAAAAAAGGGGCACGACTTCCCTTTCAGGGGTTGTTTGCCCCTGTTGGGTGAACTGTTGATGAACTGGTTTTTTATGCTACGTCAGATTAAAACGGAACGTCGGTGTCCGGCAATGGTGGGTTATCCCCATTAGGAGCCGAAGACGAGTCAGTTTCCTTATCAAAATTATTGCCACCAAGCATTTCCATACTCTTGGCAATAATCTCAGTGGTGTATCGAGTAATACCGTTCTCTTCCCACTTTCTGGTTTGCATCTTACCCTCAATATAGACTTTCGAGCCTTTCTTGAGGTGATCTCCGCATATTTCGGCCAGTCCTCTCCAGGCTACAATTCGGTGCCAGTCGGTATGCTCCTGCTGTACTCCTTCTGCATCTTTCCACTTTTCAGTAGTAGCGACAGAAAAAGTGGCCACAGCAGTGCCTTTCTGGGTGTAACGAATTTCTGGGTCATTGCCTAAATTGCCGATTACCATTGCTTTGTTCATGATGTTGTTCTCCTAAAAGGATCGATAAGGTTCAGGAAAATACATATCCCCACAATGGGAATTGTTTTTCCCTGACATGGGTTTATGCTGCTTTTTTGGTTGTGGCTGGTTTGATTGCTTTTGACTTTTTGATCTCCAGGAAAGAAAACGAACTTGATTCCTGAAAATCATTTACCGTATGGCCCTGGTCAGCCAAGAACGCTGTCAGGCGGCTGATATCAAAAGACTTGCGGGAACGGATTGCTTTGGAAAGGATACTGCCATTGACTTTAATCGGATGCCCTGCCCTTTCTACGATCTGAAACAGATTGGCTTTTTTGGGTTCGATCTGGTTTTTCAGGCTTTTTTCCTTCTCTTGCAATTCCTGTAATTCTGCCACTGTATTTTCCAGCTCCGGAACCTCTTCGGCTGCAAATCTTGGACAGGTGGTGAGATGATTGCAATAGCCACATAAAGGGCTGGGTTCGGTTGCTGGTTTTACTGGATGGCCGATCAACATGAACTGATAATTTGTCCAGATAGTTGAAGCCCGTTCGAGTAATCCTGCATACATTGTATCCTCTGGGGTATATCCATTAAAAAAACCAACCTCGCCGCTACCCAAATCAATTGCCAGTACCGCAGCCTTGATCGTGTAATCAGGAAATTGTTCTTTTAACGCTCCCATCTGCATGTACAGTTGAGATTCCCAGGAGGCGTAAGGAACATCGGGAAGTGAGCTTACGCTCTTAATCTCCAGAATGGCCTTAATTTTTGGTTGGGTAGATGTAAAGACAAAGTCGATATGGACTTTGATAGGTGTGGTACCGGAAGCAATAACCTCAACCTGACGGTCAAAATTATCATAGCCGGCAGCGGTCATTGCGTTTGCGACAATATCCTCGGCCATATGTCCTCTTTGGAAGCGGAGCAATGTGGCAAGGTCATGTTCACCGGGTTGAAGCCGTTCAAAAATTACCTTTCGTGGGCAAGTTCCAATATCGGATGCGCCAAGGTAGCTGCTTCGATCTCCAAGGGTGGTCAGGGTGTGTTGTTTGCTTAATGCCTGCAGACTGGTCAATAAAAGGGTTTTCATGTCCATGTCGGTCCTCCTTCAAGTGTGTAGAGTTGAGGGAGAAGACACGGATTCCCCTTGAGGGAATGGTGCTGCTCCCCCAGTGGTTAAAAACGTTTTTTATGAGTCTGGCTTAATGGGTCAGTTCTTTGTACCAGTTCTTTTGCTCTTTATTCCATTTGAAACCCGCCGATTTCAGTAGTTCCTTCTTATCGAAGAGTTTGCTGCCTACTGCCACGACAAAACCGTCAAAATGCTGATAGTCGATACCGGCAATTTTAGGTAAGGACGCAGAGGAAGCAGATTCTGGTGGAATGAGTAAAGTCTGAACTGGTGGTTGTGGTATCGGCTGCTGTACAGGTTGAGGTGATGATGCTGGTTGCGGCTTGTGTTGTGAACTGTGTGGCTGGGTAGAGTTGTAAATATTCCCAAGGAGACCACGGTAAGCGTCGCTGCCAATGCTGACCAGAGAAAAGCATTTCTGAATCGCATCAGTGATCGCTCCTTTCTGGGCATCGCCAACATTACCTCGAACAATTTGCATCTGTCCCTTGTGGGAACCTTTACAGAGCCAGTCGTTATCTATTTTCAAAAATAATCTGACTTCTGCCACTGCCTGTGCCTCAAATATTTCTTCTTTGATCAGTTCATAACGCCAGTTATCGGGTGAAATGATTTGATTGACTGCGTCAAAAACATACTGCGGCCTGTAGCCATAGCGAATTTGACCTCCGAAATCTATTTTCTGGACAGCATTGATGCCAAAACTTCTGAGCAGTTCATTGATTTCGTTGATTTTTACGGTCAGTGTTGACATGTTTTTTTCTCCTGTGGATGTTGATTATAGGAGAAAAAAACTATACCCCTGTCGGGAGTTATTTTTCTCCCGGTGGGTTGGTACTGCTTATGGATGTTCAAAAACAAGAAATTTTAAAACACATACAAAACAATACGCAATGACTTGAGATGTAATAGTATTTTACTTCTTGAGATTGACTAAAAAGAGGTGTGGGGGTGCAAAAAGAATGAAGATTCAAGTGTAAAAAATGAATCTTGTTGGAGCGGGCCATAACTGCATTCACAAGAGGAAGTTCGCTTTTGCGATTAAACTATTCTGTAAAATTTTATATGGCTGACACAAGGTTCCAAGGGTCAATTATTCAATCATTAAAAGAAAGAATGATGCCCAGCTATTTCCCGGAAGGGATTACTTAAATGAATTAAGTGGAATTTATATTCAAAATAAATCTTCTTTTTTATGAAAAATCAAGAAAATTCTTCAATACTGCACGAAACGACACCTTGTCTTAGTAGCCCATCTGCGCTAAATATGCATGACAGAGGTGAATCATGGGAAAAACAGCCACCGTGCGCGCCCGTATTCAGCCAGGGCTGAACCATTGGATCGAAAAGCCTTAAAGCATCAAGGGAAGGAGGACCTATGAGTAACCAAGCACCCTACCAACCACCCTACACCATCACCCCGGCCATTGTGAATCTGGTCGCGAAGATCAGTGAAACCGTCGGGCGCTTGTCAGTACTGACCGATGCCGCCAAGGTACTGCGGCTAAGGCGTATCAACCGCATTCGCACCATCCGGGGATCGCTGGCCATCGAAGGCAACACCCTGAGCGAGGAACAGATCACTGCGATCCTGGATGGCAAGCTGGTCATCGCTCCACCCCGGGAGATTCAGGAGGTGCGTAACGCCATTACAGCCTATAACTGTTTCGAACAGTGGCGCCCGGAGACGGAAGCGGAGTTGCTGGATGCGCACCGAATCCTTATGGCTGGGTTGATTGATAACGCCGGGGCCTATCGGCGCAGCGGCGTGGGGGTGATGGCAGGTGGTCAGGTTATCCATATGGCACCCCCGGCGGATCGTGTTCCAGTATTGATGCACGATCTGCTCCAGTGGATAGATGCCTCCGACCAACATCCATTGATTACCAGCTCGGTATTTCATTACGAGTTCGAATTTATTCATCCCTTTGCGGACGGCAATGGCCGCATGGGGCGGCTGTGGCAGACATTGATTCTGACTCGCTGGAATTCACTGTTTTCCGATATCCCGGTCGAAAGTCTAGTCCATGAACATCAAGCGGAGTATTATCAGGCATTACAAGAGAGCACGGAACAGACTGATTCTATGTTTTTTATTGAGTTCATGCTCAAGATGATTCTTGACGCCGTATCGTCTGCCACCCCCCAAGTCGCACCACAAGTCACCCCCCAAGTCAAACGTTTGCTGGCAGTCATAGATAAAGAGATGACTCGCGAGGAACTCCAAAGTGCCCTCGACTTACAGGACCGCAAGTCATTCCGCGAGCGTTATCTCAAGCCTTCCCTTGCCGAAGGATTGATCGAAATGACCATCCCCGAAAAACCCAACAGCCGCTTACAGAAATACCGTCTGACCGACAAGGGACAACGCTGGTTGCAGGGGCGTAATAGTAAAGAAGCACCAACCTCCGTATAGAAATCTTCTACAACAGGATTAGCACCAATCACCACCCAACTCTGTACCGCCAACAAAATCAGACTCTTTCGTAGCCTCTTCCGGGGACGAATCGATGTCTATCCGCAACGATAGAACAGACGCTGAAATATTCGTCACAATATTAATTGCGAGACAAGAGTTTTATGATCAGCGCTTTTTCGCAATTGCCTTTCGCCTAATACTCATCACCCTTACGGGAAGAAAATCCTCCTCCGCCCCTGCAAAAATACACATAAAATAGCTGAACATACTGCAATAACAGCTACCTTCCACAATCCTGTCATTTAATGACTGGGGAAATAAAACGCAAAATTTGCATGCCTTTTTTCAAAAAATCAAAAAAAAACTCCAAAAACCCTTACATGCCCGGAAAGATATTATAGGAGGACAATCCGGCAGCGATGCAAACCCAATATAACGAAATCATCAATTCTTTTGTCGATAAGTACGGCCTGAGCCGTGGCCAGATCATTGCCGAGATTGAAAAAACTCTTTCGGCCATGCTATCGCAGTGGCACGGTACAAGCACGGTTGTTCTGTTTGGTGATGATCAGCTTCAGGCCCTACGCTACGCCGAACATCCAGGCATGACCTTGCAGAATCAGCTTGAACTTATCTCTGCAAGAGGCTGGAATACCATTGTTAGAGTACTCGATCACAATCTTGGTCAAGCCGCCTGTCTGCACGAAGTGGCCCATTACAAGCGGCGGGAACAGGAGATGCGCTGGGGAGAAATCATCCGCAGGAATGATGATGGATTTCTGGTGGAATTGGAGATCGAAGAAGGCCAGCCCATCCTTGCCGAATGTCCCTGGAATCGTATCGGGGTGCATGAGCGGAAAGAGTTGTCCGTCGGCCAGAAGCGGGCATTTCATTTGCGCCGTATTGACCCAATACTGTTGCGCGGTATTGCCCGGGTTCAGGTAACGGTTGATCGAGTCTCAAAAAACCTGGTGACCACCCTTTTGCGGGAGCACCTTGGGGGAACGACAGGAATCCATGTTCATTGCGTTAAACGCTATGTAGGCCACAAAAGTTTTGTAGCGGCCAGTGGTTTCCTGCCTAAAAATATCATCAAGGCCGTATCGCAAGAACTGCGGGAGCATATTCAGGTATCAGTTGGAGAAAAGAAGATTTGATTTGGCGGAAAAAACAGATGGAACCATGGACCCATATCGGCACAGGTATTCATCTGGACCATCCAGACAAGATAATGCCGCTTGGGCTTCCTGATAGTCACCGCAAGGGACATTTCTGGTGTTTTGGGACAACCAGGGTAGGCAAAACCCGCACCATGGAGGGGATTATCGAGCAGGACATCCGCAAGGGATATTCCGTGGTAGCCATCGACCCCAAGGGCGATATTGATCTGTTTTCCAAGATCGTTCAGGTGGCACTCGATACAGGCCGGGAAAAAGATTTAATGCTCATCACCCCTATCTTCCCCCAATACAGCGCCACCCTTGACCCCCTTTCCACCTATTACATGATCGAAGAACTGGTGGCCCATGTCACCGCTGGCGTGGCACTGGGGAAAGAACCGTATTTCTTCTCTGTAGCCTACGAGATCAGCCTGGTGGTGGTACAGGCCCTCGTCCTGCTGGCCGAAGCAACTGGAAGAAAGCCGTCCTTCAACCTCAACGAGATTAAAAACCATATCAGTCACCAGGACCTGGAGAAACTCAAAGAGAAGATCGACTATATCGACACGCCGCAGGCCCAGCAACTTGCCCTGGATTTACAAAAGATACTTTCCACTCCGGCAGATTACTATTCCAAGGTTGCCAGTTCCTTACGTGTCGCCCTCACAGAATTGACTTCGGGCAATGTAGGTCAGATTATCGGTCATGCCGATGAAAACCGTTTTATTGATCGCCTGGAGCAAAACAAGGGGGTCATCATGGTGGTTCAGCTAGGATCCCTGCTTACCAAGCGGGCGGCTTATACCGCCGGCAAAGTCATCGCTTCCATGATTCAGGCTTTTGTTGGCCGCAGATATTCCAGCGACAAACAAGTTACCCCGCCCTTGTCCCTGCATATTGATGAGGCTCAATCTGTTCTGTACCAGGGGATTGAAGAACTTTTCGCCAAGGCCGGCGGAGCTGGGGTCTATATCCATGGTTATTGCCAGTCTGTCAGTCAACTCTATGCCGAAATTGGCATTGATCGAGCAAACACTATCCTGGACAATTGCAATACCAAGCTGTTTATGCGGGTACCGGATTCCAAGACTGCAAGCTATGTCTCGGAGCATCTTGGGGAAAAAAGAGTTTTCAGCCCGATTATTTCTTTGGGCGGCGGCCTGTCCATCAGAGAAACCGAAGATGTGCGGGTGAAGCATACCGAGGTGCTGAGTATGGCTCCAAGGCAGTTCTTTCTAACCACCTATTCCGGGATTTACCGAGGAATAACGGCGGATGTTTCTGGTGCCAGTCTCAGGGTGATCTTTCCAGAAATAAGGCCTCAATGGTCAGCAGGGGAAGCAGAGGGAACCGTATGAATACTGTTCAGGTTAAGACCGTCCTGAGCATAGCACTTTTATTACTGCTGGGAACAAGCTGTTTTCTCCTCTGGAGATCAGGGAAAAAAACATCTGTTGCCAAGCGGAAAATCCCGCAGGATATAGAGGCCCTTGTTGTCGATGGGAAAATACCGCTGCAGGATATAGCAGCGCAGTTATGGCTTAAAAGAGGAGAAGTCCATATTGCAGAATTGGCTCCGATCTGGCGGGAGGAAAAGGTACAGGTTGCCACCGACAAACCATGTGAGTTTGAGAACAGACGAATACAGGCTTTTTATGCGGAGCATGTTCAAAAATTGCGTAATGCCAGTCAACAGCAAGAGGTATGCCGTAACCTTTTGTCATTGCTGGATAGAGAAGGTCAATGCCCGTCTGTGGTCAATGCCTCCGACGACGTGGAAGCCTCTTGGGATTCCAACACATATACCTTGCTTGGCAAAACAAATCTTCTCGACCATTCCTTGAATGTGGCCTTACAGATAATCCAGCTACTGCAGGAATCTAATGCCGATCATATCGTACCGGATGCCCTGGTTGCGGCTTTGGCCCATGATCTGGGGAAACTGCCCTCTATCCGCGGTCATTTGTACAGTTTAGGCGAACATCCCTTGGCCGCTGGTCGTGTCCTGGCCGGGCTTGAATCATTCAAGCAGCTTGTTAAACAAGAGGAAATTTCACGAGCCATCAAACTCCATCACAAGCGGCCTGACGACGTTCTTGGCAAGACCTTGAAGCGAGCAGATCAACTTGCCCGGCAAGAAGAAATGGAGCAAGCCTTGGAACAACTACCGCCCTTAGAGGAACCGGCGAAAAAACGAAAAATTGAAAAAACGCAGGTGGATTTCCTTGCCCCAGAAGACGCTGAAAAGAAAATGGAAGTCCCCAAACTCATTGACCTGTCCAGATGGTTTGACGCCCCTGCTTTTCTGGAACAGATGCGGCCCCATATCAACAAGGTTACAGCTGGGAGGAAGTTCATGGCCTTTTCAATGCCCAATGGCTATGTCTATTTTCAGCCAAAAGTCCTGGAAGAGATCGCCAAAAAACAGGCGGAACGTGCCGGAGTGCTGGATGTGGCAACCATGGAGGCAGATGAAATGCGGCAGGTATTGTTATCTATCGTTTTTCAGCTTCGGCGGGAGGATGTCATTGCAGATATTGGTTTGAAAAAGAATTATTTCGGCGGGTACTTCACTATTAACATGAAATCAAAAAACAGCATGAAGGGCTACTACACGCCCTGCCATGCTGAGGCTTTTGGCTCTATTGCTGTCATGGAATCGCTCAAAACCGGCATTCTTCTAGATTTTGTTTCCGTTGAATCATTTCATGAGGAAAAATAAACATGGGAAACAGCATAAACAGCAGCGGCTTCAGCGGCTATAAAGCTGGCGGTGGCAGTGGCGGCGGCTCATACAGCCCCAATGCCACTGTCATTACAACAGGTGGTTCCGCTTCCGGCCCACCACCTTTGCGGCCAAAAAATATCATCAATGCAATCTCCGATATTCAGCAGTTTTATGTGATCGAGAAGCAGGGCCAGGAGATACCGGCAGAATTTCTAACACTGGAAGGATCTTTGGATTTTTTCAAGATCGGGGGGAAAAGCGGCCTGAATGAAGGGCTGCTCCTGATCTTGCTCTTGCCAATAGTCGAATTTTATTTGATGCCCTTTGTTCTGAAATCCCCTGGTTTGTTCCTGAAGATCATGTTCGGGTCAATTCCTTATCTGCCGATAATCATCAATACCTTTCTATGCGCCTATGTCAGTCGGTATTTTATCGGCAACATCACCCGCAAGGCAATAAATTCCCTGTTTTCAGGGCGGATGATCATGCTGGTGGTGAAAAGTTTTTTGATCTATGTCTTCTATACCCTACTCACCGGCCTGAGTACCCCGGAAAGGGTCTGGTTAATCGCCCAACATGCCAAGAAAAACAGTGAAGCAATCTATACCGGCTACATGACGATGTTGCCTCATATCATGCCGATAGCCATTCGTTGTTCTCTGCTTGTGCTGATGGCCGCAATCCTACCTTACGGTGCTGTCTTTTTCATGGATATGTGGCGGCGGCACAAAATCAAACGCAACCATGCCAGGATCTCTGGCAAATTCTGAAAATTCTAACTGGAGGAAAAAATGGAAGAAAGGGTAGAACAAAGGCAGAAAATGACCAGAGAAGAGATTTTAGAGAAAAAAATTTCAATGGCTCGGGAACGCGGCTCCAGGATCATGAAAATCAACTCGCCGCTGGGCAGCATCATGTTCAACGTCTTACGTCAGTTCGATCAGGCTTATGCTCATTTTAAAGGGCAATTGGGTGAACCAGGGGGAATCTCCCATGAAGAAGGGGCTGCGCTCATGGATGAGGCGCGGAAGATCACCATGGCCTTCTCTGAGTTCACTGGCAAGTTGAGCAAGCAGGTCAGATTCAAGTATTACGTGCCTCAGGAGTTGCAGGAGATGCGGCAAGTTACAAATAGAAAGAAAGATGATCTCTCGACAAAGTGACCGGGGATGGGAGACTGGGTTATATGATGGTTACCAGTCTCTCATGCAGCCCCATCCAGCACGGAACTTATATATTTAACGGCTATTGTGGATTGCGGATTTACGATCAAAATTTCCCTGGATCTTACAATCTGGTCAATCGTTAATATGGATATTGATTTTCTAAAATGGGATGATTTATAGGAGATATCTTTACTCTCGGAATCGAAGCTCCAAGCTGGCGATGCACAGTAGTAACGTTATCCCGAGAGCAGTTGGTTAAAATCAGATATTCGATATGGCAATGTTAACGTAAAAATCACCAGTTCATCTGGTGCATTTTAGAGTCAATGTTGCCACAGGAATGACAGTTGTGTCTGATAGCTGAAAGCTCAACGAGGAAGAACGACTGCATTATTTAGAGTCTTGATATCGGTTCCTTCAGGAAGCTCAATCTCGGAGGGGATCAAGATTTGCTGTTTGTATTTCTGTTTCTTCCCCCTTAAATATATCATGACATTTCTTCGTTCTTGGTTGATTAAAGATTGCAAAAAGATTGAGTATATTGACTGGTTTTTAGTGTGCTTGCCCCGCCCTAAACTGGTTTCTTTTTTGACAGCGTCCATAAGATTGTTTAAATCTAAATTGATTGCTGAAAGTACATTTGCTGTTACTTCCGCAAGCCTTTTTAAGTCATAAGGAATGATACTCTCCGATTCACTTCCCCATTCATTTCTTATAAATTGAACAATCAATCCCATTTTTTCATAGGACTCATTTTTTTGGTCAAGAAATCTAGAACTCGACAGGCTCTCCATTTCCAATATTGATAAGTCTACGTTATCGAGAACGGCTTTAATTTGCGCAGCCAATCTCTCTTTACTCCAACTTACAGTACCACCTTTATATGCAAAATCATGTGTTGCTTTATTGCAAGCATGTTCCAGTAAGGTCTTAACCTGTACTTCAAATACACAGCTATCTAAATAATTCTCAGTAACACCTTTCTTAAGCCTACCATTCATTCGGATGCTGTTGAAAGAAAAATCAGTTGGTCTAGATTTAATCGTCTCGCCAGGTTTTTTGTCGAACACATCGTAACACTCCGATATAAGCTCCACTGCATCGGCGACATACCGTAAATTTGGCACTACGATGGTACATGCATAAAAATCATCGATTTCGGTATCATTATATCTTCCGGTAGACAGCTTTAACGCATAGCTTTCTTCTGATTTTAGACGGTGCTCAAAGAACCAGTCATTTTTTTCACATGATTCTACAAGAAGATGACCTACCTCTGCTTTCAAAGCAGAGTATTTTTCCAAGAGTTCTTGGTGTTTAACTCGTATAGAATTCTCAACTTTCATAATTTTTTATAAAAGTTGAGAATGACTCATGACGCTTTTTCCGATGGTCCTCTTCCGTGGCGGCCCCCATACTGCTGTATGTGTAAGTCATTACAACCGCAGGGTATGTCGATATATCCCCACCTTGTTTTACTTTAATAAATACCTCATCGATTTGTGAGAGAAAGGAGTCAAATATTTCAGCCATCTTCTCAGGTGTTAGCGTATCGACAATCTCAGAAAGTGCCAATAATGCCCAAAGAGAGTACAGGTCCGTAGTTAACCTTTTGGCATGATTAGTTATGCAGTGGTTCGCTTCTTCCATGTTAAAAATAAAATCTTTTAAGAAAGAAAAACGATCTTCAAAAATCTTAATATCTTCTTTGGTTAGAAAAATGTATGGCTCATCATCATCTGGATCTAATACTAAAGCTAAATCAGCATCATTGTCAGGTAGCTCAGATAACTCAAAATTATACTTGCCGTATAAAATGTCAATATCGCTCTGGGGGAAGCCAACAAATCGCTTTTCCAGTATCAAAAGCATAAGAGTTGAAATAAATTCAACATCCTTCATGCGCCTATTTTTTTGGGTAGAAGAGACTTTTATATTTTTCCAGAAAAGTCCAGGGTTAGCCGTCAAGTCCTTTACTTCTGATTCAGCTCGATTGATAAACCAACCATCATATCTTGCATGCCTTAATTCTTGTGGAGTTAGCTGTTTCTGGCTTCTATTAACCCTGAAGAAAACCTCGTTCCAGTCTTCTTCAGCATGCATTGAGAACAACTGTTCTACTGAGAAAACATAATTGTAAAATTTGGAAGAATACTCGGCACTTATATCTTTAAATTTCTTGCCTCTAAGCTCAACAATTGGGAAGTTTTGTGGAATTGCATATTTGTTATGATAGTACCTTAACACAGTCTGTAGACGTTGCTTTCCATCAACTACATTATACTTAGGGCCTTTGGTAGTATTTTCCTTTTGGAGGTAAATGGCAGGGCTAGGATAATTATTAAATATGGTATCCAGGAAAAAATATCTATCTTTAGGCGTCCAGACACTGCGTCTTTGATAAGGTGGCTCGAGATCAAGTCTTTCTTGATTTTCCATATCTATGAACCAAGATAAATCCTGCTGATTTGGTGAACGATTAATTGGCATTTTTTTAATTCCCCTTTAGTCTTTTTGTAATAAGAGACTTTCTTATACCCTGAATATTTTCAATTTCTGGTTGTAACAATCCTAGTTTTGTCAATATTTCTTTGTCTTGGTGAGCTAAGAGCTCATCAAAACTCATTGTTGTAAATTTCTTTCGGAACCTCGCAAAAGCTTCATTGTCGATACGTTGGTACGGAATTGGAATGCCTTTGAACTCATTAGGCGTTAGCTCCAGAACTCCTCCACCATAGCTTCGACCTCTCAACTCACAGAACACTAGAGTAAGTGAGTTATAGAAAGAATATATAACGCTTTGCATATCAACCCCCTCAAGTGGGGTCACTCTATATGCCGTATCAGTTACAAGGACGTTTGCTTCATTGAGAATTAGCTTTGGGATTTCATGTATTCTCTTGAAAAAGAATGCTGGGCTCTCCCATATCACCGGTATTTTATACCAAGGAGTTCTCTTTTTCATTTTGTAGCGATTAGTTAACCCCATCAGCTCCCCTTCCTTTAGGTGCTTTGCAATAAGGGGAGGAGGATCTGGCATATTGAAGTCGCATAGCAAGTGGCAAGACACACCATTTCCTTCAATCTTCTGAAAGGCAGTTTTATCAAGAACGACGTCACCTTGAATGCATGAACTTTTTTGGATAATTGGTCTACTTATATTGTTTTCACCAAAAGAATTTATCTTTTCCTTGTCCAATATAAAAAACTTATTAGCAGCAGTCACAATGCCAGCGACCGCTACGCAACAATCACTGATCAAAGGGAGCATATCAATCGTTTTGTGGAGAAATGCCAAATCATCTTCGGAGACCGATATTTGTGACCATTTATTTGAAATGCCTTGATCTATGATTTTTTGTTGTAGACGAGGTTTCCCCGTAAGATTAGTTTCATTTTCACATACGAAGAACCCTTTATTACTGGATGATTTATAGCACTCTATCACAACAACATCTTGTTCGATTCCGTCAAATTGGAAATGATCAAAAATATGCAAATTTATTTGTTGAAATGTTTTTATTAGTAGTGATCTCAACCAACCAGCATGATTTACATATAACAATTCTTTAGGGACTATAAGATGTAGAGAACCTTCATCAGAAAGACAGTTTATCGACTTTAAAACAAAAAATGTCCAAAGGTTTCGAAAGTTCTTACTCTCAACACCCTTTTTCTCAAAATAGTCTCTACATCTCGATGAGCAATCATGATCTAAGATTTTATAACTAACATAAGGTGGGTTACCAACAACAATGTCGTATTTTTTAGATGACTCTTCAACGTCTATAAAATCTGTGCATAAGAATGAGGTAGATATATTCGAAAACAAACTAGCCTGACAGTGATCAATAAACTCAATGTCATTATCATAGGCATCTACATGTATATCGAGATTTCCCTCTTCGGAAATACCGTTTAGCGCTTTGACAAATGAACCATGCCCAACGCTGGGCTCTAGAACGTTAAGCTTGCCATGGTGCCTACCTATGTTAGCTAAAAGATTGCCACAAATATACCTAGAGAGTTTTTCTGGCGTAAAGAAGGATCCCTTTTTCTTGTTATTAACCAATATGTTCTTCCCAGAGAAGTGTATGCATTAGAGGTTTCTTCCCCCTTAGGTTGCTGAAGTACAAAAAATTTCCTTCAAATTACTCTATGTTGAAGCCAATTCCTATGACTTGATGATGATATGGTAAGCAATCGCTAAGAAAACGGGTTCAGACTGACATTTTGACTTTGTAACAAATCAAGGTTTAAATCGCAGGTAGATGGGGGGGCACCATACTTAATTACTTCCAATTTGAACCATAGTTAAAGAATCCATTCGCAAGCTCAAGCATTTAAGCAAAACCGTAATTTAACTTTCCTGAACATATTCGATCTATCAAAAGTAAAGATCTTTCCAAAAGATCTAAACAAATTGAAAATTCAGGCGATGCCTAAGATATATAAGATAACAAGCTTGTATATCTCTATGAGTTGGGCAAAAAGAGGTTATTTCTTACAAATTAAGAACAGGATCGACAGCACCACGGAAATGACAATGCACGTGGTCAGGTGAAAATAAAACTTAAAACTCCAAGATTTGAAGACAAAATCACCTGGTAGTCGGCCCAGATTCAATTTTTGTAACAATGGCCAGCAAAGGCCAAGGACGACGAGAATAATGCCAATGGTAATCAGTATTTTTGCCATGCTCTGCCTCTTCTATGACCCACTACTCAGGCTACACATCATGCAAGAGTCAAACCGCCTCCTTCAAAGCATCCTTATCCCCAACCCCTTCACAAACAGCACACAAAATATCAGAATCAGCGCTCCGATCAATCAGTTTCCATTGACCAGTCAAAATAGAGTCAATGTTTCCCTTTTTACAGGCCTCGCATACCCAGATTTCTTGATTGGTTTTATTCAATGTTCGGTATTTGTACTTGTTCATGATTTCTATTATATTTTCTCTGCTGCAACCTTGGCGAGGCCTGCTGATTCGGCAACCTTGCTGACGAGTTCTGACTTGTTCATGATTTTTTCCTATTGATTTTATAGTTATGTGGAACGGATAATCCTTTAATGACAAAACAATGGTACGAATACTAGCAGGAAGTGAGGCACAAAATCTGTCATTTCCAGCTTAGGAGCATAGCACTCGCCGCCGGCAAGAGCAGTAGCGCAACAATACCGAAGCAGCCGCCCTTCCCAACCTTTCGCTCTCGGCCCTGTTTTTCAAGCTCCTCATAGAGGATGAAATCAAGAGCATCGTCATCGGCAATGATGTTGTCATGCCTGTCTTCATGCATAGAATGTATATTGACTTCGGCATCATCGGTCATGCGAGATCATCTTATCTGCAAATCTTTTCAACTCGTCTCATAACTTTTCAATAAAAGAGGTTTTGCCTTTTCAAAATCATCCATTGAACCAATTGTTATTTCCAGGTCACCAGTCCCAAAATGACCGGTTTTCTTGACGTCACGGGTAAAACCCTTTTCAAGGTCTATTGACTCAGGGTCAACTTTGACATACACCAAAAGCTTACCGGTGCCCGTATGCACCTCAACGCAGGCGAAATTTTTGATCCGTTTAAAGGCAAAATAAAACTTCAAAATCTTAAACTGAACATCGTCCCCCAGCGCCAGCAAATATACTTTTACTTCCTCATAAAGGTCTTTCTGCTCCTGTTTGGCTTTCGCTAGATATTCCGTAACAGTCTTATACGGACTCTTGCCAGGCTTAACCGGCTTTTCATTATCAGAATATGCTACAACCGCTGTAGTAGCATTAACCAGTTCCAGCAGAAGCAGGTCATCCCCATACCGCCGGTATCGGATAAGTTCTATATTCCGATTGATCTGCTGAACGGCATGTGCATCATACTTGGTAAAATCCCCTGCAATACAAAGCAGCCTCGGACTTGGCCACTCAATATCATCGGAAACGTCCTTGCCAAGCTTCTTCATGACCAGAAGGACAAACTCCGCCTTATGGTCCATCAACCAGTCAAGATAAAACAGGCCCTGGTTGATGACGTTTTCGTTCATGGTCCGTTTATATTCAATGATTACCGGGCAGCCGTTCTCATCGACCCCAAGGGTATCAATCTTGCCACCATGGGTTTTACCGGTGAAATATTCAGTTGCCAGAAAGCGGACGCCAAGAAAAATCTCAAGATGAGCTTCCAACTGGGTCTGAAGTGACTTCTCCACCGAGGCGGATCGCCCCTCAAGCTCAATGACTTCGTTTTCCTGAATCCTGAATAGTTTGATATCACTCATTGGCTTTTTGCCTTACGCTTATGTGTTTTTTACGAAAATCATCGAAAATAAATCAGACCCTATTTTTTCATCACTCCTGCAAATGTATCTTCTCTATTTTCATCAACTTACCATTCATTCTGCTACTCCCAAATCATCTGCTATCTCTTGAAATTGCTCCAAGGCGGCTCGGAGATCTTCGATAATTTCAGCGGCGATGATGCCGGGTTCGGGCAGGTTGTCAGAATCTTCCAGGGATTCATCCTTGAGCCAGAAGATATCGAGGCTGGCCTTGTCGCGGTTGATGATTTCGTCATAGTTATAGACCCGCCAGCGCCCAGCCTGATTATCTTCAGACCAGGTGGGGTTGCGATCCTGACGATTGGCAGGGTTGTAACATTCGACAAACTCGTCCAGGTCGTCCCGTTTTAAAGGATTGGTTTTGAGGGTGAAGTGGATGTTGGTGCGGAGATCGTATATCCAAAGTTTTCTGGTCCACGGGGTTTCCGAGGCCGGTTTTTTGTCGAAGAAGAGAACGTTGGCCTTGACCCCCTGGGCATAAAACAACCCGGTCGGCAGACGCAGCAGGGTGTGGACATCACAATCATGCAGAAGCTTGCGGCGTACGGTCTCACCGGCCCCGCCTTCAAACAGCACATTATCCGGCACCACGATCCCGCAGCGGCCGTGCTGTTTGAGTAGGGTTTTTACGTGCTGGAGGAAGTTAAGTTGTTTGTTGGAGGTGGTGGCCCAGAAGTCCTCCCGCTCGACAATATCCGTCTCCTTGGAAGCCTTGCCGTCTTCGCCGACAATGGTGGTGCTGCTCTTCTTACCGAAAGGGGGATTAGTCAGGACAATATCGAAACGGTCGCCTGGATCGGCAGCCAAGGCATCGCTCACTGTCAATGGAAGTTTACCGTCGTCGTTATTGCCGATGCCGTGCAGCATAAGGTTCATGGCACAAAGGCGGGCTGTACTCTGGACCAGCTCCCAGCCGGAAAAGGTGACGTCCTTGAGGGCGTGCTTCTCCTCCTTAGTCATATTAGGGTTGTTGGCGATGATATTGTCATGGGCTGCCAGCAAAAAACCGCCGGTTCCACAGGCAGGATCGCAGATTTTCTCGCCAGGTTTCGGTTGGATGACATCGATCATGGCCCGGATCAGGGGGCGCGGAGTGAAATACTGACCGGCCCCGGATTTAGTATCCTGAGCGTTCTTTTCCAACAAGCCCTCGTAGGCATCGCCTTTGACATCGGCGCTCATCACCGACCAGTTTTCCTTGCCGATCAGATCGACCAGCAGGCGGCGCAGTTTGGCCGGGTCCTGAAACTTATTCTGCGATTTATTGAAGATCAGGCCGAGCAGGCCTTTTTCCTTACCCAATTGATCCAGGAGATGACGGTAATGATCAAAAAGCTCATCGCCATCTTTCTTGATCAAGCTGGGCCAGTCGTACCCTGCCGGCACCGCACTTGGCTTGTTGTAAGGGGCCTTAGTCCGCTCATCCGACATCTTGAGAAATAGTAGATACGTCAACTGCTCGACGTAATCGCCATAACTCATCCCGTCGTCGCGCAAGACGTTACAGTAATTCCATAGTTTTTGTACGATATTCACTGAGGTCATAGAAATTGGTTTAACTCAAAAATGAATTTAATGTTTCAAAAACCTTCTCAACACCATCTAAGGTTTGCGTGACTACAGCGTCATCTCCGTCCAACAACTCCGGATGCCTCAGAAGCCAATTTGCAGGTGAAAAATGATCAAACTCTGGAACGTTAGGAGGCATAGTTTTAAATAATGTTTCTGCCTGCTTCACGATCCGCTCTGTTTTTGGAACAGATTGTTCTAACATCTTGGTATCTATCTTATTAGCTTTAAGAAGTGAGAACGCCTCATTGATCAAAACGCAAAACAATTCGGGATGTAACAGGTCTTCTATGTCGCTTTCACTTTTACCTGTAAAGTCGGCAACAGTGAGAACTTGCTCTGTTTTGAGTATTTCACTCTCCCTGAGTCTTTGAATTTTTGCCTTATCACCATGGGCGAAATCACTAAGAACAGCGATATTCAGTTTGTTCCCACCAAACAAGGATGCAAAGGACCAAATTTTATCAATCCCACCAGTCGGACAAATAACCCAACGTGGGTCAAGAGATTGTCTTTTCCTATCTTTCAAAGCCTGCGATAACACTTGCAGATAAAGTATGTCAGAAGGTCCTTCAACTAGTAATGTGTTTTGTCCAATAAACAATGATTGCGTGATCTCATAGCCCAGATGACCTTGGAGTGGGAACAGAGTATCTTTATCAACTGATAAAATATCGGAAGAAACTTTTGTCCCAAAGACTGCAGGCTTTCCTTTCTCATCTCTTTTAATGACATCTTCAACTACACGAACATCAGCTAGCTGCTCTGCTGGTACCATAAAAGGTGAATGAGTCGTATATATTACCTGATAATCTGGCAGCAACCTTTCTTGAATATAACGGAGCAAATCAGATTGTGCTTTCCCATGCAATGTCAGGCCAGGTTCATCTAACAAAATAATTGCGTTGCCAGTGGTTTTCTTCAACTGTTTAAATTGTGCCAAAAAGGAGAAAAACCAAACAAAACCAGCACTCCACTCGGAAAGGGGGATTGACGCACGATGATATTGATTATAGATGCGAATTTTTGCTATTGTCCCAGAATTGAAAGGGGCTGGATCTTCAGGTTTGCCTTCACCTAATTCTATTTGAACCTGGAGAGCTTCGTTTTGACTCCAAAACTCAAATATCTCATCCGTGATATCGTTGGAAGCTCCTTCACATTGGGCTTTTAGCTCTTCATATTTCCCGGCCTCTTGTAGTTCTTCAACTGAAGTACCAGCATATTCGAGAAAATCTAGAAAAATTTTATCACCAATATTGACCGTATTTTGTGCTTTGTATTTCGTTAGTTTTGCAATAGATATCTCTCCAGACATCCTATCAAAGTGTGAAGTATAGAAAAATTTTGGCAACCGGCTACTCAATAGATCAATTGCCTTTAAATCAGCTCTGTTTTCCCTAAAAGTTTTTATTTCATTAATTATTAATTGTTGTTTTTCTGTTATCTGTGATTTTTCTAATACATTTCCAACGTTATTGGTTTTTCCAGCACTTTTGATAGCGGCCTTTTCAGCCGCATTCAGTTTGTATTTTGAGGCTAAATTTTCTAAAACTTTTTGTTCATTAATTTTAATTTCCCAGTATGGATTCTTACAACCAATCCCAGTCCATATTTCAAAGATAGTAGATAAAATCACGCCGGCACCGAGTTCCTTTTCAACAAGGGCAACTTCATAATCTTCCAGCTCCCACCAAGTTCTAACAACTTCTGATTCCCCACTTGGATGGCGTTCATTAAACCGAGCTAAATATCGTCGAGGATAGTCTCGACTCCGGTCGTACTCGAAAGGACTAAATGATCTCAGGCCTTGGAGAGCATGTAAAATTGCAGTTTTCCCTGCCTCATTTTTCCCGACTAAACATGTAAGGTTGGATATTGCAAATTCATTGCTATCTTCAATTGAACGGAAGTTTTTAATCCTTACTTTTGTAAGTTTCATAATTTCTCCTAATTTATATTTAGTGAAATTTCATAGAACACCAGAAAATGCCTTGCTTAAAATCGCCTGGCGGAGGCGTTCAGCGCGGTGCAAATTAGTATCAAGCAAACCATCAATGACTGATACGACGGAAAGCCTTCTGTCAACCTCGTTTAAAATTACTGCCTGCTCTTCTTTAGAGCAAACTGGTACTATCAACGACTGCAATTCCCCAGAGTTTATGTTGTTGACGCCGCTTGTTGATTTGGCCTTAAACTCTATTTGTTTGCGAAGTAACAAAGATGAAAAGCAATTGACTAAATATTCACTAAATAAAACTTCCTTTATTGGCCTCAGCCTTATCAAATAACCGGCGTATAGATATTTCTCGTCCTGCTTTTTTATCAAAGCACATTTACCTACGAGAGAGACACTACCATTAGAACGAATTGTCAGGATATCACCTTCTGCCAAGTCGTATATCTGGCATTCTTTCTCGTCAAATTCAGCAAATTTAAGGTCGCGAGAGTCAATAAATCCATTAACAACATTAGGTATTCTTAAAACTCCGACACCTTTTGTTCCATAATCGCATTTCTTCGAGGTGCCATACTTGGGCTCATTTATTAATTCTCCCAGCCTAATGTATACCCAACTAGACGGCAAATCGGGAAGTTGACCAACCTCCCCCATTGAAATTTTGGTTACTACCCCATATTTCTTCTTCCAATTATCATCCTTCGGGAGTTTGCCTTTGGCTTTCATCTTGGCGAGTTCGGCTTCTTGCCATTTTTGGCGGCGTTTGGCGAGGATGCGTTCGAGGAGTTTGGAGGCTGGTTCTACATCGGGATGTTGTTTGCGCCATTCTTCGGTGAGTTTGCCCTCGATGGCGGCTTTGAGAACAGCGGCTTTGTAGCGTTTAAGGTTGGCCTTGACGCGCTTGAGGTTGGCAACGGCTTCATCAAGCCGGGAAAATTGTTTTTCGATTTCCGCAACGATGCGTTTTTGTTGCTCAAGAGGGGCAACTCTAATCGGGGTTTGACCGAGAGTTTTTAAATAAACCCCTTTTTGGGCAGTACCTCGGGCATTCTTGATAAAATGCCTTTGAATAAAGGGGGCCTGAAGTTGATACATCAAATACTTTGGAAGTACCCCATTAGGCGTTAAGACAGCAACGCTACGTTGAAGGGCGAAATCTTTTAGACCTGTCGGAACTACAGCCGAACGACCGATAGTGCCGACTATCGTAAGAAGAACATCACCGGGCTCGATACGAGTTCGCGCATGCTCTTTTTCAAAATCGTCTTCAGAGATGAAACGGAAATTATCGAATACTATTTGGTTGTTCTCTATATTGCGAGCGCTCAACATGGGAAACCCACTTTCTTTTTTACTTGGTGGATTGTGTGAACCGTCTACCAGTTTTGAGACAACTTCTTTGAGGACAAGGCTTTCCCATTTTTCTGGTAAAGGTCCCAACTTTTCGTAATCCTTAATATTGGTCACGCCACCAAAGCCTCATTCAATTCTTCAATCATCATACTTAACCCCGATCTCCAGGCATAAAAAAACCCGCCAAAGTGTGCGTGCTAAATGGGCAAAGGCATGGCGGGTGTGTCACGCTCACTGTAAAATAAGTCGGATAAACATTCAAGCCTCGCGCCCATTGCCGGAAGCGAGTGGCAATATGGCTCTTGATCCGGTAGCCCACCGAGATGATGGCGTCGAGACTGTAAAAAAATGTCTGGTATCTTTTGCCATCGGCGGCAGTTGTAAAGAATTTCTTTACAACTGAACTTTCTTCCAGCTCGCCCTCTTCAAAGATATTATTCAGGTGCTGACCAATGTTTTGCTTACTGGTCTGAAACAACTCGGCCATGTGCTTCTGTGTGAGCCAGACGGTTTCATCCTGAAGCTGCACTTCGATTTTGGTCTGGCCGTCCTCTGCCTGATAGATCAGCATCTGAGAAGTTGTTTGCAGCCCTTTTTCATCGCTCATGGCGTCACCTTCTTTTTGACCTGTCGAGCAATCCTCGGAAGTTGCTTTTTCCCAAACACATCAACCTTGCTGTCAACTGCATCACAGATAATTATTTCACCGTGTTCACTCTGCATCTTAAGCCGCCAATGTCTCATTCAATTCTTCAAGAATCACATTCAGCCCATCACCAAAAAGTTGATGCACCTTGCCCAGACCGCCTTGCTGAGAGAACGGCGCATAATCGAAATCATCCGTCTCAATACCAAGATTGGCGGCGATATGGTCACGGATCATCACGAGCCACTGGCGTTGTTCATCGGTAAACTTCTTGCCGGTTGCCTCCTGCCGGGAAAGCCAAGCCTTGAAGTTGACCTCGACCTTGTCCGGAAACGGCACCAGTTCATTCTCCTGATGCATGGCAAAACGAACCAGAGAAACCAGATCGGTCAGGATATGCGGACCATTGGCTCCCTTGACCCTGGCCTTCTCCAGGGCCGCATACCCATCCCAGAGAGTATCGACCCGGAAATGGTGCGGCGGCTTTTCGATCAGCCCGGCCAGCTCTTTGATATCCTCAAAACGAAGGCGACTCTTATAGGGTTTGCTGTAAAGAATCTGCAGGGCGGTAATCTCGTCGCGGTTATCAGCCAGGAATTGCTCAAAGGATTGGACCATCGACTTGACCTTTTCCAGGGCCTCGGCGGAAAATTCGGCAGAGATCAGCTGATCTTCACTGATGTTGTCAATGACCTGCTCGTTCTTCTTCTTGACCTCGACCAGGAAGTTGCGGAGCTGGGGATTATGGAGCGGTCGGGTCGCCTCGACAATCAAGGAAACGGCGGCCTGTTTGATCTGCGCTTCGCTGGGTTCGGCCCCGCCATTATCCTGTTTGGCCTTGGCAATAGAGTTGTCGGGCTTGAGGGCAATGACCAGATCTGTAGTCAACTGCTCCAGGGTCTTGCCGCCGGAAAGCTCGGTGACCTTTTGATCATCCCCCCTGGTAATCTGCCGACCGATCCGGGCCATCCGGGCGGCAAGGGACGAGATCACATCCGATTCGGTATTACCGAGGCTCACCGCCTGCAGGAGTTTTTCGAAACTAACCGTGGGCTTTCTCTCCATGGGCCGGGAGTCAGTCTTGTCCAGCTCGCAGACGCCGACGCAATCGACAATGACGAAATGGTCCTTGACCTTGGCATCCGGGGTTACCGACTGCAGATCGTTGCTGTTGATGATCCGCACACCGCGGCCTTTCATCTGCTCGAAGAAGGAGCGGGATTTCACAGCCCGCATAAACATGACAATTTCCAGCGGTTTGATATCTGTACCGGTGGCGATCATATCGACGGTGACGGCAATACGCGGGTTGAAGCTGTTGCGGAATTCGGCGATGAGTTCTTCGGGTTTCTTGCCGGTGGTCTTATAGGTAATCTTCTGGGCGAAATCATTCCCCTTACCGAACTCCTCGCGGATACACTTGACTATATCCTCGGCGTGGCTGTCGTCCTTGGCAAAGATCAGGGTCTTGGGGACATATTCCCGGCCGGGGAAAATCTCAGTCAGCACCTTGTCCCGGAAGGTCTGGATAATTTTGCGGATCTGGTCAACAGCCACCACGTTGCGGTCAAGCGTGTTGGGGTCGTACTCGAAATCCTCTTCCAGTTTTTCCCAGCGGGTGGTGCGGGTCTCACGGTCCCGTTTATCGATATAGTAGCCGGACTCGACCTTGGAGCCTTGTTCGGTGATTTTGGTCTTGATCCGGTAGACATCATAATTGACGTTGACGCCATCGGCCACGGCCCGCTCGTGATCGTATTCCATCACCAGGTTGCGGTTAAAGAAGCCGAAGGTCTGCTTGGACGGGGTGGCGGTGAGGCCGATCAGGTGGGCATCAAAATACTCCAACACCTGTCGCCAGAGGTTGTAGATGGAACGATGGCATTCATCGGTGATGATGAAGTCAAAGGTGGAGATGTCAATATTGGGATTGTATTCCAGGGGCAGGACCTCCTTGAACAGGCTGTCCATGCCCTGGGGAGATTGGTCCTCGGCCTCTTCCGGCAGCTCTTGGCCACGGAGCATCGAATAGAGCCGCTGGATCGTCGAAATGCAGACCCGGGCCGTGGTATCGATGGTGTTTGAGGTGAGGCGCTGGACTATAAACTCCTCGCTGAACTTGTAATTGTTGTAAGGCGAAACGTATTGCTGGAACTCTTTCAAGGTCTGCTTGCCCAGGTTACCGCGATCAACCAGGAAGAGGACGCGCTTGGCTCCGGCAAACTTGATGAGCCGGTAGATTATGCTGATGGCGGTGAAGGTCTTACCGCTGCCGGTGGCCATCTGGATGAGCGAACGGGGGCAGTCTTTGGCCAGAGATTTTTCGAGATTATGAACCGCTTGAATCTGGGCGGGCCAGAAACCGTCTTCGATGAGTGCAGGCATGTGGTGAAGTCGGCCCCGGAGGGTGGTCGATTGGCTAAGATATTTGGGGCTGACCTCAGCGGCTTGGTTGATGGCCTTCTCTGCTTCCTCGAAGATGTAATCCGGTTTATGGAAGGCAAAGACCTGCCGGGATCGGGGTTCTGGATCGAGGTTGTTAGTGAAGCGGGTTTCGTCACCGGTGGATTCATAACAGAACGGCAGGGGGCGGCTCCAGGCTGGCAGTCCATCGGGCAATCCCTTGGCGTATCTGTCAGACTGGGTTTCAACCCCGGTCAGGGTCGTGCCGGTCTTTTTGGCTTCGATAACACCTGCGGCCCGGCCATCCACATAGAGAAGATAATCGGCAAAACCATGCCCCTGCTTCAAAGGAAATTCACGGATTGCCACACCCTTACCTGCAAAGATGTTGGTGTCCTTGACATCCTGAACAAACCAACCGGCTTGGGTAAGCAGTTGATCTATTTTTTCGCGGGCGTGATTTTCACTAGTCATTTACCCTCTCATTACAGTTACACAATTACGGAGTCACAATATTTAATCACTGACAACCAAATCAACATGCCTCTGAACTTATGATTGAAACCAATCTACCCGAGAAACTCCTTTTAGCAAGCAATTCGTTAGACCCAAGTAATTTTAGCAACATCCTGAATTTAAGAACGAAATTCAAGTCTGAATTCTCTTACCTTGAACTACATAGTTTGATGAAAAGACATGAACATTGTGCCTGGCAATCAGATCATTGACCTTGAACAAAGGTGCGCCCATAGGAATGCCGAGTGCCTTTGCCTCATTTGATCGCCCAACGATGCAACCATCGTTGTTGGAGAGCACGACAACCGGCTTACCGTTCAGCTCTGGCCGGAACAGTCGCTCACATGAAGCGTTAAAAATATTACAATCAACGAGGGCGAAGACTTTCTTCATCAAACAGGCTGAGTAAAATTGATGGATACGCTGATTGTTGCAGTAATCCATATCTGCTTCCCCACAGTGCCCGCAGTTCATACTAGGGGGGTGTGGACACTACGACCGCACAAAAGCCAGCAGTGGCCCATAATCATACCGGTCTGCGGCACGCAGCGCATTGATATACTGTTTCCGGCAATCCCCGGCATCGACCAGGTTGCCGCTCCCCCAGGTAAAACGGGACTGTTTGAGCCGTTGCGCCAGAATAATATCAGTCATCAGACGGGCATGACGGCCATTGCCGTTGGCAAAGGGATGGATTGCTGTAAGCCGGTGATGAAAGCGCACGGCGATCTCATCCGGAGGGTAGGAACCATGCTCAATCCAGGCCGCGCAATCATCGCAGAGGGTCCGCAGTTCCGTGGCTATCTGCCAGGCAGGAAAACAAATATTCTTGCCGGTCTTGCGGTACGATCCCGCCCAGCGCCAGACATTACCGAACATCCGCTTGTGCAGCCGCTTGGCAAAACCATCGGTGAGAATGTCAGGATGGGCGCGGCGGAAGGCCCAGGCTTCGGCCTCAGCAATGTTTTCCTGCTCCCACCGATCCAGCTCGGCCCGCGTGGTGATGTGAGAGAGCAGCAGCCCTTCAGCTTCATCGGGATCAAGTGGAGTTGCCCCCTCCGGGGTGTCGAATATCATGGTTTCATATCCCATAGATCCTTGGGCGTCTCACGCGCCAGCTCCTCGATGGCACCATCCAGGGACGCCTGTTGCTCCTTGGTGGAAAGCCCCTGCGCCTCAAGAAGCATGGTGTGGGATACCCGTTGCAGCCGCTCGCCAGCCACCGCCCTCGCCTGCGTCCTTACGGTTTCCTCAAGCGTTGAGCGGGGAACAAGAGCGTAAACAAAGACACAATCCAGAGCCTCAGCCACCTGCCGCATGGTTTTGAGCGTCAAGGCGCCCGATGGCTCGCTCTGCTCCAGCTTATGAACGCGGGGCTGGGAGACCTGAAGCCGCCCAGCCAACTGCTTACCGGACATACCCAGGGCCTCGCGTACTGCCCGTATCCATCCCTTTGGCGGCAACTGTAAACTCTTTACCTCACCGAACCTGGCCAGGGTGGCATCGAGCTGCCGCCGGGCAATCTGTTTATATTTCGTGTTCATAAAATAACCTTTATGTTATTCGTTATAGATATATAAATAATATATTCATTATATAATCATGAATAGAAAATAATATCAAAGTTATTTTTAGATTAGAGAACACACCTTGAGCGGTAACGCAGATCACGCAGTCACTCTCCCTGCAATGCAGGGAATGGCGCTACTCTTATCCTCTATATGTTTTATCCTGATCAATATAATTGAAGTGATAGACCGGCTCCCCGAGTTGTTTTTTAGAGATCTTTAACAATGATAGCCTCGTAAAAAGTCCAAAACTTGTAATCTGGCACCATAGTTCTTGAAACAGTAGGTGGCGATGTAAAAAAGAACCAGCAAACACGTTGAGAGCACATCCTGCGTAAAGCAATAATTAAACACTGTGCTTAATTATTGCTTTACTTTGCCTTGATTTTTGCATAAATATATGCAAAATTGATGCATAGAGGTTAATGACCTTATTTTAATCATATGAGTTTGTGTATTGGAAGTATGAAAAAAAAAGTCCAAACAGGATGGGTTTACCCAGGAAAAAGTGGAACGCCGACAATACAATCTTAATATCCATTTGAAGGGGGAAGTGATGACCCCCGATGAAGTCGCCAGTTTTTTCAAGAAGAGTACCAGTTGGGTGTACAAAAACTGGAAAATTCTAGGCGGCGTGAAACTCGGGGGCTCCCTGTTTTTTCCCAACCAGGAAGAGATGTATGATTTATTGTTTCAACAAAGGAAACCCGTGGGGGGCAGCCCTCATTCACCAGGGAAGCAGGAATCAGGAAATTCCGTTCAAGATCAGAATAAAAAACAAGCAGAGCAAAATAAACAACTGGGAAAAATTGAGAAAGCTGCCACCGGTGGAGAAAGCTCTAACAGGCATGGTCTTTTCGGACCATGTTGACCGAAAGCCGTAACAATCTCCCGTCCCACATGACCCAGCGCTTCTATTAAACAGTTTCCTTCTCACCAGAACAGGCAAGAAGACCGGTCCGATTGACAATAATACACCAGCAAGGGTATTATCTATAGCGGATGTTGCCAGTTTCCTAACCATAAAAAGCCATTACAGAATTTAGATGGCTGGAAATCGGTGGTGTAAAGCTTAGAGGGTCTCTATTTTTATTAAACTAAGAGGAACTCTATGAGTATTTATTTTGTGAAAAACAAAGGGTGGAGGTACGACTTCAACCTCCTAGGGATCAGGCACACGGAAACCTGGTTTAAAACAAAAAAAGAGGCACAGCGGGCCGAATCACAAAAAAGGGAGGAACTACTCAATCCACCGCTAATTCATACCACCAAGACCGATGTTGGCTTCTTGGAGTTAGTCAACTTACGCCTGGATAATGTCAAAGCATACAACTCCGCAGCGTATTATCGAGACTACTGTTATATGGCAAAAAGATGGTTTGCCCGCTGGGGTAAACTTGATTGCAAAGATATCACATCTTCTATGATAGAAAAATTTGTCCTTACCCGACATAAGGTTTCTTCACACACTGCCAATATGGAAATTCGTTATTTACGAGCAACTTTTAATTTTGGCAAAAAGAGGAAACTCATCGATTTTAATCCTGTTGATGGGCTGGCTTTCCTGCCAGTTGATAAACGGATCAAATATGTCCCGCCAGTTGAAGATATCGAAAAAATAATACGAGTGGCTGATCCAGGAACTCAGGATTACCTGATCACAATTTGCGATACCATGGCCAGGGTGAGTGAAGTTAACAATCTTTGCTGGAATGATGTGAATCTGACCAACAGGTATGTAATTCTTTATACCAGAAAAAAGAGAGGCGGCCATCTAACACCCAGGAAGGTCCCTATGACATTGCGTCTTTTTGAAATTTTGTCCAAACGAAATGCAGCGAGAGACCCAAAAAGACCTTGGGTGTTTTGGCACAGGTATTTTGACAGCAAGGCAGGGGTGTGGAAGGAAGCCCCGTACAAAGACCGGAAGCTTATCATGAGAAGCCTGTGTAACAAAGCAGGTGTTCAGTATTTTAGATTTCATGCCCTCAGGCATGCAGGTGCTTCGATCATGGATAATAATCAGGTGCCGATTGGAACCATTCAACGAATCCTGGGTCATGAGAATCGTTCAACAACTGAAATCTATCTACATAATCTTGGCAATTCCGAGGTTGAGGCAATGATGATTCTTGAGCGAGGAATGCAAGCTTCTCACACAAATTCACACACGGATTCACACACGGAAACAAAAAGGGTTTATGTGGAAACCACATAAACCCTTGATTTTACTGGAGCCGATATGCGGAGTCGAACCGCAGACCTACTGATTACGAATCAGTTGCTCTACCAACTGAGCTATATCGGCTTGATCAGACGCGACCCCTGAAAAGTAGTTCCAGTAATTATCAATTTTATGGTACTGTGTCAAGATCGGATCAACACATACTCCCTGATAATTTAACTTGAGCCCTAGGGCTCCTCTCCCCTCATTATGTTTTACCTGTCACTCTTCATAGCCTGCTCTCTCTTTCTGACGGGCTGTTCAGATTCCACCTCCTCATCTGAACAATCTAACAAAGGAAATCCTAAAAAATTACAGCCCATTATCAACCCTGAACAAAAGGGATGCAGACGCTGCCACATTGTCGTTCAGGATAAGCCCCATGATTTTCCCTGTTCAACCTGCCATGCGGGCAAGGAGTCCAGCACCGATAAGAAAGACGCCCATAGCGGCCTCATTTCACAACCAACCCACCCAACATCGATGGCTCAGAGCTGCAGCAGATGTCACCCTGACCAGGTGGCAGGGACAGCGCAATCAATTCATTTTACCCTGAAAGGCGAGGTCAATCTGGTGCGCAAGTCCTTTGGCGCCCAGAAGGAACTTGATACGCTCACCCAGATCCCCATTAGCGATGCACCGGAAACAGCTCTGCAACTGGCAGACGACCTGCTGCGTCGACGCTGCCTGCGATGCCATCCATATTCCAGCGGCGACCCTTATCCCCTGGTGGGTCATGGCACAGGATGCGCGTCCTGCCATATGGATTTCTCCAAGGGTTCGCCCACCTCTCACACCTTCCTGGCAACTCCAAGTGACAAGCAATGTCTGCAATGTCACTACGGCAACTGGGTCGGTGCCGACTATCATGGCCGCTTCGAGCATGACTTCAACGAGGAATACCGAACTCCCTACATCACCAAGGACCCCTTCACCCGTCCTTATGGCGTTGAATATCATCAGTTAACCCCTGACATCCATCAACAGCGGGGCTTAATCTGTGTTGACTGCCATAATGGTGCTGAACTCATGAACAGCCGGAAGACCAAAGTAATCCAGTGCCAGGATTGCCACCTCCAAGAGAATCTGGTAAAATCCCTGCCGGCCAATGTGACCGAGGATGAAGGGAAATTCATCCTGCACTCTAAGGGTGACAAGAAGACTCATGCAATCCCGCTCATGCGTGATCCTGCTCATACCGCCTTTAAAGATCAAATAAGCTGTCAGGCATGTCATGCTCAATGGGCCTTCAATGATACGGGAACACACCTGCTCCGCAATGACACCAGGGAAAATGACGCCTTCTGGAGACTGACGACTCAGGGCAGTTGGGAGGTGGAAAAGATTCTAACCTATAACCTGAACCCTGATTACCCCACCACTTTGGCACCAGTCATGCTTGATAAGATCACTGGTGAAGAAAAAAAAGGGATATGGCATCAGGGATATATCATGCGCCGCTGGGAAACGGTACAGCTTGACAGGGACAAAAGCGGCAGGATATCGGTCATGCGCCCGGTGTTGGATCTTCATCTGTCATGGCTTGACGAAGAAAACAAGATACGTTTTGATGCCATTCAGGCCCAATCGTCTGACAAAGGATTACAACCTTATACCCCACATACCACAGGACCTGCAGGGATGTTTTATCGACAGCGCCTGCAGGATTTTTATCGATTGGAAGAAAAAAAGAAAGAAGCGACTGAAAGGAAACAGCAAGGACAACAGCAGGAGAACTGAGGCTATCAGGATGTTACGAGCCGTTATTCTTTATCTGCTTCCCCTGGGGCGGGCGGGGAAGCAGATAAAGAATAAAGACGGCAGGACTGTCAGGAATCAGCCCTCCAAGGCCTTGTTCTGGTCTGCCAACCGTACCTGCTCCATAAAGGCGTGCAGCTTATCCACATCTTTAATGCCTGGAGCCCGCTCCACACCTGAATTCACATCAACCCCAAAGGGACGTACCTGCTTGATTGCCTCCCTCACATTTTCAGGATCAAGGCCGCCGGCAAGAATCAGGGGCGACTGCAGATGCAGCCTGCCAATGATCCGCCAGTCAAAGACCATACCGGTTCCTCCTGCTATCCCCTTACTGTAGGTATCCAACAGAAATCCCTGCGCCATCTCGTTATACGGGGTAAAAAGATCGGCCTCTGTCTCCCCGCCGACCCGGAAGGCCTTGATCACCTTGCAGGGAGCTGCCGCGCGAGCCAGACGCTCACAATACTTTGGCTCTTCGCTGCCGTGCAACTGCGCATAAGAAAGGCCGCAATAGGCAATAATTTCTTCGACTTCCTGAGGATCACGATCGACAAAGACACCTACACAATCAACAAATGGCGGCAAATCAGCAATGATCTCCCGCGCATTCTCCGGCAAGATATGACGCGGACTCTCGTCCACAAAGATAAAACCAAGGGCATCAACCCCGGCCCGTACCCCTTCTTCTGCATCGTAACGATTGGTGATGCCACACATCTTAACCCGCGTCCTGGCGGCCATGTTTCCTCCATCTTTTTATTAACAGTTCAGGGTGCCTTGAAAAAGTTCAAAGTATCCTGCCAATGACTCAAAGACCACGCAGGCCCTGCAAGGTATTCCCGCCGGCGCTACCGCGCATCAGGGTTTCACCAATCAGGGCGGCGGTTATCCCCTCTTCCTGAAGACGCTTCAGATCGGCCTGTGTCTTCAGCCCCGACTCACCAACCACCGGAATATCCGCAGGGATCAATTTTCTAAGACGAAATGTCGTCTCAATATCCATAGAAAAATCCTTGAGATTGCGGTTATTCACGCCGATGAGGCTGCAGCCGACACCAAGCACCACCTCAAGCTCCTGCTCATCATGAACCTCAACCAGGGAATCCATGCCATAGTCACGGGCACAGGCCTGATAATCCCTTAACTGATGGGCATCAAGGATGGAAGCCATGAGCAATATGGCATCGGCCCCATGGACATGGGCCTCTTCGATCTGCAGCTCATCAATGATAAACTCCTTGCGCAACACCGGCAGCTTCACTTCCTCACGAACCTGAAGTAGATAGAGCAGACTGCCCTGGAAAAACTGTTCATCGGTCAGTACTGATATGGCTTGGGCACCATTATCTTCATAGTCCCTGGCAATGGCCACCGGATCAAAATCAGGCCTGATCACCCCTTTGGAGGGCGAGGCCTTCTTGATCTCGGCAATGATGGCCACACCTGGATAATCAATGAGCGCCTGACGGAAGCCCCGGGGGGGATCAATGGCTTTATGAGCAAACTGGGGAGGGAGCTGAATTCCACGCGCCTTCAGGAGGCGGACCTCTTCTTTTTTTCTGGCAACAATCGTATCTAAAATCATCGTATAATCTATAGAATAAACAAAAAATCAAACAAACAACATGAGCTATTAAGTCAGATTCCGGCAGAAGGCCACAAGCTGATCAAGCTTTGCCAGGGCCTTTCCGGAATCAATAATCTCTGCCGCCAACCCCACCCCGGCCTGCAGATCTGCAGCCACACCGGCGGCCATCAGGGCTGCCCCGCCATTGATGAGGACCATGTCACGCTTGGCACCCTGCTCTCCCCCCAGGATAGCTCGCATCTGCGCGGCTGACTCCTGAGCAGTGGCCCCACCTTTGAGATCAGCAAGCGTGGCGCGCGGCAAGCCTAGTTGCTCCGGGGTAATAGTATAGGTATTCACCTTACCCTCATGCAGATCAGAGACCCTGGTGCTGCCGGTGACCGTCAATTCGTCCAGATTGCCCTCGCCATGGACGACCAGCGCCCGCTTGGAGCCAAGCCTGCCAAGGACCTCGGCCAGGGGCTCGGTCAATTCCGAAGCAAAGACACCGAGCACCTGCACATTGGCACCGGCGGGATTGGTCAGCGGGCCCAGGATATTAAAGATGGTCCTGATCCCGATCTCACGCCGCGGGCCAATGGCATGTTTCATCGCCCCATGAAGAGCAGGCGCAAAGAGAAAACCGATGCCGACCTCACGCACACAGCGTCCGATCTGGTCCGGAGTCAGAGTCAATGAAACGCCGGCGGCCTCAAGGACGTCTGCGCTGCCGCAATGACTGGAGACGGAACGGTTGCCATGTTTGGCCACCACCACCCCACCACCGGCCACCACAAAGGCGGAGGTGGTGGAGACATTAAAGGTTCCGGAACCGTCACCGCCGGTGCCGCAGGTATCCACCAGAATGCCGTCATGACTGACGTCAACGCCGGTTGCAATGGGAGTTGCCTTTTCCCGCATGACCCGCACCGCCCCGGTAATCTCGGCCACCGTTTCCCCTTTCATCCGCAGGGCCGTAATAAAGGAACCGATCTGGGCAGGGGTTGCCGATCCGCCCATGATCTCATTCATCACATCAACCATTTCATCTTCGCTGAGATTCTGACGGGTTACTATCTGGGCAATTGCTTGTTTTATATCCATATTCCTATTCCTGTCCGATCCTAATGATTTCAAAAATTCACTACCCCTTTAAGAGTGAGAGATAATCAGGGCGCATAAAATTCTTCAGCAAGGTGATACCCGCTGGGGTCATGATCGATTCAGGATGAAACTGCACCCCTTCAATGGCCAGGGTCTTATGACGCAGCCCCATGAGCTCTCCCTCATCACTGCGAGCGCTGATTTCAAGACAATCGGGAAGAGTTGCCTCTTCTACCACCAGCGAGTGATAGCGCATACCATCAAATGGGTTCGGTAGAGAAGTAAACACCCCCTTGCCATCATGGGAGATGGGAGAGGTCTTGCCATGCATGATTCGTCTGGCCCGCACAGTTACTCCACCAAAGGCCTCACCCATGGACTGATGGCCAAGGCAGACCCCAAGGATGGGAATCTTCCCGGCAAAATATTTGATTGCGGCAATGGAGATTCCTGCCTGTGTCGGCGTACAGGGACCAGGTGAGATCAACAGCCGGTCGGGATGCAGAGCTTCGATTCCTTCGAGCGTGATCTTATCATTGCGAAAGACCTTGATCTCGGTCTTTTCACCCATGGCCGCACTGTTCCCGGCAATGGTCTGAACAATATTATAGGTAAACGAATCGTAATTATCAATGATGACCAGCATGATCTAAAACCCCTTTTCCGCAAGCTCAACAGCACGACGTAATCCCATCGATTTATTTATGGTCTCTTCAAACTCACTTGCAGGATCGGAATCATAGACAATGCCCGCCCCCGCCTGAATCCACAGTTCCTGCCCCTGCATGACAAAGGTGCGGATGGTGATGCAGAAATCCATATTCCCGGAGAATCCAAAGTAGCCCACCGCGCCGGCATAAGGGCCACGCCGTGCCGGTTCCAGCTCTTCAATGATCTCCATGGCCCGGATCTTGGGCGCCCCGCTCACTGTCCCGGCAGGAAAACAGGCATCCAGCACATCAAATTGATCCTTACCCTCGGCAATAATACCGTGCACCGCAGACACCAGATGCATTACATGGCTGTACTTTTCCACCACCAGAAGATCTTTGACTTCCACACTGCCATCACGAGCCACCCGGCCCACATCATTACGCCCAAGATCAACGAGCATCAGATGCTCAGCCCGCTCCTTGGGATCAGCAAGCAGTTCAAGTCGCAGGGCCTCATCCTCAGCAGGGTTCGCTCCCCTTTTCCGGGTACCGGCAATAGGCCGCAACTCGACATGTTCGCCATCCTTGCGTACCAGTATCTCAGGCGAGGAACCGATCTGCACCAGATCGCCCAGTTTGAGAAAAAAGAGATAGGGGCTGGGATTGATATGGCGCAGGGCACGATAAAGAGTAAGCGGAGCCAGCTCTGTCCTGGTATGAAAGCGCTGTGACAACACCACCTGGATGATATCACCGGCTTTGATATAATCGCGGGCCCGTTCCACCATGGCCTTGAACTGCTGCGGCTCCATATTGGAACTGAATTCATGAGAAGAGGCACAGCCCTCTATATTGGAGGCCATGCATTCAGCCGTTACCGGGGCCTGCAGACGTCCAATAACCTCGTCGATCTGCCTGGTGGCGCCATGGTAGGCAGATGCCGCATCCTCCTCTTCACTCAGCCGCACCCAGCAAACCACGGTTACAGTCTGCCGAAAACTGTCATGGACCAGCACCATCTTCGGCACCATGAATGAGGAATCAGGAAAGGCAAGCGGCGACTTTTCATCCGGCAGATCCTCCATGAAACGGACCATATCATAGCCAAGAAATCCCACCGCACCCCCACAAAAACGGGGGAGATCGCCATCCACCTCCGCCGCAGCAAAACCCTCCACTAGCTTTTTCAAGGCCTTCAGAGGATCACCATTATATTCCACTTTCTCTTCTTGGGAATCCCGGATGGTACAGAGCTCAATCTGGTTTCCCTTGGACGAGAAAGTCACCAGCGGGTCAAAGCCAATAAAGGAGTAGCGGCCCCATTTCTCGCCTCCTTCCATACTCTCAAAGAGGAATACATGACTCTGATTCTCGGCCACCTTGGCAAAAAGGGTAAGTGGGGTATCGAGATCTGCTATTATTTTTCGATAAACAGGAACAAGTCCGGCTTTGCCCTTCAGGTTCTGAAAAACCTCAAGGTCTGGAAAATGATTGTGTTGTGACATGCTGACAGATCGGCAAGAGGATGATAATGAGAGAAGCTCTTCTTTTAACCCGCGAGGGGCACGCAGAAAAAACCATTCTATTGGAAAAAACCTTCGTAATGGGGTCGTTCTTCACACCCCCCATTACTACTTCTTTCGGGGCGTCCACCCCATAAAGCGAGCGACACTCGGAGTCTCACTGCCGGCTCACTTATCTGAACGCCCACACATTGTACAGAGACTCTACCATATATTATTTCATATGAAAACAGCATAAAAAAAGGCCATGAAATCTAACGACTCCATGGCCTTTACAATGGCACACATCGAACATTCCGGCAACCCTACTCCAAGCCGGACACCTGCCAGAACCGCTTAGGCGGCTGCCTGCATGTTGTTGACACGTTTGGTTAAACGAGAAACCTTACGGGATGCATTCTTTTTGTGAATAGTCCCTTTACAACCTGTCTTGGCAATAACGGGAATGGCCACCTTCAATGCCTCTTGTGCCGCCTCAACGGAACCTGCGGCAACTGCCTCGTCCACCAGACGGATTACATTTTTCATCCGTGTCTTGATGGCACGATTACGCATACGTTGAACTGTTGCCTGACGATTTCTCTTTTCTGCAGATTTATGACTAGCCACGAATTTCTCCTGTTGTTGACTTACTAAATTGTAAAACCGGCTTTCCCGGTAATGTCTATTATAAAATACAGACACAAAATGTCCGACTTTCTTAAAAAGAAAAAAATAAATTTAATACGATCAAACACTAAAGTCAACAGATATTGCCATCTGCACGATTTATAATATGCTTTTTTGTATTGGGCAGCATCTTTAAATTATGAGACATTGCCTGCATATTCACAGGGGAGGGGGAAAAACTCCCTTACCCGATTCATCTTTTTATTGAGTTGGACAAACATTAATATCATGCCAGAAGATAAAGAAAAACTCAAGATGCTTGCCAGAATTCCAAATACTCCATTGACAATCATCCCAACTTTAACAGAACATGTCAACTTGTCAAACATGCCCCTACTCCAACTTATTTTTTATGACAGTCCTTACAGGATGTCGGGCCTGCTTCCTGACCTTTTTCAGCTAAATCCATGTGACATTTTCTGCACATGTTCATGACATCTTTTTTCTGCAGTTTACCTTCGGCCTTCAAGTTATCAATAGCCAGCGATTCCTTGGGGAAAAGATCATGGCAAGGCCTGCAGTCAACAAAA
Source organism: Pseudomonadota bacterium (assembly GCA_018821985.1). Lineage (GTDB taxonomy): Bacteria > Desulfobacterota > Desulfobulbia > Desulfobulbales > Desulfocapsaceae > UBA2270. The sequence continues at coordinate 36,032 of JAHJKP010000007.1, forward strand.
AGTCCCTGATGGGTAGCATGGGGAAAGGTGATAGAGCCCATACTACCCCCTTTCAGAACAATCGACTCCGCTCCTTTATCATCTCCAGCCATGCTGCTGACTGCAGACAAAAAGAGACTACCACCTATAATCATTGCACTGAACAACATACCGGTTTTCATAATTTTCCTCTTCATGATGACTTGATGGATACGAGAGTTTCATTGAATCTCCCGGTGTTTTTCCTCAGTCGGAAATGGACTTTCAGACCGCTTGTTTTAAGGGTATATTATGTCTCTGGTTTTTATTCATACTCCAACAGTTTCTAAGAAGAATAATCAAACCTCCATCGTTATCCATGTCTTATCTTAAGGAACAAAACAGACATAGCAAGACAGACGCTAATGCCATTGGCCAGAATCAAAGGGAAATCCCTGATTATAATCCCATAAACCAGCCGAAGAAACAAGCCCAGGGCAAGTATGGCATACATCAGAAAAGAAATATCTTTGGTTTTTTTGGGATCTTCCAGGTCTTGATCACTTGGGGCAACAATGAAGAAGTCGTACATATGGCAGCGATTACCCCAATCAAGGTTGTCCAGTCAAATTTCATTCTTCAACCCTCATTGGTATTGGAATAGCACCTTACATGAAGGGAAACTTGGGTCACATTCCTCTGCTTGACAAACGCCAGAATAGTCTTTTTACTATTGATCACCCGGCGCTGTATCATGAAAAAGCACTTTTGCTTTGGAGACTCGTTCATACATTTTAAACTGGTCGTGATGAGGAACCCAATTTATAAGAAAGTTTGTAATAGCATTCCATAAGGATACCCATGCAGCCACAGTGATTCCTTCCGCAAACACCTGGCTAATGACACCGTCATGGCCTGCATTTTTTTGATTGATCCACACTGAGATGAAAAGCAATACCATTCCGATGGAAAAAAGTATAAAAGTGGAGCGTGTCATCTTTGCTAACTCACGAAACTCAACCACTTTTAGATATTGAAAATAATTATGGATACTTCTTTGCACACGAGACGTCAGGCTAATGTCAGCTGATACGGCAAAGCGAAATTGTATAACAAAATCCTCTTTTCCAATTTCACTTACTGCATCAATAAGATATTCTACAAGATCCTGATCCAGATCTTTTTTCCTATAGGGTGCATACTTGTCTAAATCATTATAGAGATCCCCTACCTTCCCAGCAGCAATATCTATTATGACTTTATTATCCGAGGTGCGGGAATAACGATCTAGTATCTTTCTCATTTTAATTAAAAAAAACCGATTAAGGTAACCAGCAGGGAGCGCCAATTTTGTTCATGAACTTGACGACCATTTCATTTAACTTAATCACTAAATTAAAAAAATATTCATTACAAGTATCTTCTTCCAGTGTCTTTCACCTCCACCTCTTTCCAACGGTTCAATCTCCTTTTGAGAATGAAATCAGCTCCCTGATAAAGGGCCATTGTCTCCAGAACATTGCCATTTTTCGGATCGGCCGGAATGCTCTGCTCGTTATGAAGAGGATCTTTAATCACAGTCATCTGTTTGACAGGAGCCAGAATGGTCAACTCATCATTCTCATAAACGCCCAGTCTTTGATAATTACTGATAAGGGCTCTTTCCTGAAAGGTATCACTTAGAATATCCTGACCGAAAAAATGGCTTTCATATCTGATTCCCAACAGAGCAAGAAGTGTTGGCGCAATATCAATCTGGCCGCTCAGCTTGTTTACAGTTTGAGCATTTATATGCCCAGGTGAGTAAATCAGAAGCGGAATATGATATCGTTCGACAGGTAGCTCCGCCCTTCCGGCAACGGCAGCGCAATGGTCAGCCACAATAACGAACACAGTATCATTATACCATTTCTGTTTTTCAGAAGATGTGATGAGTTGTCGCAAGGCATAATCAGTGTATTTGACCCCCCCGGAACGTCCGGTACCGGAGGGAATGTCTATTTTCCCCTCCGGATAGGTATAAGGGCGGTGATTGCTGGTGGTCATGATATGATAAAAGAATGGTTTTCCGGCTGCATACGACACATTCGCCTCAGCAATTGCTCTTCTGTAGATATCTTCGTCTGCCACACCCCATGCATTTTCAAAGGTAATTTCGTCGGCGTTAAGATCACTTTGATCTACTGTACGATAGCCATTTCCTGAAAAAAACGCGTTCATATTGTCAAAAAAGCCACGGCCGCCATACAAAAACGCCACATCGTAGCCATTATCTTTAAACACCTTGCCCAGATTATAAATTTTCGCATTATCGGGACGTTTCACCAAAGATCTTCCAGGAGTTGGTGGAAGGGAGAGAGTTATTGACTCCAGCCCACGGGTTGTCCGGGTACCAGTGGCATAAAAATTGGTAAAAAACAGCCCTTTCTCAAACATTTGATCCATAAAAGGAGTGATGTCTTCTTTCTGGCCAAATCTGGTGAGGAATTCAGCACTCAGGCTCTCGACAGAAATGAGGATCACATTGAGTTTTTCAGTATTTTTTGTGGGCACCACATCTCTTGAGATATCAAAAAGAGCTCCCTCATTATTTTTTTTGCCGACTGACTCTTTTAAACGCCTCGAAAGTTCTGCTTCACTCCCCTGGGGGTAAAAAGTCTTGTAGTCAAGGGTGTTGTTTCTGAAGGCTGCAACAAATTGATAAGGACCATTCGAGCCCAACTCATTGATATAGTTGTTATCAGAAAGCCCACGCAAGGACTGACCAACGAAGAGATAGGAACAGAGCGCCAGGGTGAAGATTGAGGCAGCAAAGGTCAACCTGCCACTAAACTTCTCTCGAACCTGCAAAATGCCGACAAGAGCAGGTTTCAGCATGGCAAAGGTGAGAGCGGAGGCAAGAAAGAGTCCAACAAAAATTGGGAGAACCGGATAAGATTCATAAACATTCCTGGCCACTTCATCCGTGTACATGAGATAGTCAATGGAAATAAAATTGAATCTGGTATTGAACTCATTCCAGAATAGCCATTCTGCAAATGTCACACAATAAGCCCCGTAAAGCAGCAGAAATGCGAAGAGAAAAGTTGTATATTTATAGACTTTACTTCTGTAGAGAGCCTGGGGAAGGAAAAGAAGCAAGAAAGAAAAAAATACACTGACATATATACAAAAGACCACATCATAGAAGGTACCGATAAAAAATATCTGACCTAGTCCCCCAAAAGTAGTCTTAGACACCTCCCAGGAACTGATCAAAAGAACAATTCGTAAAAGGGTTGAAATAGCCATATAGACTATTCCGAAAAGGGCCAACATACCAAAACGGCTATTTTTTACAGCAGCATAAATCTTTCGCATTTTTCGATCCATCTTTTCTAGTGAATTCAAACAACTTTCTCGTAGGTTAATTGGGCAAGCGGGGTACTATCTTGCTAAAGGCCGCAAAGAGAATAGCTCCTCAAATCGTGTCTCATCTGCGGAATGGTTGTAATAAAATAATTTATAAAAGGTGACTGAAGCCCTGAGCAAATCAGATGCTGGCTTAAAATCAACACTCTTGTTCGTCTCAATCAGAAAGCATCTATTATAAGGACTGACTGATCAACTGCAAGGTGGTTATAGAGCTACTAACGCTGTCGGAAAATGCGTCAGAGCAAATATGGGCCCAACTCCGTTTATGGGAAAATTCCAAACAGGATCAACATTGAAAAACAAAGCGAATTGAGAACGTCTCAAAAAAACTATTCAAGAGTACCCAGATAATTAAAAGTGGGGAGCTTGGCCACCCTGGCCACACCGCTGAGCCTCTCGGCCAGGGCCAGCATATCTTGCTGACTGGTGGAAAGATTGCAGAGATCAACCACCACATAATCAAGCCCCATATCCTGCATTTCTCCGAGATAAGGCAGCAGCGAAAAGGGGCGGCAAGGCACGGTCCTGACCAATCCGTCTTTCTTGTGCATGGTGAAAGACTCCCCCTTGGGGCTGACCAGGACTCGATCATACTGGAAATGGCGGGCCGCAAGCCTGGCAGTAAAAAGGGCCGGAGCGCCGTAGACAGTCAGGCCCTTACGGATACGCTGGGCATTGGTCCGACTGCCTTTGACAATGTCCGCAAGCAGGGCGCGGTCTGCCTCGATGGAGAGCTGGGCCGCCTCCGCCCCCAGATGCTCGACCGCGGCCAGGGCCTGATTATTCATGAGGTTGATGGTATAGTCACAGGACAAATGGACCCTCTCCCCTTGAAACATCCAGGCTTGGCTGATGTGGCCGATCTGAAAACTTTTAAAACCGGAACGCATGAGGATGGTGAGCTGTTTCTGGACCTGGGCCAGCTCTGACTCAAAGAGGATAGGGGGCAGGCACCAGGTTATATTGCGTATCCCCTGCCCCATATAGCGCTTAATCTGTCCAACCTGGCTGACCGTCGTTTTATCGATAGGCAGCAAAAAACGATCAGGGGCAAATGGCAGACGCTCCTGTAACAACTTAAGGGAATCGGTCTTCAACCACCACTCCAGAGGCAATTTCACCTTAGCCGCCCCGCTTTTCCGCTGTGCGGCCCGCGATCTGCCATCGCTCTTTCCTCTCTTGTCAGCGGGCAACAGCAGCCTTGCATCCTTTTTTTCCGTCAGACAAACCTCTCCGCGAATGGCGGCAATGCGACCCCGCTGGGTATCCTGGACCTGGACGACAAGGTCTTTCATCTGCCCGATCGCAGGGAGTCCGAATTCGACATCAGTGACCTGCTGCCTGTTGCGCACATCCACCTTGTAGAGATCGATCATCCTTGCCCCTGGCGGGACAAGATCGGCAGGCAGACCAATATGCACCTTATCGCCGGTCAGGGCCAGTTCCACTGGATCCTTGCCCTTGAGCATCTCCTGCAGGGTGAAACTGTGCCGCTCCCCTGATGTCTCCAAATGCAGACGCAACCGGTCTCCGACCTCCAGCTCTCCCTTCAGGGTCAGACTGCCATAGAGACCATTCTTTCGCTGCTGCACCCCATCCAACCGGCCAAGATGCATTCCGACATTCCCGGAATGGTAAGGGGTAATCGCTTCCACTGGTTGCGGGGACTGAAAATAGCCGGGGGTGACCTTGCGGCTCATGGCCTGTTCCACCAGCTGTCCGGCCTTTCTCAACACAGAGGGAAAACTGGCCGCATCGGCATCAATCAGCATTCGGTAGGCCTGAACCACATGGGAGACATAGTGGGCCGTGCGCAGCCTCCCTTCAATCTTCAGAGAGGCGACACCGGCCTCAGCAAGCCAGGGTACGGCCTCGAGCCCGCCCAGATCATTCATGGAGAAGAGATAGCCGCCCTTGCCGCCGGATGCTTCCCTGCTGCCCTTTTTCCCGCCTTTCGTTCCACTTTTGATTCCACCTTTTGTCGCCCAGGTGTACTGGCGCCGGCAGGGTTGGACGCAGCGGCCACGTAAACCGCTTTTGCCGCCGAGAAAGGAGGAGAAAAGACAGAGCCCCGAATAGGAAAAGCACATGGCCCCATGGACAAAGACCTCGATCTCGGTCTCGGTCTTTTTACAGATGGCGCTGATCTCTTTTATGGTCAGCTCACGCGCAAGCACCACCCGTTCAAAGCCCATATCGGTAAAGGAACGGACCACATCGGAATTGTGGGCAGCCATGAGGGTGGAGGCATGGAGGGTGAGACCGGGGAAATAGGCCTGCACCAGTTTGATCACCCCCAGATCCTGGACAATAAGGGCATCCGGCCTCAGCTCTTCGAGGATGGCCAGGGTCTCAATCACCTGGGGCAGATCCTGTTCCCTGACCAGACTGTTGGCGGCAAGGTAGAACTTCAGCCCATGCTCACGACAGTAGTGAATCATGGCAGCGATCTCTTCCAGACGGAGGTCACGGGCCAGATTTCTGGCGTTCAGACCAGGGGCGCCGACATAGACGGCATCAGCGCCGGCTTGAACAGCAGCCCGGAAGGACTCCATATTGCCGGCAGGGGCGAGTAATTCCATAACAACACAACCGGGTTGGCCCGGCCTTTATTTTTAAAGAAACCTTCTCTTGATAAGAAGGTAGATAGCCAATAGTCTTTTAGACTGTGAGCTCAACAGCCACAGACTCAACAACCGGAGTTACTTAGGAGCCGTTGCGAAATAACCGGTGTATTTCAGAATAGTTCGGAACAGATCCCTACGCAGAGCAGAGACGATCAGTTTCACTTGCTCCAGAGATGGATGAAAAACGATAGCCGACTTTGGCTTTTCAGATGACCACATTATTTTTACAGCAGTTTGGAAGAGGTCTAGATATTCCTCTGGATCACCACTTCATCGTGGCCGCCATGTTCCTTGAGTAACACCTGGATGCGTTCATGGGGCTGAACCGTTGTCTGCATGCCGGTATAATCGGCTTGAATGGGAAGTTCACGGCCACTACGGTCAACCAGCACCGCCAATTGAATGGAATGGGGACGGCCATAATCCATGATGGCATCCATGGCGGCCCTGATGGTACGGCCGGTGAAGAGGACATCATCCACCAGAATCAGCCTGCTGCCCTCCACCGTAAAGGAGATATCAGTGGTGCGGACCACGGGATTCTGGGAGATCAGGCTCCAGTCATCACGATAGAGGGTGATATCGAGACTGCCAAAAGGGATCTCTACCCCCTCCTGCTCCTGTATAATCTTTCTGATCCGCTCAGCCAGATCCACGCCGCAGGTATGGATACCGACAATGGCCAGGTCAGCGACAGAATGGTTGCGTTCAAGGATCTGCAGGGCAATTCTTTTCAGGGCCAGATCCATTTCCTGGGCCGTAAGAATGGTGCGCGACTCATTGCTCATGACTGCACCCGCTTCCAGAAAAAATCAATCCCTTTTTCATTGACCCGGTTCAGTGCCTCGGGAAAGGCCTCGCACTCTGCAACAAAGACCTTGGCTGCAATGCTTTCAGGGGTATCGTCATAATCAAGGTCAACACTCTTCTGAACTATGATCGGCCCTTCGTCGTACACTTCACTGGCAAAATGCACGGTACAGCCGCTGACCAGACATCCACGTTTCTTGACTGCCCTGTGCACCCGCGAGCCGTAAAAGCCATCTCCGCAGAAGGAGGGGATCAGAGAGGGATGGATATTGATCACCGACCGGGCTAGAGCCGGCGGTGGCTCATAGAGTTTCAGGAATCCGGCCAGGCAGATAATGTCTATGGAATAGTTCTTCAAGATCGCATTGATCTCGTCATTTCCAGCCGCATAACAGGCGGGATAACCATATTTTTCCGCCTTACTCAACCCCAGCACGTCACGGACATTGGAAATGACCACCTGAATCTTCGCATCGAGCGTGCCACTCACGATACGCTCGTGAAAATTATCAAGGGTTCTGCCGCTTCCCGATAAAAGAACCGCAATCTTCAACATTTCTTATTCCTTCCCCGCAAAATAAGGGTTGTTCTCCACGTCAACCTTGTCCAGCCAGGCGGAGATTGCGGTATCATATTTTGAAGTCAGGGCAAAGACCTTGGCCGCCAGACGGAACCTGGTTTTAAGGGTTGTGTTTCCCTGCTCCTTGATCTCTTTTAATACCTGTGGATAGTCGGCCGGATCAACGATCACGGTGACATCATGGAAGTTCTTGGCCGAGGCCCGGAGCATGGTGGGGCCGCCGATATCTATATTTTCGATGGCATCTGCCAGCGAGCAGTTGGGATCGGCAATGGTCTTTTCAAAGGCATACAGGTTCACGGCAATAAGATCAATGGGCTTCAGGTCATGCTCCACACATTGCTTCTGGTGTTCCGCATTGTCCCTCTGATTGAGGATACCGCCATGCACTTTGGGATGCAGGGTCTTGACCCGGCCGTCAAGCATTTCCGGGAATCCGGTGAACTCTGACACGTCTTTGACCGGTATCCCGGCCTCTCGTATCTTTTTGGCGGTGCCGCCCGTGGAAAGGAGCTCCACCCCAAGATCGGCCAGATCTCTGGCAAATCCCTCAATCCCTGATTTGTCGGTCAGACTGATCAACGCTCGTGTAATCTTGTTCATGGTCAACTCCTTTTCTGATATATTTTCAAAAGTTTTTTTCTTTTCAGTGAGTTATTCTATCTCATTCTTGCGGATAAATTCTCTTATCTTCCGCCTGTCCCTCTTGCCGGGCCTTTTATCAGGCAGGGTCTGGCCGGCCGCCAACAGAGAGCGCATCCTGGCCGCCTCCTGACGCAACTGCACGGATTCCTCGGATTCTTCATAGAGCAGTCGTGCCTCGATTGCCGGGCGCCGACACGGGGAAAGACCAAGAACGGTTATGGTAAACTCAACCTCACCACGCCTGATCCGCAGGATATCGCCAATCTGCACGATCCGCGAAGACCGGGCTCGATTGCCATTGACCTGCACTTTACCGCCGCTGACCGCCTGCGCCGCCAGGCTTCTAGTCTTGAAAAACCTGGCAGCCCAGAGCCACTTGTCAATCCGTACCTGAATGCCTGTTTCTTCTGTCACTTCAGCCATCCCCCTGCACACTCAACAGTGCCATTATTTGACACTGAACGGTCCCATAAAAAATAGAAGTTTACACCGAATCAGCGGGAAACGCATGAAAAAAGAGATTTTCCACTTTTGCAAGATTCACAAGCCATTGTAAGCGAATAATATCTTGTTATAAAAGTTAAAAATGACACCCTGCGCAGAAAGAAATGGCTGTAAAGAGAAAGATTATTTCGTAACGAATCCTTGTATATTATCTGCCAGACACCATTCCAAGAAACAGTCTGAAAAGATAGGCTGTTTCTTGGAAGCGGCATTAGGTGCCGTTATAAAATGAGCAAAAGAACACTGCTCATTTCATAACGGCACCTAAATTTCCACATTGTCGAACAGATAAAAAAAGGGTAAACAGAAAGTTTTGCTCGTCTGGATACAGACAATATGAACCTTACTTATCATTTCTTATCAACTCAGGAATTTCCATGCTTGTAAAAGACCTTCTTGCTCAACACAAAACCACATTCAGTTTTGAATTCTTTCCGCCTAAAGAAGACGCTGCCGCTGATCGTCTTCTGACAACCATTGCCAACCTGATGCCGCTCGCTCCCTCCTATGTGAGTGTGACCTACGGCGCTGGCGGTACCACCCGGCATCGCACCCATGATCTGGTGGTCAGAATCAAGAAGGAAACCAACATCTCCGTGGTTTCCCATCTTACCTGCGTCGGTTCAAGCAGGCAGGAGATGCATGGAATACTGGAAAAATACAGGGAAGCAGGAATTCGCAATATCCTTGCCCTGCGCGGTGACCCGCCTAAGGCAATGGCTGATTTTGTGCAGCCGAAAGACGGCTTCGACTATGCCGCAGACCTGGTAGCTTACATCAAGAAACATTTCCCGGAGATGTGTGTAGGCGTAGCCGGATTTCCCGAGGGTCATCCCAGCACACCCAATCGCCTGCAGGAAATCGACTATCTGAAGGCCAAGGTCGATGCCGGGGCTGATTATATTGTTACCCAGCTCTTCTTTGATAACCGTGACTTTTATGACTATTGCGAGCGTTGCGAGCTGGCAGGCATCAACGTGCCGAATATTGCCGGAATCATGCCGGTGACAACAAAAAGCGGCCTGATCCGCACCGCCGAGCTTGCGGGTGGTGCCCACATCCCTGCCCGTTTACTGAAAGCGGTTTATCGGGCTGAAAATGATGAATATGTAGAAAAGGTGGGTATCCACTGGGCCACTGAACAGATCCGGGATCTACTGGATCACGATGTCCGCGGAGTTCAGTTCTTCACCTTGAACTGCTCGACCGCCACCCAGGAGATCTACAAATCCCTGGGTGTCAGGAATTCTCAGCAGCTCAGGGATTAGTCTGATGGCCGCCCCCATCAACATCGAGGCCGTCGGCATCAAGGATATCAAGCTTCCGGTTCGTATCCGCGAAAAGAATGGCGGCCTGCAGAACACTGTAGCCACAGTCAGCATGCAGGCCCGCATGCCCGGGCCTTATAGGGAAAGCTGTGTTACAGTCTTCACCTCAGCCCTCAACAAATACATGGACGAGATGAGCGTGACCATCTTTTCCAATCTGCTGGAAGAGGTCAGAGGGGCACTCAAGGCCGAATCCGCCAGTATTATCATGTCCTTCCCCTATTTTATCGAGAAGAAGGCCCCGGTAACAGGGACCCGCAGCCTCATGGAGTACAATTGCACCTTTACCGGCACTGTGGGCAGTGAGGGGAAGGAGGAAGACTTTATCCTCTCGGTGTTGGTTCCGGTTACCACCCTCTGCCCTTGCTCCAAGGAGATCAGCGTTGTTGGGGCTCATAATCAACGGGCGGAAGTAAGCCTCAACGTGAAATTCAGCAAATTTATCTGGGTGGAAGAACTGATCGACATGGTGGAAGAGTCGGCATCCTGCCCTGTCTATGCCCTGCTGAAACGGCCGGACGAAAAGTATGTGACGGAACAGGCCTACAACAATCCCATGTTTGTAGAGGATGTGGTGCGCAAGGTTGCGGTAGCCGCCCTGGCCCACCCGGATATCACCTGGTTTTCGGCCGGGGTGGAGAGTTTTGAGTCCATCCACAAGCACAGCGCCTACGCCTATGTAGACAGTGAAGATGTACGCTGAAACGAAACATCAGAGATCTTTTTTCCACCCCCCTGCCTGACCTCTTATCCTGCCCTTGACCATCCCCAAAAACCCCTTGTTTTTGATTATTGTTATGAGATAATGATCAAGGTTGAGATGTAATTATCTAGCAACATCAAAGCACCCATTGGTGAGAGCATGAACGAAGGCGGTATCCTTCTCGTGGATGACAATCTGGTCACCAGGGAAGTCTGCAAGAATGTCTTGAGCAAACTGAATGTCCCGGTGCACTGTGTGGCCGATGGCGAAGAATGTCTGGAGAAAGTCTTTTCAATCAAACCTGATCTGATCCTCCTTGATATCAGAATACCGACAAGGAATAGTTTTAACACCCTGCAGAGGTTACAGGAAAATCAAAATTCCTGTGACATTCCAGTGATCATACTGTCCTCAGATTCAGAGGTTGACAGTGTGGTTAAGGCACTTAGCATGGGGGCCAGGGATTACCTTAAAAAACCTTTTGCCGCCAAGGAACTGCTGGCTCGCTGCCATAATGTGCTGCGTAATCGCCAAGCTAAAAAAAGGATCGCTGATGATCTGGCCGCTGGAATTGCTATCCAGAAAAAATTCCTAACGAATGATTCTGGAATAATTTCTGCCTTTGCCAATTTCGGTTATCAGGCAGCGCTCTTCAACAAACCCTCGGCAAACGTTTCCGGTGATTTCTACTACCCAGTCGCCATTAATGCCGACAGCATGGGCTTCTTTTTTGCCGACACCTGTGGTCATGGACTGTCCGCTGCCCTGATCTCCATGCGAATTATCGGCATGCTCAGCACCCTACGGCATGCAACCCACACCCCTGAACTTTATCTGCAGATCATCAATGAAGATCTGTGCGGCCTGCTCCCCATGGAACGGTTCATTGCCGCCTCGTACTGCACCGTTACCGCCTCCAGCCTGACACTGGCCAACGCCGGTCAACCGCATCCCCTCCATATACAAAAAGAGCAAATAGAGGAAATCGAGGTCAAAGGATATCCCGTCGGGCAATTTCTGGGCCGCACTTTTACCAATAAAAGCATCCAGATAAAAGGCGGGGACAAAATAGTCTTTTATACCGATGGATTAACTGAAGCCGAAAATCAGTTGGAAGAATGTTATAGTAAAGAGCGCCTTATTCAAGCTCTGGAGAATGGGCTCGACATGGGACTCAACATCAATGCTCTGGTTGAATTTGTCATCAATGATGTCTTTCTATTTTGTGACCCAATGGTACCGGATGATGACATCACTCTGGTCATTATTGAGAAAAAATGTTCACAATCGGGAAATACCAGAACCCTGGCCAATACCCAGGAAGCTATCGGTGAATTTCTTGAGAACTTCAGAAATCTCATTCTACATCGACTGTTCCAGGATACCCGCAAAAAAGAACAGATTGAATATGTCCTTATGGAGGCACTGGATAACGCATGGGAACATGGCAATAAAAAAAATGCATCAATGAAGATTATCGTCGATTGGACTATTACCCTTGACTTCCTTACCATTTTTATCAAAGATGAAGGAGAAGGTTTCCATCATACTATTCCATACACCATGCCACCGGATACAAACCCACGGGGACGGGGCTTGTTTACCATGAATGAATTTGCTGAGGCCATTTCTTTCAACAGCAGTGGGAACCAGATAACACTTCGCATCGCCAGAGGAGAAGATAACGATGAATGATGTACAGATTCGCCATGGACATGTCTGCATTCTTGAAGCTGAAATAACCAACACAATCAAAGAGGCGATGGAGGAATTCAAGAATAGCCTTATTGACCTCATCAATGGCCCGCAAATTCAGGACAGCCCCTTTGACGCCTATCTCTTTCTGGACCTATCCCCGTTTACCATCATCAATTCAAGCCTGATTGGCGCCATTGGTTCCGCCATCATGAACGATAAGCTGCAAATGCTGGCCCTGTGCAATGTGCAACCCACCGTTCTTGACCTTCTTCAGCGTTTTGGCGTGGTCTCTGAAGACGGACTGCCAAAGGATTTCAGCAGCCCTGAAATCCAGGAAAACTATAGTAAGGTAGCTGTATTTGATTCGGTGGCAGCAGGCCTGAGTAGTCTGGCCTGAGATCCAGAAAGAATCATATTACGACATCCACCAATCTAAAGACGTTTCTCCTCAAGACAGAGCTCCAGGTTTGATGTCTTAACACTGAGCCTTTCCCGAATATCAAGATGTCAAGCTCACCCCCACCAGCCCCTTTCGACACCTTCAAACATGAATTCGTCCGAATTCACATCCACAGCAACCTGCAACATATAAAATCGACAAGAAATTTTGGAAGATGGAACGGCTGCTAATTGTACAAGTATGCAAGCGGTCGATATTCAACGTAGAGCGGATATGACAGAGGTATCGTTCTCATTGTCATGCCCCTGAATGATGGCATTCCAGTAAAGGTGGGATAAGCTCAGGGGCCTTCCTGCTCTGCTTGCTTCTCCAGACTCTTGGCAACCTGGGTAAGGAGCGCATTTCTGTTAATTGGCTTTTGCAAAAAGGCAGAGCCCCCAACCTTCTTCGCCTCGTCACCATTAAGTATCTGGCTGTAACCCGAGCAGACGATGATCGGCAGCCCTGGCCGAAGGGCCAATACCTTGGCCAGCAGTTGGTCACCGGTCATTCCCGGCATGGTCTGATCGCTAAGGATGAGATCCCAATCATCCGGCCTGTGGGAAAAGGCATGCCAGGCTTGGAGACCATTGCCGAAGGCCTCAACCCGATAGCCGGCCTTGGTCAAAAAACGGCTGACCATATCGCGAATTGCATCTTCATCATCCACGACCATTATCCGTTCATGAGCCTTGGCCATGAGCGGCGCAATGTCGACAACCTCTGTTGCTGCCGTAGCTTCGCTGACGACCATGGGCAGATAGACATTGAAGGTCGTGCCTCGTCCCGGTTCACTGTAGACCGCGATTCTGCCTTTATGGCTTTTGACAATGCCATGGACCACAGCCAGCCCCAGGCCGGTGCCCTTACCCACCTCCTTGGTGGTAAAATAAGGCTCAAACATTCTGTCCATGACCGCTTTTTCCATGCCGCCACCGGTGTCACTGACCGACAGCATCACATAGGGGCCAGGGACTAACTCGGCATCAGCGTCAACCGTGATCTCCTTCAGGGTAACCCCCAACACTCCGCCCTGCTCCTCCATGGCCTGATAGGCGTTGGTGGCCAGATTCATGATCAACTGATGAATCTGGGAGGGATCAGCCAAAACCACTGCCGGGGAAGTGATTTCCTGACGGATCTCAATGGTCGTGGGAATGGAGGCGCGCAGCATCTTCATGGCCTCGTTGATAACTAAGGATATCTGCAAAGCTTGCCTTTCCTCCGGTTTTTTGCGGCTGAAGGTCAGGATCTGGCGGACCAGCATTGTGGCGCGATCCGCTGCCATGAGGACCTGCTGCAGATCTTCCCGCAGCCCTTCTTGGTCCTCTTTCTTGCGCATCATGGCCAGTTCAGTAAAGCCGAGGATGGCACCGAGGATATTATTGAAATCGTGGGCTATACCGCCGGCAAGGGTGCCGATGGACTCCATCTTCTGGGCCTGCTGCAGCTGAACTTCCGCCCGTCTTAGGTCAGTAACGTCTTTGGCAATATGGACAAGTCTTTGCGCATGGCCTTTTTCATCCAAGATGGGGGCAACAGAGACCAAGAAGGTCTTGCCCTGAGTTTCATGATAGATTTCGACGCTGGAGCTCTTTAAATCTTGGAGGGCCTCTGTCACCGGACACCCCTCACAGGGGGTCGAAACACCGCGGAAGAGTTCATAGCAAAATTTGCCGATCGCCTCCTCTTTGCTGATGTTCAATGTCTGCAGGGTGGCCTGATTAACCCGGACAATGTGCATCTGGAGATCCTGGATGGTGATTAATTCACCAATGGAATCGAAGGTTTTTTCCCATTCGGCCTTGGCCTTGAACACTTCCTCTATCGCCTGCTTGCGCAGGGTTATGTCTGTTGCGATCTCCATCCGGACAATCCGGCCATCCGGCCATCGTATGGCCTGATCTCGGCATTCATACCAGCACTTCGTCATCGTATTCTGAAATTCCCAGACATAGACACCTGTGGGATTGCCCTCAGGATCCACCAGCCTGTCATTGGTGCAGAAGGGACATGGACCCGTCTGGTTAGCTTGCAATAGCTGCCAGCACCTTTTACCAACCACATCCCCCCAATTTTTTTTACCATAGGCGTTCACAAAAAGGAGTTCATGGTTCTCCCTGTCCGCTACATAAACAAGGGCGTCAAGACTGTCCATGATGATGCGGAAGTGTTCCTTGCTCTGCCTTAACGCCGACTCATTTTCTTTCAGCGCACTCATTGCCCTGTGTAGTTTTTGATACGGTTCCTGAACGATGACGAAAAATATCGCCTTACAGATAAAGATATAGGCCAGAATTTTATACAAGTGACCCAGCACATTAAAGATATCAAAGACGTCTGTATAAAGGGTAAAGGTCAGTTCGCTGAGGATGGTAATGGAGACAGCAACAAACAAACTTGCCGCGTCATAGGGCGTATCAGAGATTCTGGCCTGCTGATAAAATAAGATGGCAGAACCGAGCAGAATAGCCATGATGGTGTACTCTGCCCCAATCTTGAAGCGCGTCAGGCCCTGCCCCTCAATGTAGGTGGTTGGCCAGATATCCTGGTGATAGAGGCCCAGCCAGTAGATCAGCGCAGTGAGGATAAGGCTGCCGGACAACAGCCAGTAACGGCTCCTAGGGCTGGAAAATGGTCGCCAGGGCAGAAGGACAAAAGCAAGCATTGCCAAGGCAAAGATCAGCCGGGCCGCCAGCCAGAAGTTCAGTCCTTTTTCAGGATTGGCTGGGGTGATAAAATCCGGCATCCCCTTATAGGACAGGGTATGGGCGAAATCAAGGAGTCCCACCGCCAGAAAGGCACAACCGAGCAGGAGGATAGGAACAGGTCGTTTTTCAGTGGAGGCGTAAATGAGGGCAAAAATCATCATCGAGACAATGATGGAAAAGGTCTCACTGAAGATATGCATCGGCAGGGTCATGATGGTTGTCCCCTGCATGACCGGCAGAAGCGGGATCTTCCAAATAAGGACAAAGACGCCTGTCAAACCGAGAAGCAGCCATTGGGAGCGCCGTAATGATCTCTTTGTTGCAGAAAAAAACATGGCCAAAGCACTACTCCTGATCAATAAAAGAGTGAAAGCAAGATGGAGTGGAATGTATGGGAGGAGAACTTACCTTAATTATTTATCGCGGGAAATAAAACAAATGTCAATTAAGTTTCTTGCAAGGATCCATGAATAAAGAGCATAGCTGACACCAGAGTACAGCGGCTTGACGAATGGTTCACTGCGCCTTCACAGATCGGGAAAATCCCCAGGTGTTGATCAGTCGGCAACGACGCGGTTGCGGCCCTCTTTTTTGGCCCGATAGAGAGCAGCATCGACCCTTTTGATCAGGCTCTCCTGGTCATCCCCTTCCCGGTACGATGTGACCCCAAGACTGATGGTAATCGCTACCTCTTGTTGCACCGCCAGACGAATGCGTTCCGCGACATTACGGGCCTCAGGAAGACTGGCATCCGGCAGGAGAATAAGAAATTCTTCCCCACCGAAGCGCACCTTGAGATCGATGTCGCGGAGCTCGCCTGCGGCCACTCTGGTGGTCTCCACCAGGATCAGATCGCCGGCGTCATGGCCTTGGGTATCGTTGACTTTTTTAAAATGATCAATGTCAAACATGATCACGGAAAAAGGTGTCCCGGAGCGTTTCGCCCGGGCCAGATTGTCATCCACAATGATGCCCATGTGGCGGCGGTTGGCCAGGCCGGTGAGGGGGTCACGCAGGGACAGGGCGCGGGTCTCTTCGTAGAGGCGGGCGTTGTCGATGGCTATACCGATCTGGTGGCCGAGAGCAACGAGCAGATCCTTTTTCTCTTGCTCCACCTCGGTGTTGACCGGAAGGTAGAGGCAGAGAATGCCAACCAGGAGATCTTTGGCCTTGAGCGGAATAATGATATGGCCATGAGCAGGAATCTCCGGGTATTGCAGGGTGTGGCGTGCATCCGTTTCCGAGTTGAGCGAGACAATGACCTCCCCGGTGCGGGCCGCCAGCCCGCAGAGACAGGTATCAACGTGGCATCGACGGTGATCAGCAAGAAAATGTGGCAATAGCATCTCCTGGTCATGTCCCACCTGATGCACCATGACCAGCTCTTCATCCTGGATCAGAAATAGAACACCCTTCTGCTCCAGGCCCAGCGTCTCGATCCCGGTGATGGCTTCCAGGACATCAGCCAATGTTTCATGCAGGTCTATGGATTGATTTACTTTTTGAGAGACATGATAGAGGATGGCCAACTCGGCATTTTTGCGGCGCAATTCCTCCTGCTCCTTTTTGCGCTGGATGGCATAAGCCATGGCGCGGACTAGGATTTCCCGTTCGACCTCTCCCTTGATCAGATAGTCCTGGGCCCCCATGGTAACCGCTTCCATGCCGATAGCCTCATCGGCCAGGCCGGTGAGGACGACAACGGGGGTGGATTGTGCCTTCTCCAGCAAGGTGGTAACGGTTGCAAGCCCCTGGCTGTCGGGCAGGCCAAGGTCGGTGAGAACGACATCGACATGCTGCTCGCGGATATATTCGAGGGCTCCACTCAACCGGTTGACATGGGCCAGCTCGAAGCAATAGAGCAGACCGCAGACAGACTCGATCATATCTTTGATGAGGAAGACATCATCGGGATCGTCTTCGATCAGGAGCACCTTGATAAGCTGATTCTTCATTTCTTCTTTATTCCTCAGTGGGCAAAGTCACGATCTCCAGCCAGTATTCGGTAAGAACCTGAATGGCCTTCAAAAATTCATTAAAGCAAACGGGCTTGCGGATAAAGGAGTTGACCCCGAGATCATAGGCCTTGGCAATATCTTCTGCCGCACCCGAGGTGGTCAGCACCACCACCGGGATCCGGCGCAGGGTAGGATGGGATTTGATCTGCTTGAGCGCCTCCCTTCCGTCCATCTTCGGCATATTGAGATCAAGGAGTATCAAGGTCGGCCCGGGCGATACTGTCGGCTCCGTATACGACCCTCTTCGCAGAAGATAATCGAGGAGTTCCTCGCCGTTCTTGACCCTGAAGAGGGTATTGAGCAGGTGCGATTCCTCAAGGGCCTCCTGAGTGAGCAGGAAATCATCATCGTCATCCTCGGCAATGAGGATCACCACCGATTTTTTAGGACTGTCCATGTTTTTCTTCCTTTTCCTGGGGTTGGAGGGGCAGGCTGATAATAAAGGTGGCACCCTCTCCGACACTGCTGCGTGCCGTTATGGTGCCGCCGTGGCGTTTGACAATTTTATCACATATGGCAAGGCCCATGCCGGTACCCTCATACTCATCACGGGCGTGCAGCCGCTGAAAAGGGACAAAAATTCTGTCCAGATATTTTTCATCAAAACCGATACCGTTGTCTGCGACCCTGATCTCAGCCCAGCCGTCGACCGTTTCCGTGCCTGAGACTTTCACGGTGGGAACCTCGCCCGGTGGCTGATACTTGAGGCTGTTGGTAAGCAGATTCTGAAAGAGCTGGCGCATCTGCAGGCGGTCACCGCTTATCTGCGGCAGGCCTGCCACCTCCACCTGACCGTTGGACTGGATGAGAAGTTCTTCCAGATCGGAGAGGACCTCCCGAACAACTTCGCCTAGTTCAATGGGTTCAAAGGGCTTGCCCTTGGTAGTAATCCGGGAGAATTGCAGGAGTCCGTCGATGAGGGTCCGCATCCGGCCGGCGGCATTCTGCATCCGCTCCAGGTAGTCCAGGCTGCGCTCATCCAGGGACGGACCGCCATGTTTTTTGAGGCGATCGCCAAAGGCCATGATCTTGCGCAGCGGCTCCTGCAGATCATGGGAGGCAACATAGGCAAACTGCTGGAGCTCCTCGTTGCTGCGTTCAAGCTCCCGGGTGAAACGGTTGAGTTTCTCCTCCACCTCCTTGCGGGCCCGGATGTCGCGGGCCACGCTGAGTACCAGCCTTCTGCCATCGACCTCGATGAGTTTGGCGTTGACATCAAGGGGAAGACGCGTCCCATCCCTACAGATATGGGCCGCCTCAAACTTGCAATGGCCCTGTTCCTCCATCTCCCGGGAACGGTCCGGGAAGGTTTCCGCAAACTCGGGGGCATCGAGATCCTTGATATTGAGGGCCAGAAATTCATCCTTTGCGTAGCCGCGCACCCTGTAGGCCGCTTCATTGGCCTCGATAATATTACCATCCAGATCATGCAGGAGGATGGCATCGTTAGCCGCATCAAGGAGCTGGGCCTTGAGTTGGATTTCGTCTTCAAGCCGCTGCCGTTTCAGTTTCTGCCACATGGCGGACATGAACAGCGAAAGCTGCCGCACATCTCCGTCGTTGTACGGTTCCTGTTTGTTACCCACGCCGACCACGGCGACAACGGTATCGCCGTCAAACACCGGCACACTCAGATGCCGGCTGAGGGGGAAATGGCCCTCCGGCAGTCCTTTTTTGTCTTTAATCCCCTGGTAATCGTTGTGGATAACGGGCTGACGTAAACGAACGCTGTCGGCCCAGATCCCTGCCGCCTCAAGGGGGTAATGTTGGGTTGGTATGGTTGTGCATTGTTCGCCCACCTTTTTTGACCAGGCATAGAGTTGCATGGTATTGGTATCGGCATTGATAAAGTGCAGATAGCCGACCATACTCCGGGTCAACATCACGGCCTCATCGAGCGCAAAGTCGGTGAGCCCTTCTTGTGATTCCCACTTTTGCTGGTTGAGATGCAGAAGGGCAGTCAACCGTTCCTCCTCCTGACGAAGGCGACGCTCCATTTCTTTCCGTTCGCTGATGTCCAGAACTGTTCCCATGAGGTGTGTTGGGGTGCCGGATTGGTCGACAAGAAGCTCACCCTGCTCAAGGACATCACGTTGGCTGCCGTCGGGCAAGATAATCCGGTGTTCAATTTTATAGGGTTGTTTGCCGGTCATCGTCTTGTTGACTGCCTCAACCACCGCCTGTCGATCCTCCGGATGGATCGTTTCCATAAACGTATCATAGCTGGGCGTAAAGGATTGCGGCTCCCGGCCAAAGATCCGGAAGATCTCATCGGACCACCATATATGATTGGTGACGATATCCCAGTCCCAGTTACCGAGATGGGCAATGTTTTGCGCCCGGGTAAGACTGTGCTGGGCTTCACTCAGCTCTCTCGTGCGCTCCAGAACCCGGTCTTCCAGATCGTCATAGGCGGCTTGCAATGATTCTTCTGCATGGCGCCGCTGGAAAACCTCCAGCTGCAGGGTCTCGTTTTTTTCGTGCAATTCTTCCTGGGCCTGCAGGAGGTGTACAGTTCGCTCATCAAAGGCCAGGGCCAACTCTTCCAGTTCGTCGCCGGTGCCGACCGGACTACAGGGAATGCTATTTTGATTGGTGCCAGACGCACGCACCCTGGCACACAACTGCAGAATCGGCTGCGCCATCTGATTTCCCAAGCGGGAAGCAAGGAGGATCGCCAAAACAACGAAGACGGCGCTCAGCAACAACAGACGTAAGGCCGCATTGTAAACCGGTTGCATAAATTCGCTTTTGGGCATACCGATCTCAAAACTCAACCCTAAGGTATTCACATAGCCCCCCCCCCCATCTTTGTCATGCTGATGGCGCTTGGTAACGTATTTGCTGCCAGTTCGTTCATTGGCCGTGAAGAGTAGGGTCTTGCCTTGATAGAGCCTGTATACCTGGTCTGATTGCGGGGGAAGTATTTCTTTTAAGATGGCCCCCAGATCGACAAGCACGACCACTGCCCCCTGAGTTGTTTGATAATATTGGATAGGCTGCATGATCACGAGCTTCATCTCGTTTACGAGCAGATGAAAAGTCGGTGTTCCCATAGCCAAGGTGGTACGCAGATTGGGGTCCAGCAAATACTCGGGAGCTGCCTGCCCGGAGCTTGAATAGATGACCTCGCCTGCAAAATCGACGACCGTGGTTGCGGCAATAAAGGGGGTCTTGTTAAACTCCTGTACAAATTTAGGCAGATAAAGACTTCTTCCCTGGGGATCAACGAGACTGTTGGTCATGAATCGATTTTTGCTGAGCTGTTCAATGTTCTGCCCCAGGAAGGAAAGACGCAGATCAAGTTCACGCAGATAGGCGTGCGCCAACGCATCAAGAGAACGCATCTCTTTATCCGTGATCGTTTGCTGCAGGATCAGCGAAGTGGCGGCGATGCCGACCGCCAGGACCAGAACCACAAAGGTGATGAGCTGGCGGATCACTCTTCGGCGCAGCCCTTTGGTGACTCTATCCTTCGATTTCCTGAATAATGCGTTTTTTTCCATTACCTTCCTTAACGGTGGAGTCATTGCTCTAGGCGCCAGCATCTTTACTCGTTGAAATTCGCCACACCAAGATCCTCTTCGCTCAGGGCATCATGCCGCTCTTTGGTAAATGGCGGCAAATACTCCTTTACCACACCTTCATGACGGGGAATCTGCTCCAGAGCCCGCACGATGGAATCCGGAGCAAGATCACCACTGTTTTTCACCCCCCTGAACAAGAGGCAAACGAGGTCATAGGCCTGGGCTGCGGGATCAATCATGGTATCGTGTTTTGACACATTTACATGATAGCGGTCCTGGTAGTGCGCAATGAACTCCTTCTTTTTCTGGCCCCTATTCGCGGCAGCAGAAAGGGTTTGCACATAGCGTACATCTAGCGGTTCGTCGTTTTGCGCCCTGATCTTTTCCAACTCAGCACTGATGTTGCCGCCAAGGAGAAAGAGAGATGCTCTGCCGGAAAGCCTCATCAGATCGCGGACAACAGTGGCAACCTCTTCATTTTCTGCAGCCAGGATAATGACTCCGGCCCCGGTTTGCAGCAGACGTTGCAGTTGCGGCAGCATGCTGTCCTGCTCCTTATCAAAGGATTCGACGGCGCAGGGTTTCATTCCTTTTGCGGCAAGAGATGCCGTTAAGCCCTTACGGGCACTCACTCCCCAGGCCGTATTTTCAAGCAAGAACCCAATGTGCGGGGAAATCTCCAGTCCCTT
This sequence comes from Pseudomonadota bacterium, assembly GCA_018821985.1. Taxonomy (GTDB): domain Bacteria; phylum Desulfobacterota; class Desulfobulbia; order Desulfobulbales; family Desulfocapsaceae; genus UBA2270. The sequence goes on from JAHJKP010000007.1 coordinate 57,683, forward strand.
TTTCAGCAATAATGGGCCGGCCATGTCATCCTGGGCTGCGATACGGAAGACATAATTTGGCTGGTAACCATTTTTCACAATCTCTGAGGCAGAGGCCCACGGCACAAGATAGACAATCTTCTGCTCATGGATCAGATCAAGGAGGGCAAGTGAAACCGGGCTTTGTTGGCCGCCAACAACTGCCAGTAGATTGGGGATGGCGCTGAACCTCTTGACATTTTTCCGAGCCCGGGCAGCGATACCGGAGTGGTCCATGGCCAGGATGCGTACCGGCTTGCCGAAGAGTCCGCCACCCTGATTAATCTCGTCCAGCGCCATTTCCATGCCGCGCTTGATGGCCAGACCTGTTTGTGATGAGGCAAGGCTCAGGTCGGCGTTGAGACCGACAATAAACCCATCCTGGTTGCGCTGAGGGTATTTTTGGTTGAGATACTGTTCGGTCCTGGCGAGGATCTCATCACCGATAACATACCGGTACTTTTCAGTGATGTAGGCGGTTGCCTCCCGAAAACGTACGACCTCCTCCGCTGAGAGGGAGTCAATGTGCGTGCCGGTTTTTTTAATGCCTTCCAGAAACACTGCTTCCCTGGCCTGGGTTTCAAGGCGCTCAAAGGAGGTGAGCTCCCGCGCGGTGGCGGACAAGATCTCCTGAAGGTCCAAGGGCAATTGTTCATACACTTTTTTACTGAAGGAAAGAACATAGCAGAGGTAGGCATGATTGCTGAGGATCAGGTGGGATTGCACCTTATGGAAACGCATGTTGTAAATGGCCACCAGCGGATTTTCCTGGCCATCGACCACCCCATCCTTCAAGGCCTGATAGGTCTGATGAAAATCGATGGGAATGGGATTAGCGCCAAAGGCCTTGAACTGATCGAGAATGATCTGGCTTGCCATGACCCGGATATTCAGACCGGAAAAGTCTTCCGGGCCGTGGATGGGTTTGTTGGCGGTAAAGTGTTTGAAGCCGTTCTCCCAGAAGGTGACACCGATCAGGCCATGGGCGGGGAGCTGATCCAGGAGGAGCCCCCCCACCTCGCCATCGAGCAGGGCATAGGCGTCCTCCCGGCTAGGAAAGAGAAAGGGCAGGTCGGCATACTGCATGGCCGGTACCAGGGTGCTCATCTTGGCCGTGGGAGTGAGTACGATATCCAGTTTCCCGTCCCGTGCCATCTCCATCATCTGCAGATCATTGCCCAGAGCCTGATTGGGGAAAACCTCAACAAGCAGCCGGCCGTTGGATCGTTGCCGAACCAAGGCGGCAAATTTCACGGCAGCCACATGCATGGCGCTGTCTTCGGTGATGTTGTGGCCAAAGCGTAGGGTATAGGACTGTTGTCTTTGCGGTTGAGATCCTGAGTCTTCCCGGTTTTTCAGGAATAAGACGAGCAGGAGTATACCCATGAGTGCCAGGATAACCGCCCCAACAATACCGAATCTCAGCCTTTTACCCATACGGTTTCATCCTCTTTCCCCGCCATTCCCACAACGAGAGAAACAACATTTTTTCTTATCCATCGGGATCTACCTTCAAGAACATTTCAGCACCCCTGATGATTGACGAGGCCCGCGACCGCTTGCCTGCCTTCTCAAATCTCTCCGGACATGTGCACCCCGTAGGCAAGCCGCTTGAGCGGGCGAGTTCGAATCTCTGCAGGTCACTCGTGATTCAATCCCATGGTCATTGAGTTCATCTATGCGCTCAGAATAACATATGTTTCCGCAATTATGAACTGATTAATAAGGCTTCAGCTTTGCTTGAGATCAGGTTGGCCTAATTCAAAGCTATGGCAGGACGTTCCGTACTCGGGCAGGAACAAAGGGCGAACCGTTTAAGGGCAACGCAGAGATGGTGGTGTTTGCGGAGGATAATATACAGGGGGGAGGTTGCCGCAATCGCCCCGGCCCACCCTAACAAAAGGATCATTCTGAATCGACCTGGCTGCAGGATTCTCCTTCAACATTTTGAGGCCTTAAAGCTCTCCATCACCGCCATCTGCAGGTCCATCAAAATCAGGTCCGGGCAGACAGGGGAACAAACTTCTTTGGACACCGCCCATCAACCATGATATCTTCTCTTTGAGTTTCATTGGCCTTCTTCTTCGTCTTTGTTTTGGCGGCAACCAGACAACACAATAAAATTTTAAGAACTCTCTACCATTTCAAGGCATTATCAGAGATAATAGAGCAAAGACAGTCTCGCAAGAGACTCTCCAGATATAACATCTTCAGATTAAAAAATTGCATTAGTCATCAACATATTCAAGTCCGCCCTCCCCTCCTTGTACAACGGGGGAGCAAACTTCCTTCCCAAGGAGGCAGTTTGCAATGAGAAAACATTTTAGCCTTGAATACAATTTCTCAGTCGGAGACTACTGAACCTTAAAAGTATTCAGTGATTTTTTTCTTCCACAGGCGGAATACAGCCAGTAAATTCTTCCACATTTGAGGAACAAGACTATGGCGGAAAATTTTTATCATTTTGAGTATGACGAATACGGGAATACCAAGGCAATTAGGATAGCTGCCCGGGGTATGAGTATCCAGGCCAATAATTTTACCAACAAGGGTACCTCCTTTTCCGAAGCGGAGCGCGAGCAGCTGAAGCTCTCAGGCCTGCTCCCTCCGGCTGTTCGCTCTCTGCAAAGCCAGGTGCAAAATTCCTTGAATATCGTCAACAATAAAGCGACTGATATTGAGAAATTTATTTATGTCCGCTCCCTCTATGACCGTAACGCCACACTTGCCCATGCCCTCATCGCTGAAGATCTGGAACACCTGATGCCCATCATCTATACACCGACAGTAGGCATTGCCTGCCAGAAGTATTCCTCCATGTTTCGCATGGCAAACGGCCTCCATTTCTATCCCGGCAACATTGACCATGCTGAAGAGATTCTCGAAGTATACGGCAGCCGGGACATCAGGGTCGCGGTGGTAACCGACAACCAGGGTATTCTCGGCATTGGAGATCAGGGTGCCGGCGGCATTGCCATCTGTCTCGGCAAACTCATGCTCTATACTCAGGGAGCAGGTATCGCCCCCTGGCACTGCCTCCCCATCTCCCTGGATGTGGGAACCAACAATAAAGAACTCCTCAATGATCCGGACTACCTCGGCTGGCGTCACCCCCGTCTTGAGGGCGACGATTACATCAACTTTGTGCAGCGTTTTGCCAGGGCATTCAAGACGGTATACCCCAATGCCCTCTGTCAGTGGGAAGACTTTTCAAAACAGAATGCCTTTGCCATCCGCGATGCCTATCTCCACGACCTGATTTCCTTCAACGATGATATTCAGGGAACCGGAGCTATCACCCTGGCCGCCATCCTTACTGCCTTGAAAATTAAAAAAGAGGCCCTGATAGATCAGATTTTTCTTGTTCATGGGGCAGGAGCCGGAGGGGTTGGCATTGCAGAGCAGATTGAGACAGCCCTGCTGGCTGATGGCCTCAGCACAGAAGAGGCCAGAGCCAGGATCTTTGCCCTGGACAGCCATGGTGTTCTCACCACCGATCGGAACCTGGAGCCCTATAAAGGAAAATTCGCCAAAGATCCACACTCCCTGAGCTGGCTGAAGAATAAGGAAGACAACACCCTCCTCAATGCAATTATCAACGAAAAGGTAACCGTCCTCATCGGCACCTCAGGTCGGGCAGGATGTTTCACCGAGGAAGTGGTCAAGGCAACACTGGCCAACACCAACAGGCCTGTCATTTTTCCATTAAGCAACCCCACGACCTATGCCGAGGCCTTGCCGGAGGACATCCATCGCTGGACCCAGGGAAAGGCATTGATCGCTACCGGCAGTCCATTTCCCCCCGTTAATGGTACGCGTATTGGTCAGTGCAATAATGTTTTCATTTTTCCAGGCGTGGGCCTGGGGATACTTGCCTCAGGCACAAGAGAGGTTCTCCCCTCCTTTTTTACGGCTGCGGCACGGGCTGTAGCAGAGATGGTTTCTCAAGGAGATCGAGATAAAGGAATTCTGACACCAGCGGTGGCCCAACTGCGTAAGGTGTGCAGGCAGGTTGCCGTGGCAGTTGGCAAGGCAGCCATCACGGATGGCGTCAGCGGTCTCTGCGTTTACAGTCAGTTTCAGCATGATAATGATCCTGAACGACTAATGACCCTTGTTGAAAAAATGCAGTGGCGACCGACCTATTTACCCTTAGTGGCTCAAGGTCCCATTTAACTTTGGAAAAGGATAACTGCTGAGCGCAAATAAGTATTGATAAGCATACGCCGCTATTTTATAGACAATTTCATTCTGTAGAGTCGCTGAGAAAATATTTTTCTGTTTCTCGCGCGCCTTAGGTATCCCTGCGGGAGCTTAGTCGTTAATTTGTGGTATCGCACTGCTGCAAACAGTAATGTAATTTTACTCTCTTTGGCAACTATCATTAAAGGAAACTGTGATCTTCACCCCTTTCAAGAGGGTGATTTTTGCGAGGTGAAAATGTCCTGGATTCTTACGATACTCCGATCTTCCATCGGCAAAAAATATATCATGGCAGTATCCGGTGCCTGCCTCTCTTTTTTCCTGCTTTCCCATCTCATCGGCAATTCCGTCTCTTTCCTGGGCAAAGAGGCATATAACTCCTATGCCAGCCATCTCCACTCCATCGGCTTTCTCACTTATATCCTTGAGCCCTTTCTGCTTTTTGTCTTTCTGGTTCATATCCTGACCGGCATTACCCTGTTTATCGAAAACCTCTCCGCCCGACCGAACCGTTATGCCGTACCGGGAAATGAGCGTAACTGGAGCGCCTCCACCATGCCTTACACCGGGATCATTATCCTGACATTTCTCCTGGTGCATCTCCTGAACTTCCATTTTATCACCAGAACGGTCTCCACCGCCGAGCTTGTCAGAACCACCCTGAGCAATCCCTTCCTTGCCTCCTTCTATCTCTTTTCCCTGAGCGGACTGACTCTGCATGCCAGTCACGGATTCTGGAGCCTTTTTCAATCCCTGGGAATCAATCACCCGAAATACAATAAATTCCTGCAACAGGGCGGACTGGCCACGGCCGTCATCATCGGTACAATTTTCATCTTGATCCCCCTGCTGATTGTGACGACTGATTCTTTTCTCCAATAAACCAAAGGCCGGGGCAGGCAGACTGAGTTACTCACTTAGCGACCAAAGGACATTATGCAACTCGATCACCGTATACCATCAGGGCCCTTGACTGAAAAATGGGACCGCTTCCGTTTCGAGACCAAGCTGATCAACCCAGCCAACAAACGAAAATTTGAGATCATCGTCGTCGGTGCCGGTCTGGCAGGGGCTTCGGCCTCCGCAACGCTTGGCGAACTCGGCTACAACGTCAAGACCTTCTGTATCCAGGACAGCCCCAGACGCGGCCACAGCATAGCAGCCCAGGGCGGGATCAACGCCGCCAAAAATTACCAGAACGACGGGGACAGTGTCTGGCGGCTCTTTTACGACACCATCAAGGGCGGGGACTTCCGGGCAAGAGAGGCCAATGTCTATCGTCTGGCCCAGATCAGCAACCAGATCATTGATCAGTGTGTGGCCCAGGGCGTGCCTTTTGCCCGGGAATACGGCGGCCTGCTGGCGAACCGTTCCTTTGGCGGCGCCCAGGTCTCACGAACATTTTATGCCCGGGGCCAGACAGGCCAGCAACTTCTGCTCGGCGCCTACAGTGCCATGATGCGTCAGGTCAAGGCCGGCAAGGTGACCCTCCATCCCCGTTCCGAGATGATGGACCTGGTGGTCATCAATGGCCAGGCCCGCGGCATCGTCACCCGTAATCTGATTACCGGGGCCATTGAATCTTACGCCGCCGATGCCGTAGTCCTGGCCACCGGCGGCTACGGCAATGCCTATTACCTTTCCACCAATGCCATGGCCTCCAATGTCACGGCCACCTGGCGCGCTTATAAGCGTGGTGCTGCTTTTGCCAACCCCTGTTTTGTACAGATCCACCCGACCTGTATCCCCGTGCACGGTACCTATCAGTCGAAACTGACCCTGATGAGCGAGAGCCTGCGCAACGACGCTCGCGTCTGGGTGCCGGCCCGCCCCGGAGACAAACGCCCACCGGCCGAAATCCCGGAGCCTGAACGGGACTATTATCTGGAAAAGAAATATCCCAGTTTCGGTAATCTGGTGCCAAGAGACGTCGCCTCCAGAAACGCCAAGGAACAATGCGACCAGGGCAAAGGCGTTGGTGACACAGGGCTTGCTGTCTATCTCGATTTCAGCGAGGCCATCAACCGTCTTGGCGAGGCCGCCATCCGCCGGAAGTATGGCAATCTCTTCCATATGTATGAAAAGATCACCGGCCAGGACCCGGTTAAAGAGCCCATGACCATCTATCCCGCAGTCCACTACACCATGGGAGGGCTCTGGGTCGATTATCATCTGATGAGCACGGTTCCCGGACTATTTGTCCTGGGCGAGGCCAATTTCTCCGATCATGGCGCCAATCGTCTGGGGGCCAGTGCCCTCATGCAAGGTCTGGCCGATGGCTATTTCGTTCTGCCTGCCACCATCAGCTCTCATTTTGCCGAATCTGCCCTGCTACCGATTAACACCAGTCATCCTGCCTTCACAGAGGCCATGGACACGACAAAAGGCCGTATTCAGCGACTCCTCTCCATCAACGGTACGCGTACTCCTGACGAATTTCACCGGGAGCTTGGGCTTCTGCTCTGGGATCACTGCGGCATGGCCCGCAACGAGGCCGGACTCACGCTGGCGCTTGGACGTCTACCGAAACTCAAGAAGAGATTTTGGCAGGATCTCAAGGTAACCGGCAACGGTGCGGATCTCAATCAGACCCTGGAGAGGGCCGGACGAGTGGCTGATTTCATCGAATTTGCCGAGGTCATGATCCTTGACGCCCTGTCCCGGCAGGAATCATGCGGCTGTCACTTTCGTGAAGAAAGCCAGACCGGAGAACATGAGGCCAAGCGTATGGACGACACATACTCACATGTCTCGGCATGGGAATACCAAGGTGAAGCTCAGACACCCAAGCTGCACAAAGAGCCCCTGGTCTTTGAAAACATCCAGCTCAGTCAAAGGAGTTACAAGTGACAGTCATTCACCTGACCCTCAAGATCTGGCGGCAGACCGGACCGGAGTCTAAAGGGTCGTTCAAGACATACGAATCAGGACCGCTCGCCACCGCCATGTCCTTTCTCGAGATGCTCGATGTCTTAAACGAGCGGCTCATCCTCAGCGGCGAGGAACCAGTGGCCTTTGACCATGATTGTCGGGAAGGCATCTGCGGGATGTGCGGCGCGGTGATCAACGGCAAAGCCCATGGCCCCGAGAAGAAGACTACTCTCTGTCAGCTGCACATGCGTCATTTTCGAGACGGCGACACATTGGTCATCGAACCGTTTCGCTCCCGGGCCTTTAAACTGGTCAAGGACCTGATCGTCGACCGCAGCGCCTTTGACGCCATCATTGCCGAGGGCGGCTATATCTCCGTTAATACCGGCGGCGCCCCGGACGCCAATGCCATCCCGGTTCCGGCTTTCACGGCAGAGCAGGCACTCGACGCGGCTGAATGCATCGGGTGCGGAGCCTGCGTGGCCGCCTGTCCCAATGGTTCGGCCATGCTCTTTGTCGGGGCCAAGATCTCCCATCTCTCCCTGCTGCCTCAGGGGCAACCGGAACGAAGCAAACGGGCCCTGGCTTTGGTAAAAAAAATGGATGCTCTGGGATTTGGCAACTGCGGAAATGAACAGTACTGTGAAAAGGCCTGCCCCAAAGGGATCTCCATCAGCAATATTGCCCGTTTGAACCGAGAATTCATGAAGGCAGCCTTCTGTTCTGTTGAAGAGTAGGCCGATAGGACATCATAGAAAATAAATTCTAAACCCCTTTTTCATCCATGAGGGGCTCCGAAGAAGACGATACCTGCTGGAGCACCCTCACAATATCCTCCACTTGAAATGGTTTGACCACTGCGGCTGAAAAACCATAGTGGCGACAATTTGCCATGATCGGGTCATTGGAATAACCGCTGGAGACAATTACCTTGGCAGTTGGATCAAGGGCCAAGAGCTCCTGCACCGCCTCCTTGCCGCCCATACCGCCGGGGATGGTCAGATCCATGATCACAAAATTGATGGGCCTACCTTCCTCACGATAGCTCCGGTACAAGGACAGCGCTTCCTTACCATCCCCGGCTTCCACCACCTCATAGCCCAGATGGGTAAGCATGGCGCTGACCACCGTCCTGACTATTTCCTCATCATCCATGATCATGATCCTGGCATTGCCACCCTCTATCGCCACCATGGTAGCATCGGCACCACGAACCACGCTCCGTCCCTTCGCAGAGGCAGGAAGCAGAAGAGTAAAGGTTGTTCCCTGCCCTGGCGTTGACTCCACCGAGATATGCCCGCCGTGCTTGCTGATGATGGAATGGGTGATGGCAAGTCCCAGCCCGCTGCCCTCCTGTTTGGTGCTAAAGTATGGATCGAAGATCTTATCAAGCAGGGCTGCCGGGATACCGATACCCGTGTCGCTGATAGTGATCTTGACGGCCCTCCCCGTATCAGGCAGGAAGCCCCTCTTGTCGGCAAGACCTTCGACATTCTCACAGCGAACCTCAATGCTCCCTCCTTCCGGCATGGCATGCCTGGCATTAAGGATGATATTATGGATGACCTGACTCATCTGGCCCTTGTCAATATCCACGAGCCAAAGATCATCTGGGATGACATATCGGCAATATACCGGGCTGCCATGCAGCACAAAATCGGCAGACTCTTTGATGATCTCGCCGATGGAGGCTGTCTCCTTCACAGGCTCTCCGCCTTTGGAAAAGGTGAGCAACTGCTGAGTGAGATCCCGGGCCCTGAGAGAGGCCTTCTCTGCGGCACGTAAAAGTTTTCGAGTCTCCTCCTCCAGACGGCTATCCAGTTGGGCTAGACTGAGATTTCCCATGATGGCAGCCAAGATATTATTGAAATCATGAGCAATACCACCGGCCAAAACTCCGACCGACTCCAGCTTTCTGATCTTCAGCCGCTCGTCCTCCATACGGATCTGCTCGCTGACATCCCGAAAGACCAGAACGACCCCGATCGTACGACTTTGCTGGTTGCGGATTGGTGCACCACTGTCCGCAATGTTTCGCTCCTGCCCATCCTTGGCGACAAGGACTGTATGATTGGTCATGCCGATGATCTGGCCGGAGGCAAGCACTTTATCCACTGGATTTTCACAGGGCTGACGAGTTTTCTCGTTGATGATGGTAAAGACCTCGGTAAGATGTCTGCCCTGTGCTTCTCTCTGGCTCCAGCCGGTGAGCTTTTCGGCCACGGTATTGACCAGAACAATCCTGCCCTCGATGTCAGTGGTGATAACCCCGTCACCAATACTGTGCAAGGTAACGGCCAGCTGTTCCTTTTCCGCAGCCAGGGCATTTTCCCCCTCCTTGCGCTGGCTGATATCGATGGCAATCTCCATGCGAACCATACGCCCATCGGACCAGGGGATGGCCTGATCGCGGCATTCATACCAGCAGCCGCTTACCGTGTTCTGGAGCTCCCAGAGATAAGTTCCCGTCGGCCGGCCGGCACCATCGAGCAGCCTGTGGTTGGTGCAGAACGGACACGGTCCTTTCTGACCTGACTGTAGGGTCTGCCAGCAAACCTTACCCACAATGTCCCCCCATATCTCCCGGCCATACTGGTTGACAAAAAGCAGTTCATAGGTCTCCATGTCGGCCACGTACACCAGGGCATCGAGACTGTCCACCAGCGTGCTGAAGCGGGCAATGGCCGCATTTTTCTCCGCCTCCGCCTGTTTACGCTCTGTAATGTCCAGAAAGGTCACCACAGCGCCGGTAAGTTCACCCTCCTTACGGATAGGATAAGACCAGCATTCAGCATGGAAACTGTTCCCGTCCGCCCGCCAGAACACCTCATGGTCGGAATGAGCCTCCTGACCCAGCCGATAGCCCTGATGCGCCACACAGGTAGAAAAATGACAACGGGAGCCATCGCTGTTTGAGTGATGGATAATATCGTGAATTATTTTTCCCAGAAGTTCTTTCTTGTTCGTAAATCCCATAATGCGGAGAAAGGAATCATTGCAGAATGTGCATCGGCCTTCGAGATCAAGACCGTATATCGCCTCGGCTGTGGAGTTGAGCAGCAAGCGGATCTGCTCTTCGCTGCTTGCCAGAGTGACGTTTGCCTCAATGACAGCTTGGTTCATATGATTGATGGCCTCGGCGACCAGGGCGAACTCAACCACCCCGAAGGAGTGAATGTCGGCAAACACAGGTTCATTGCGATTTGATTCGTATGCGGTCAGGGAGTTGACAATCCGATTCACCGGCCGGGAAAAAAAGCGATTGAGGAGATATTGCAGCAACAGAGTAATGAGCACAAAAAGGATAAACACCCCGGCAAGCTGGAAGGAGATGCTGGTCAATATTGCCGTGGAAAGAAGCCGGGCGGGGATATGCAGGTAAACGGTCCAGCCCTCCGGGACCTTCAGGGTTTCCCGCAAGGCGTAATACTTTTGATTGTGATACAGATAAGACTGAAGACCACGCTTATCCGGCACAGACATGTTTTTCAGATCAAACAACAGGTTATAGCGACTGGAAACCAGCGACGGATCGGAATAATAGACAGCAACCCCCTCGGAACTCAAGATAAAGAAGGACTGTTCCGCAAAAACATTGCCCTTTTCCAGATACACCAACATGGGAACGAGATTCTCAAGAGCCCGTTCATAGATCAGGCGCATCCCGTTCTTCAGTGGATACTGCAGGGCCACCACTGAGCGTTTTGAAAAAACCGATTGAAAGACCCGGGATATCATCATGGCCTCCTGCACATGCTCCATGTGGGAAGGATCAAAGCCCAGATAATTGTTGTACTCTTCAGAGATCTGCACGATCTGACCCCGTGCATCCAGTACATAATAGATATCAAGGGGATCATAATTGTGCAACCGCTGCCGGAGAGCAGCCAGAAGCCTCTGGTCGTCCCCCTCGGGCAGCGTCTTGATCATCTGCCGCAGCGATGTATTGTACTGAAGGAGCTTGGCTGGAATCAGTGACTGGATAACCCGGAGCTGGGCATGCATTATTCTGGCATAGTTATCGAGGTACGCCTGGAACTGCAGCCACCCCACGATCCCTGCCGAGAGAAGAAAAGAAGCAAAAGCGACCAGAAACAGTAAGTTCCGGAGGCGCTGCCGCAGGGTAGGCAGAGTATTCACTTGATATAGCCACCATTGGCAAACTTGCCGTCTCTGACCACGATTTCATATACCGGTCGAATAACGTCACCATAGCTGTCAAACTTGACTGGTCCCAAAACCGATTCGTATTTTCCTTGCAACAGGGCGACTTTGAGCGACTGAGCGTCGATAATCTTACATCGTTTCAGGGCATCGGCCAGAATATAGACCATTTCATAGGAACGGTCTGCACGAGCAGTGGCTGTCTTGTGGAATTTTTCGTTTAACTCCTTAGAAAATTTCAGATACTCCGGACGCTTGTTATCCGGGTCGACAAAGCTGACCATGGAGAGCCCCTCCATGGCCGGACCACCGATGCGAAGCAGCTCAGGTGACTGGGCCCAGATGGAAGCAATGAGGGGGCCATTGAATTTAAGCTCACGGAGTTTCTGGACGGCAACCGCAGTCATGCTTGACTCGGTGAGTAACAGTACAGCTTCGGGATTCGGGGCAAGCAGGTCTCCGGCCAGCTGGTGCCAATCAGCATTTCCCTGGGATTTAAATTGTACCGTGGTCAGTGAGCCTTGATAATACTTCTGCAACTGCGCCACGTAGTCCTCGACAAAATCGGCGTTGTTCATATCCATGAGGACGGAAACCGAGGTTATCCCTTTTGCCTTGAGCAGGGCTGCTGTTTTTACTCCATAAAGATTGCAGTCAATCGCCGTCCGAAAGAAGAGATCATCCTTGCCCGATAGTTTGGTGGTAGCGGTATAAGCAGTGATCAAAACCGTGTCATGGGAGGTAACCAGAGGGTAGGCCTTGACCGTGTTGGCAGACAGGCTGTGGCCGATGATGGCAACGACCTTCTCATCCAGCAAAGAGGTATCCGCCTTCTCTATACCTTTGTCGCTGTTCTCGTCGTCGCGGACCAGCAACATGAGCGGGCGGCCATGAATGCCGCCCTGGGCGTTGACTTCATCCACTGCCAGCTGGGCACCGTTTCTGATATGCTCACCGGCCTCTCCGCCCCGGCCACTCAGGTTAATGGAAAGCCCTATCTTAATGGGTTCTTCAGGCGGATGACTACACGCCCCCAGCAGAACAAACAGGCTTGTCGTGACCAACAGCAGAAATGTCCACAATAAAAAAGTATTTTTCCCCATTTCCCCTCCCAAAAAGAATCGTACCGATCGAATCAGCCTGTGGTCGACTGGATGATTTCCCATGCTCATGCTGTCCCCCTGACACCAGAGCTTCCCTATCCTAACCTCTTGTAACAGTAAAAAGTCACGAATGTGACTAAAATATTTTTCCATAACAGACTAATATCATAAATTTTCATTGCATTCCCATTTATTATTTTCCTGTCCTCAAAACAATAACAGAAGGAATAAAATTGAAGCTCGATAAATTTTCTCTGATACCTTCATTATGGGACAACATCGCCAGATCTTGAGATCCTTACCGATGAGTTCAGCCAATTCTTGCACCACATCCTCAATCCCCTTGAATCTCCTCCGCTGCTGCACGGATCTGCTTATGGCTCATCCGTCTTATATGGTCCCGTTGTTGACAAAAAAAAACCCGTTAAAAATCAGTAAATAGATTTCTCAGGTCGAAGATCAGGGTTAACCCATCCGTCTCCATCACCAGGGCACAAAGTCCCCGTAATTGCGTTCGCGCGGCGACCAGATCGGGTAGCGGATGGATGAGATCACATGCAAGTTCGCGCAACTCCACCGGTGCAGCGACAGAGAGTTCTACGTCTGATTCGGGCAGGCGGATGGTCAGGATCTGACGGTGCGAGCTTGCTTTGTTCTGTTCCGGCAGCCCCAGCAGAGGGTCAATCGCCGGATAATTCTCGTTGTCTTCCTGGAAGAGCGGCCGCAAGGCCCGCACCTGCCGTGCTTCCATGGCACAGCGCTGCCCACCGGCAAAAAAAATCACTACCTCCAGCGTGGTGCTGGACAGTGAAGGCAGCATATGGCCGAGATTGCCCGACACCTGGCTCATCCCAGTCCGTTACTGTAATCGGCGAAGATACGGTCCAAATCGAGCGCTGTCACAGTTTTTTCTTTGAACTGCAAGACACCGGAGACAATCGCGCGCAGATGCTCCGGCAGAGTGGTTGGCGGCTTGTGGATATTGCTCAGCAGGACATCCACCACATCAACCACCTTGTCGACACGAATGGTGCTGCTCATACCGGCTCCGGACCCGAGCAGGTATGAAGAAGATGATATATCCACAGATTCGGGCAGCTGCAATAATTCGTGCAGACTGATCACTGACTCGATGTCGCCGCGAACGTTGATGACGCCTTCCAGTGATGTCGGACAACCTGGCACAAAAAACACATCGACATGGGACAATATTTCTCTGATTTTTTCACCCTGAAAGGCAAACCAGTCGCCTTGCAGCTCAAAAACAACCAACTTTCTCGTTGGTTCTTCCACATTGACAATTTCTCGATTGGCTTCGCGTCGCTGGCTCAGGAGCTGGTCAAGTGTAATCTCTTGCTGATTCATCTGCTGTCCTCCGAAATCGGCCTATTCATTATTGGCGACCACGCGATTGCGTCCCCCTTCTTTGGCTTGATACAAAGCACGGTCAGCCGCTTCGCGCAGGGACTTCATACCCTTGCATTGCGGAAAGGCGGCAACGCCAGCACTGAAGGCGCAGAAAAATTCAACCTCGCCCGCATGAAAACGTATTTTGGCAAAATCCTCACGCAACTGATCGATGATGTGGGTAGCTGCCTCCAAGCTAATTCCCCGCAGGATCACAGCAAATTCCTCACCTCCATAGCGTCCGACGATGTCGGAGTTGCGTAACCGCTGTTGCAGTACACGTGCCAGTGCCAGCAAAACCTGGTCACCCACAGGATGACCATAGGTATCGTTCACCACCTTGAAACGATCAACATCAATCATGGCAAAGCACAAGGACTCATTCTGACGACCCGCATTGGCAATGGCGTTTTCAAGCATCTGGGTGGTCGTGGAGTGGTTAAACAGACCGGTCAGACTATCGCGTGCCATCAACATACGCAGCGCCCGCATGCGTTCGGCGCGAATGGCCACTGCCGCGACCAAATCATCCGGTTGGATCGGCTTGGTAAGAAAACCTTCGGCGCCTACCCGCATGGCGGAGAATTGCTTGCACTTGTCGGTTTCACTCGACAGGAAGACGATGGGCAGCCCGAAATAGTCCGGCACCTGACGTACCAGTTTGGCCAGGTCGCGACCATTACATCCGGGCATGTACATATCCATCAGCACCAAATCGGGACGGAATTCCTTCAGGACTTCAAGCACCCTCTCGGGTTTGTGCACCTGATAGGTGATCATATGCGCTTCCTGCAGGATCAGGCTGTGGTACGCGGCAATGACCGGTTCGTCATCCACCACCAACACACGGCAAGGCTCGGGCTTCTTCTGAGCGGTCAGTTCATCAATAGTCGTTACCATATCCAGGGCGTTAACGGGTTTGTGAAAATAGGCTTCGCCACCGGCCTTGATGGCACTCAAGCGCGCCTCGAAATCATCGCGCGCGGAGATAAATATGGCCGGCACCGGATGATCCATTTCGCGCTCGATGGCAGTAAGGACATCTGTGCCGCTGATACCGTCTGGAAAAATGATGTCCATGATGACAAGCGATGGTCGCTTTGCCACCATCGCCGTGCCCAGTTCGGCGGGATCGGTGAAGGTAACCGTAACGTAACCGAAACATTGCAGCTGTGTAGCCAATTGTTTGACCTGCAGGGGATCGTCGTCACAGATATAGATCAATCTGCCTCCGGCGCCCTCGCTGTCGTCAACCGAAGCTAACTCGAAGTGGGGAACATCGTGTTCCTGGGCTGACGAGGTCCCGTGCTGGCGCAAGGTTTCAGTGCTCAGGACGATACGGGCTAAGACCTCGGCCAGTTCGTCCCAGAATTCCACTGAGACATTGGCAGGCATTTCCAGCAGACGTGCCGCCAGATGTTCCCCGCTCGCCGCGATGGTACCGAGCTCCTCGAAACCAAAGGAATTACCGGTACCCTTGATGCTGTGCAGGAAACGATGCAGATTTGCCGCCGTAGTTGTCTGGTTCGGATCGACGCGCAATTGGGCGAGGTGCTGCAGAGCCTCGTCGACACGCCCGGGCATTTGCTCGATGAACTTCGCCCGCAATTGGGCAATCTTGCTGCGCAAGGAAGGGCGCTGTTCATTCATGGTCGGTACCTGATTATAACATTCATGTCGTTAGCATCGGGACAAGACTTCGTCTATCACCTGGGGCAGGCTTTCTTCCAGGCTGAAATCCTTGAACAGGCAGGCGTCAAGCTTCGGTTCCTCTGCCAGCAGGCCCTCCGGATCATCGCCGGTGAGCAGAATGAAGGGTAAGGAAGACCCCTGGTTGCGCAGTTCGCGGAATAAATCAATACCGCTTATCAGGGGCATGTTCATATCGCTGATCACCAGATCACAGCCGCCCTCGCCCGCTAGAATTTCCATCGCCTCCACGCCATTTTCGGCCAGCTGACAATTGTACCCCAGATCTTCTAGCACTGCTACGGTCATCTCCCTCGAAAAAGGATCATCATCCACTACCAGAACACGCATTCTATTTACCTCCACTATTTTTACCGTCGGGTTGAACACACTCAACCCGACGGCTCACCATTTTTTATCCAAGCAAGCTGCGCAGGGTATCCACCAGACTGTTTTGCTCAAAGTCGCCTTTGACGATATAGGCATCGGCACCCACCTGAATGCCGTGCCGTTTGTCTTCTTCCTTCTCCCGCGAGGTAATAATGACGATAGGAGTATCGCGGTATTTTTCTTCCTGGCGCAGCATTGAGGTCAGGGTGAAGCCGTCCATATTGGGCATCTCCACATCGGTGAGGATGGCGTCGAATGTTCCGGCGCGCGCCCGCTGCAAGCCGTCCATGCCGTCCTCGGCAAGGGTGACGTGATAGCCCCATGCCTCGAGAACATCCTTCTCGATCTCCCGCGTATTGAGCGAATCATCCACCACCAGAATCTTGTATGCGGTTCCCTGTGCCTCTGCATGATCGGCAGCCTCAGTGCGCGAGGTCTGCCCCCGCGCCTTGCGCGCCAGTTCCAGCAACACAGGCGCGTGCAGCACACTTACCAGTTCGTTCCTGCCGGTAATAACCATGCCGGAAACCATGGTCAACCGGCGCATATGCTCAGGCAGCGGCTTGATTACCATGTCGCGCTCGTCAAGCAGATCGTCCACTGCCAGCGCCAGTTTTTCGTTGCGGACCCGCACCACCACCAGCAACATGCCATGATCAAATGTCCCTGTCTGAGAGCGGCTAGTTTTCACCAAACGCTTCGGAGCATGCAGCAGATCAGCCAAGGCCACGACCGGCACAAATTCGTTACGAATAATCACCGCATTACGTTCCACAATAGTGAGCATTTCTTCATGCGGCACCCGAATCAATTCGTCCACATATTGGGCGGTGAACCCGAAAGGCAGCCCATTAACCTCAACGAGCAGCACGCGCATCACAGCAAGCGACAGCGGCAGACGCAGGGCGAAGGTAGTTCCCGCTCCCAAGCGGGTTTCAACCGTCACCTCACCTTGCAGATCATCGACGATACTCTGTTTGACCACATCCATGCCGACGCCGCGCCCGGAGATATCGGTGATGATGGCACTGGTGCTGAAGCCGGGCCGGAAAATCAAATCGACCACCTCCTGATCACTCAAGGATGTCGCCTGTTCAGCACTGATAAATCCCTTACGCAATGCCTTTTCACGCACGGCTTCAACCGGTACGCCAGCGCCGTCGTCAGCCACCTCGATCACCACCCACCCACCGTCCTGGCGTGCCGAAAGGGTGATGTGTCCTTGCGGAGACTTACCGGCAGCCAGGCGTGCAGCAGACGTTTCCAGGCCGTGATCGATGGCATTGCGCAACAAGTGGACGATGGGATCACTGAGCTTGTCGATCATTTGCCGGTCGAGCTCAATCTCTGCGCCGATCACCACACACTCCACCTCTTTACCGACGGAATGCGCCAGATCGCGCACCACGCGTCCGGCCGAATCGAAGACCATAGCGAGCGGCAGCATGCGCATAATCAGCGCCTTGTCATGCAGCTCATTCATCAGCAGCTCCTGACCCTGCACGTCGTCGCGCAGGGTCAGTCCAAAATGATGCAATCGCGCCCGATGCTGCTCCCAGGATTCCGGCGAGTCATCGTACTCTATCAGGCGGATATCATGCAGACGCTGGCGCAGAGTTGCATGACTGGAAACCACCTCGCCCATTAATTTGATCAGCTCGTCGAGCTTGGCAAGACGCACCCGTACCGTATCGGCCGTGTTCAACTTGGCCTTGACAGACGGCGATGTGACCGCAAGCGTTGAAGGAGTTACCGCTGGGGGAGAAGTCGATTCAACAGCCAAAGGCGCGTCATCCGTTGCCAGGTCAATGCCAGAGGGACGTGCCACTGCAGCCGACACCTCTCCTGTCGCCGCTTGCGCCAAGCTGGCACATAATGCCTCGTCGACAGCTGGCAGAGTAGCACCGTCACCACTTTTCGCCAGGTATTCCACCAGCACGGCGATGGCGTCCACGCCCCGGTACAACAGGTTGCCAAGTTCCGGTCTGTAGTGCAAGCTGCCGTCGCGCAGAGCGCCAAGAACATCTTCCAGTTTGTGGGCAGTTTCTGTTATGGAACTCAGTTTGAGCATCCGTGACGAACCCTTAATGGTATGGGCCGAGCGGAAAATGGCATTAATGTTTTCGCGGTCCTCGCTATCGCGGCTCATCGCGTCCAGACCTTCACCCAGCCGTTTGATATGTTCGCGGGCTTCTTCAACAAAGCGAGAGATGAATTTTTTTAGATCGAGTGCCATGCCGGGTTATTTCCGTCTTGCTATACGTTGTTGGTCGCCCAATTTGCCGATCTGGTGTTCACACAGGAAACGTAACTCAGAATGCACCACTGCCAATGGCAGCACCTTAATACCGTGGTCCGGCACCGTCGTTTGAGAAAGCAGTTGCAGGACACCGCGATATTCGCGCCTGGCCTTGTCAGATTCGCCGCCAGCCCGGTACAAATCAGCCAGATAATAACGCGCCAACCAGCATTCATGACGGGCATAAACCGCCTGTTTGAACCAGCGTACAGCCTCTTTGACGAGATCGCGCCACTTTGCAGCTAGACCGAGCAGAACAAAGGCATCGATCGACCAGGGATCGGCCTGCAGCGCTTGTCGGGCACTGGCCTCTGCCAGTTCAAATTCCTTGCGGTTGAGCTGGATATGCGCCTTCAGCAGCAGCGAGGATGCATCGCCAGGATTCTGTTCGAGCAGAATGACGATTAGAGCCATCGCCTCCTCGTAACGCTTTTCACGGCAGTATTGTTGCACCTCATCAATGCTGAAGCAAGGATCGGACGATGCTGCTACCGACGCCACGTGTTCAGCTATCGGCAAGGATGGGGCAACAACAGGTGGGCTGCACCGCACGAAGGGATGTTCCGCCATATCACACTGCCCTGGTACGTCAACTTTCGACACCACATACCGGGAGAAATCGAATACCGGTGCTGTTGCCGGAACAAAAGCAGAAGGCTGCCCCTTGGAGAAATAAAACAGCCCGTCTTCCTCGACCAGAGGAAGTACGCCGAGATCGTTGGCGATGGTTTCAGCTGTACCGATCACCAGATAGCCATTCTCTTTCAAGAGGGAGGCCAGATTCTGCTGAATGATGCGACGCGTCGGCGTATCAAAATAAATCGAAACGTTGCGGAAAAAAATAATATCACAACCGTGCAACGCCGCGGGGAATTCCTCAGCAAACAGATTCATTTCCTGGAATTCAACCCGGTTGCGGATCTCATCCTTGAGGCGATAGGCCCAGCCATCGTAGTCGAAGTAGCGTGCCTTGATCTCTGTTGCCACGCCACGAAACGAAAATTCGTTATAACACCCGGAACGCGCCTTAGCCAAGGCCAGAGTGTCGATGTCGCCCCCGACAAAAGAGAAGAGAGATGACACGTCATCACCATATTTCTCGCGCAAGGCCATGACGAGAGAGAAAGGCTCTTCGCCGGATGAACAACCGGCGCTGAGGATCCGCAGGGGTTGGTTATCTTCGCGTTGCATCAACAAACGCGGTACCAGACGCTCGGTCAGCAGATGCAACTGCTCAACCTCGCGAAAGAAATAGGTCTCGTTGATGGTGAGCAGATTGATCAGCTCCTGAAACTCGTCGCTGTTGCCTTGCAGATGAAAATAATATTCAGCACTGTTACCGAACTTCGTAACAATGAGGCGTTGCGCCAGTACCGTGGCCAGCTTCTCCTCGCCAAGGCCTTCGAGAATCAGGCCGCACCGCTGCTTGATAAGGTTCTTAAATGGTGCCAGGTCGATGGTCATGGCTGATTCGCAACCCTGCAGGCAGACGCTATACCGATCATTTCCCGGGCGATTGCATCGGCAGGCAGAACTTTTTGGACACTCCCGCTATCGATGGCCACCTTGTTCATGCCAAAGATCACCGAACTGGCTTCATCCTGGGCCAGCGTAATACCGCCAGCTTTACATATGTTCGCGATTCCCTGGGCACCATCGCTCCCCATGCCGGTAAGGATAATGCCGACACTCTGACAGCCGTAGACCTCAGCCACGGCATTAAGCAGGGCATTGCAACTGGGGTGGTAGATAGCTGCCGGTAATTGTTCCTGCAGGGTGATGCGGCGCGATCGAGTAACCACAAGGTTGGCCTCCGATGGCGAGACATAGACCACCCCCGGCAGAATAAGCTCGCCATCCTGCGCCAGACGCACGGGCAGCTTGCACGAACCGGCCAGCCAATCAGCCATGCCGCCGGCAAAACCGGCGGAAATATGCTGCGAGACCAGTATCGGGCAAGGAAAATCAGCGGGAAGATGGGCCAGAACCAGCGCCAGAGCCTGTGGCCCCCCGATGGATGAGGCGATAACAAAAATTCGTGAATAACCAACTGAAACATTATCCTGTGGCACCAGCAGAGGTGGCTGCGCCGAGGGAGACTGTGGTGCACCGACTGTCTCCTTGCCTTTCAGGCGCGACCGAATGTGGGTAATCACCGACACGCCAGCCAGCATCTTCACCTTGGCAACGAATTCTGAGGCCGCCTTTGCATCGTATTCCGGCTTGGCAATCACCTCCAGCGCCCCACGTGCAATCGCCTCATAGGCATTGTGGGCGTCAGCGGCACTGCTCACCACAAGAATCGGCACGGCCCTGGTGGCCATGATTTCCTCAATGGCCTGCATGCCGTTCATCACCGGCATTTCAAGATCCATGGTCATCAGGTTTGGCTTCAACTCGCGCGCCAGAGTGACCGCTTCCCGGCCATTACCGGCTTCTCCGACAATCTCAATATCCTCGTCGTCTTCCAGGAAGGTACGCAGCACGCCTCGCATCAGGCTACTGTCATCGACCAATACCACTCTTATTTTTCCCATGTCGGATTCCAGGAGGAGGACGGCCTAGCCTTGCATATCGGCAAGTTTGAACTGCTGTACCGTTTTGCTCAGTTCGGCCGACATGACGGTCATATCATGACTGATCTGGGAAATGCTGCCAATGGACTGGGCGGCATGGGAACTGGCGGTAACAATCTCGCGCAACGCCACCACCACCTGGTTGCTGGCTGTTTTTTGCTGTTGCGTGGAGAGGGAAATCTGCTGGGCCGCACTGGACGTTTGGCTGGCAGCATTGACCAGGTCATCAAGGTTATGTGCCGTCGAGGTGCTGGCCTCCATGCCGGAGGTAATGATCGAACCACCCTTTTCCGACGTGATCACCAGACGACTGATGGAATCCTGAATCTCCTGAATCTTGGTCTCGATCTCGCCGGTGGAATCGGTGACGCTGTCGGCAAGACGGCGGATTTCACTGGCAACCACACTGAAGCGTTTACCGGCTTCGCCGGCGCTTGAGGCCTCCAGGGCTGCGTTAAAGGCAATCAATTTGGTCTGGTCGGCAATGGCCTTGATGATTTCCATCACCTTGCTGATTTGCTTGGACTTGGCACCAAGCTCGACGATCTCCTGCAGGCTGTGCTGGTTATCGGTGCGGATATCTCCCATACGGGCAAGTACCATCTGCATTGCCTCAGTACCGCGCTTGCTGTTTTCCCATGTCTGATTGGCGATATCCACCACCGACTTGGAATGCTCGGCGATTTGGGTGGAGGAAGCTGACAATTCTTCCATGGTCGAGGTAATTTCGGCCACCGAGGAAGACATTTCCGAGGAGATGGCGACCTGATTTTCCACCGCGCCGGCAATGTCCGTGGCCGCGCCATGTACCGTCACCGCATGGGCGCCAATATTGGAGGCCAGTTCGTGAAGTTGACGACGCATTTCACGGGCGGCTTCGGCGAGTTCACCTATTTCGTCGTTTCTTTTTTCCGTAAGCTCCTGGCTCAGATTGCCGGCAGCAATGTCCTTTACGAAATGAACAAGACGCAAGATAGGATTACAAATGTTCCGTATAACATAAAAACTGGTGACAACAACAACAGCCAGAAGCAACACCAGGTTCAAGATCAATATTTTACTGGAAACATCCCGCAAGGTACGTGAGGTTTCCTCCTTTCTTACGGCAACCGCCGCATCAATGGAATCAGTATAGGCCCCTGTCCCCACAATCCATCCCCAGGGCTCGATTTGTTTGACGAACGAAATCTTGGGCTGCAGCTCATTTTCGCCATCCTTGTTCGGCTTGGGCCACAGATAATCAACATACCCCTGACCATCTTTGGCACAGATCTCGGCAAAGGCCTGAAAGAGGTTCTGCCCTTTGCCCAAGGCACAATTGTATGTTGGATCATCCATTTTTTCCCCATTGAGGGAAGGTTTGATTGGATGCATGACCATGGAGGGGATTGGAAGAGAGGTGTCATTGACCCAAAAATAACCTACGCCTTTGTCGTAACGAAGCTTGGCCAGCAGGGTAAGCGACCGATTCTTCGCCTCAGCTTCGCTTAACTGACCAGCTTTGAAAAGCTCCATATTTGCCAGGATTACACCTTCAGCAACCTCCACCTGACTCTTCAAGGAGAGCTTAGTCGCCTCAAGTTTATTCAACCTGAAAGTCTCCAGGTCTTTCAGTTCATAGGAGTGCAGCAGCGGATAGGATATAAGGGCGGAAAGCAATGCCAGCACAGAAAGGGACGTTACCGGCAACAAGGTGAGTTTCCAACGAATCTTCATCAGGTTTCCTCTTTTTCATTTAAAAAAAACAGACAGTAGTTATTGAACCATGTCACACCAGCCACAACGTATTACGTGGAGACTTTTATTGGAAGAAAAAAAACAAGGATATAAAATAATATGCGTAAATAGCCATTCAAGGATACCTTATATAGACTCCACCCTCTAAAATGAACCCACAGGAGTCCATTGCATGAGCTCCTGGATTGTCTGCTGCCGACTTACCCCAAGAGACTCTTAGAGACCTTCCGCCGAGGACGCAATCCGACGCTTCATCTCAAAGTGATCAATTGCTGTCTTGACCATCCGGAACAGTTCACGATAATAAAGTCTATTGTGGCTCTTCACATATTGGTAGATGGTCTTGCGCAGGGCATCCTCGTCCAGCCCCTGATACTTTGCCACTGCCGGACCAAAGACCTCACTCTTCCAGTCAGGCTCCCACTCAATCTGTATGGATCTACAATACTGATAATCTGCCATGGCTTCATTGATCATGGCATCACGCAGATGTTCCGCCTCGTGCATCTGAGTTTTCACCTTCAGCTGTGACCCTTTTCTCTTGCTCAAAAAATCGTAGACACTATCCATGGAGGGACCTTGACGCAGGAGCTTGGCCAGATGCTTCACCTGTCGTTTACGCGCGCCCCCGCTCAAACCACGAATTGTCTTGATCTCTTCCTTGACCTCGCTCTCCCCTGGAAAGACCTTCAGATCTTTATCGGTAAGTTCCGCCAACTCCTGCGCCACATCCTCAATCCGTTTAAATCTTCGTTTCTGTTCAGATCTGCTGATTATCTCATCCATACACTATCGTCCCATTTTGACATAAAAAACTGCTGAAAAGCATCTCAAATATTTTTTTACAATACCACAAGAAGATGAAATCACCTAACTTCCAAATGCAAGTCGATTGAATCCACCTTCAGCAAAATAAGGTCTGGTGATGTCCAGGCCCTGCAGTTCAAAGATAAGAACCTCAAGAACAAGATAAACCTTGGTGTTTCTCCGGATACAAGCCGTCATGGTCTCACCATGGTGGCCCATGGCCGCATGGAGATGAATGCGCGGCTCCTCTCCTTCCCAGAACATCGAACCGCTGCCAACCACCTCACGAGCCCCGTCAACCTCAGCCCATACAGGATCAGGCGGCATAGTCGGCTCTTTCGGCCCGGTCACCACTCCTGCCTGCCGCAGACCGCCAAGAATCTGAAACCAACAGGCCCGCAGATCCTCCTTCCTGAACAGTTCCTGCAATCCCTCCAGCAGATCATCACCCTGATCAAAACGGGCCATAATCACTCGACCCAGTGTTCCTGTTTTATATTCCATATTTTCCTCCTTGCTCTCTTGTTTATATCCCTACTCCCTGTTCCCTGCCTCATCCCGCAGCAAAACAGCCAGGGCCGTCTGTCGCCTAGCCGTGTCCACATTGCTGACCGCCATGGAAAAGGCCTGCCTGGTTCCCACAAAGACAGCCAGTTTCTTGGCCCTAGTCAAACCGGTATAGACAAGATTGCGAAAAAGCATCTTGAAATGCTGGCTGACAATGGGAATAATCACACAATCGAACTCACTGCCCTGTGACTTGTGGATGGTGATAGCATAGGCCAGATCCAGCTCACTGATCTCATCTTTCTGATATTCCACCTCGCGGCCACCCGCTAGAAAACGCACCACACAGGTGAGATCAAGGGCATTTACCCGGCTCACCACCCCGATATCACCGTTGAAAACCCCAAGATCATAATTGTTGCGGCGATGAATGACCCGGTCTCCCACCCTGAATATTCGCTCACCGAGAATCAGCTGCCCCTTGTTCTCAGCAGCTGGATTGACCGCCTGCTGCAGAGTACGATTCAACGTTGCCGTGCCCAAGCTGGCTCTGGTCATGGGCGAGAGCACCTGAATCTCGCATTCTTTGCCAAAATATTTCGGAATCCATTCGGTATAAAGTCTGACGATCACTTCCTGAGCGGTCAGCCCGTAGTAGAGAGATGACCAGGGATGCACCTTTTTCAGCACTGCCCGTAGTTCATCCGCGCTGTTTTCTGCAGTCTGGAGCAGGCCAAAATTCACATGACTATAATGATCCGGCAACTCAAAGCCATACCGTTTTTGAGACGAGAGATCATCAATACCCGTATAAAGATGCTCCTCGCCAAAATGGGCCTCAGCATCACAGGCAGATACTTTTAAATGGTCTCGCACTCTGGCAATGACTCGCAACTGTTCTTTGGTGGCCTCGTTGGAATCAAGAAAAAGACAATCGGCCTTTTCCGTCCACAGGCCAGGTTGTTTGAAGGGTGAAGGAATCTTTGGGACCACGCCTTCATTGATGGCGTGTGCATAGCGGATAATGGAAGATTCCCCTGCCTGGCGGAACACCTTATTCAGGGTAAAGAGAGGAACGACCCCGGAAGCGATCAGGTCCGCCAGCACATTACCGGCCCCAACAGATGGCAGCTGATCGGCATCCCCGATCAGAACAAGGCGCGCACCTTCAGGAATGGCGGCCAGCAAGGCCGCAGTCAGACTGATATCAAGCATGGAACACTCATCGACGACCAGACAATCGAGGGCCAAAGGCTGTTCCCTGTTTCGTTTAAAACCTCCCCCCTGATACTCCAGCAAGCGGTGAATAGTCTTCGCCTCATCCCCGATCACCTCACCCATACGCTGGGCCGCTCGTCCCGTAGGTGCGGCCAGAGTGACATCCAATCCCATGGCCTGAAATAATCTGACCAGGGTTTTGGTGGTGGTGGTCTTGCCGCACCCCGGACCACCTGTCAGAATCGCACAACGGCGGGAGACAATACCGGCAACAGCAGCATGTTGTTCAACGCTGAGTTGAAGATTCTGAGTGGCACTGTCGCTTTGCAGCCAATCCTCCACTTTTTTATCCTCAATGGCAATAGGACCACACAGCTGACGCAACCATTCGGCACAATTCTGTTCATCATAATAGAGGGTCTTGGAATAATAACAAGGGACTGCGACAGAGCTATCAATGGTAAGGAAACGGGTCTTCAACAGATTATCCTGCTCCATGGACTGCAGATACGATTCCAGACTCCCTGCCAGATCCATCTCCAGCAATTCGCTGATCTGGGCCAGAATCTGCTTGCTGGTCAGAAAACAATGACCCTGCTCACGGGAAGCCGCCAGAATATGACGGATAGCGGCAATGATCCGGACCTCGGAGTCGAGAGGAATACCAAGGGAAAGGGCAACCTTATCGGCCGAAAAAAAGCCGATGCCGTAAAAATCATCCGCCAGCCGGTAGGGATTCTCCCGGACCATGGCTACGGCCTGATCCCCATATTTCTTATAGATCCGAACAGCAAAGAGGGTGGAAATACCATGGCCCTGCAAAAAGAGCATCACCTCACGCACCGCCCGATGCTCTTCCCAGGCCGTCTTGATCCCGGCCAGTTTTTTATGGGCAATACCCGGTACCAGAAGCAGGTCCTCAATGCGTCCTTCAAAGATATCAAGGGTAGCCTTGCCGAAATGGCTGACAATCTTGCGGGCGGTCTTGGGCCCCACCCCCTTGATGAGTCCGGAACCGAGATACTTTTCCAGACCAGCGGCAGTGGCCGGTTTCTGTTCATCGGCACGCACAGCCTTGAACTGCCTGCCGTAGGAAGGATGCACCGCCCAGGAACCGAAGAATTTCATGGTTGCCCCGGCAAAAACACGGGTCTGGTGTACGGTCACTGTTACCGCATCATGTTCATTGAAACACTTCACCCGCAATACCGACCAGCCCGTCTCACTATTATGATAGGTGACCCGCTCCACAATCCCCTGGATCTGTTCTTCGATGACGCCTTTCTGCATGTGCCCGCTTTCGTATTGACCAGGATACCCGAGGATCCTTCTTCTCAATCGCCTGAATCCTTGATAGCATAAATAACAGGGAGAAGCCAGCAGAACCACAAATCACGGTCATCACCGGTCATCTTCCGCCTTTTTCCCTTGACATGGATTGCAAGAGTCCTATAAGAAGAGAACAATCATTATGCATACCATTATACACTTATGCCCACTATCTCTGAGTTCAACAATAATCAATCACCTGTGAGTAACCCATGAGCGACACAACAACATATGGCTGGAACGAGGCATCTGGCATTCCTCTGATCGTCAAGCTGCGAAGTGACTTGAAGGCTGCCATACTGGGCAGAAATGAGACGGTCAAAGGTGCTGTCCGTATCATCATAAGTGAATTCCCCACCAAGATCACCCAGCCCATCACCTTGGAAAGCGGCAAAAAGAGCAGTCGTCCTAAACAAGATGAGGAGATTACCAACGATGAGATCATCACCGTAATCATGGGCTTATGTAAATCAGAAAAACAGACCCTGGAATTCACAGGACAGCCGACCTCTGATTATCTGCAGGTCCTGGAATCGTATCTTCCCAGAATGGCCACCGAGGAAGAGATCATGGCCTGGGCCAAAGAGAACATCGATCTGTCACAGTTCAAAAGCCCCATGCAGGCCATGGGACCCATCATGAAACATTTCGGCAAGACCGCCGACGGCAATGTGGTGAAAAAGGTTCTGGGCTCACTGGCAGGATAAGACTATGACTGATACCCCCCCACTCACTCTTGAGAATGCCGCACCCGACACCATTGACTGCGCCCTTCTTTCCCACCCCACAGGCAAAGGAAATGAACTTTTTGACGCCATTCAGGATCCAGTACTGATTGTCACTCCGGAAGGCATTATCATCGATGCCAATCTGGCCGCCATCAACGCTGCCCACAAGACAAAGAGTCAGATTATCGGCAAGGGAATCTGCAAGATTATCCATGGCGGCAGCTCCCCTCATCTCCAGTGTCCGCTGGAATCCTTTTTACGCACATGTTCCCCCCGGGTGGAAGAAACCAGGTTGCCGGGGCTTTTTGGTGAATATCTGCTGACCATCTCCCCGGTGAAGGATAGTGACGGGATCATCCGCAAAATATTATTGATTGCCCGCGAACTGACCTCGGATGAACTGCGAAAAGTTGACTCTATGCGCACCGCGCAACTGGCAGCCATTGGAGAACTTGCAGCAGGTGTAGCCCATGAGGTCAATAATCCCATTACCGGTATTATCAATTTTGCCCAACTCCTTCTGGACGACAGTGAAAAAAAATCTCTTCAGGAAGAACTCCTTACCCGGATAATCAACGAAGGAGAGCGGATTGCTTCTATTATCAAGAATCTACTATCCTTTGCCAGAGAAGGGAATCAGGAGAATGAGCCCATTGACATGATTCAGGTCATTGAGGCCACCTTATCGCTGGTAGAACATCAATTTAAGAAAGATGGTATCCAGATCGAAACTGACTTTTCTCAAAAGTCCTGTCCCATCTATGGCAACTTCCGCCAATTGCAGCAGGTCATTCTTAACCTGTTGAGCAACAGCAGGTTTGCCTTGAATGAGCGTTACCCCACCACTTCTCCGGATAAAAAGATCCTGATCTCCTGCCACCCTGCCATTAGCGAGGATAAAAAGTCATGGATACAGGTAACCATCCGGGATCAGGGTACCGGGATCCCGCAAGGCATACTTGATCGATTATTTGATCCATTTTTTACCACAAAACCTTCAGGGCAAGGCACAGGGCTCGGCCTCAGTATCAGCTTCGGTATCATCCAGGATCATGGCGGCACCATCAAGGTCAACTCGATAATGCATCAATTCACCGAGATGCTCATCCAAATTCCCGCCTCAGGCTCAGACTATGCAGCACAGTGAAACAGTGGACAAAAACGCCAGCATCCTCATAGTTGACGACGAAGCAAGCATTCGTCTCACCTTTGAAATGTTTCTGGCCAGAGAAGGATACGGCCCCATCACTACTGCCGCCACCATCGAAGAGGCCCTGCTTGCCATCCATGAGCAGGACTTTGATCTGATCATCAGTGACATTGTCCTTGAAGGCGCGCGCGGCACAGATCTCCTGCGCAAAATTCGAGAAACAGGCATCCAATGCCCGGTGGTCATGATTACCGGCTTTCCCAATCTTGATTCGGCCGCCGAGGCCGTTCGATATGGGGCATTTGATTACATATCCAAGCCCGTCAACAAAGAAACACTGCTCAGATTTGTCCGCCAGGCTTTACAGCACTGGGAGCTAGAGAAGGAGAGAAAAGCACTCATCAAGGAAAACGAAAAATATAAACGCTACCTGGAAGCGATCTTCAGTTCCGTCCGTGACGCGATCATTACCATTGATAATGACATGAATATCATCCAGATCAACAATACAGCCAAAAACTGGCTGGGTTACAATGAGGCCAAGCCACCGACAAACCTTAAATCCATTACTGAAGGAATGGGTCAAACCTGTCTTCAGGATGCCTTACAGGTCTTAAAGAATCGGAAGGAAGTGAGGGAACATCAGATTGAATGCCGCAAAGCCGATGGCAACATCCGGATTATCAGCCTGAACGCCTCCCCGCTTCAGGACGGACAGGACGAGTTCAGCGGGGTTGTCATTGTCGCAAGAGATATTACCCTGCCGGAGCCGGATGAAGGCAGTGTCGGTATACGAAATCAGTTTCACGGCTATGTCGGCTCCAGTCAGGTGATGCAGAATGTTTATAAAATGATTGAAAATGTAGGCAAGGTGGACACAGCCGTTTTAATCACCGGAGAATCGGGAACAGGTAAAGAACTCGCCGCCGAGGCACTGCATGCGGAAAGTCCCCGACGAGACATGTCACTTATTAAAGTTGATTGTGCTGCCATTCCTGAAGATCTGCTGGAGAGTGAACTGTTTGGCCATAAAAAGGGTGCTTTTACCGGTGCCGACCGCGATCGACCGGGACAACTCATACAGGCCGACCATGGCACCTTATTTCTGGATGAGATTGGTGACATCTCACCCAGGATGCAACTGCGCCTCCTCAGATTCCTCCAGGAAAAGACCTTCACCCCTGTTGGCCAGGACACACCGACAAAGGTAGATGTCCGCGTTATTGCCGCCACCAATGTCAATCTCATCGAAAAAGTCAGGGCGGGAAACTTTCGCGAAGATCTCTACTATCGTTTGAAGGTGGTAGAGATCAATCTGCCTCCCCTTCGAGATCGTAAAGGAGGAATCCCCATATTATCATATCACTTTCTCTCATTGTTTCGTGACCAGCTCAAAAGGAAGATTCACGGGATTTCCGATCAGGCCATGAACGCCCTTTCCCGCTATTCCTGGCCGGGAAATGTAAGAGAACTCCGCCATGTGATAGAAAGAGCGTGTGTCCTCTGCGAAGGCCCCACCATCTCCCTGGAACACTTCCCCGAGGAAATCCGCTCGCAACAGATGTTGCAGAATACCATTCCTGCATTGACACCACCAGATCATCCCTCGGAGCAGCTCCCACAAGGTACATCAGCCGTGGACGCCAATCCATTGTCTCCCTATATCAGTGAAAAAGATGAACTCATTGATGCCCTGAAACGGGCCAGAGGCAACAAATCAAAGGCCGCCCGCATGTTGAATGTCGATCGAAGCACTCTCTACCGGAAGATGCAGCGTCACGCCATTCAACCCGATGAGTTCATGGAACATCACGTGCAAAACACTCCCACTGAAATATGATCCTGAAACCGGGACCTAGCCCCATGTTGGATTACTTCTCCTCTTACTTGTGGGCTTGCTCGCATGCATTCCCGCCTTTGTGACTCATTTTTCGCATGGGAGCCGGAATCCGGCCAAAACTGTTGCACACCCCTTGCGCCGCAACGGTTTTGCAACAACAATGCAACACCAAACTCTCCATGCAACAGTAACGCAACACAAAGCTACCCACCCCCTTAGCCTCTGCTACGCCCACACAATAGTGACTGCTTTATATAAAATATATATACTAACAGTACGTTAGGCACACATATATAGTCATCTCATGCAAAAAAAACATTTCTGGCACGCCGCATGCATATAAAACAGAAAGCACAATGACTCATAAAAAAATCAGAATTCATCTCAAGCTTAAATAGAAGGGGACATTATGAAAACGACAACACAAAACAAAACCCGCACCAGCGTCAATGAAAATACCCAGTCTGCCGTCGAACTGCACAAAGCAGGAGTCACCACTATTAGCATCACCTCGCTTCTGCTTGGCAGCTGGGCAGTTGCCTGTATGACAGCAGGCATCATTGCCAGTGGTGGTCCAGTTGGCCTTGCCACAAATTATATCAAAGCGCTTATTGGATAAGTAGCTCCATCCAGAAATGGAGCATAAAGCCCTATAAAATAATCAGTTAATAAAAAAGCTACCTTGGAGATTTCCATGAAAAATATTCCCGGCATTGACAAAAGTCGTGCAACAAGCAGTGCAGCCACCAACGCAAGCACGGAAATCTCCAAGATAGGTATCACTGCTGTCGCCATTACTGCCGGCATTATCGGCTGCTGGGCCTTTGCCAGCATGATTGCCGGAGCCGTCAACAGCGGAGGGCCGATAGACCTTATTGCCAGCCTTTTCACAGCGATTAACGGATAGTTCAAGATAGTACCCAGTTACAGCAAATAAACGATTCACAACTACACACTTTACTTTTAAAAGGAATCTCATCATGAAAAACACGGCCATCACCAAAGAACAAGCTAAAGCAACCGCCCATGACTCAGCCAGTACAGACAGCGAACTCTACAAATTGGGAACCTTCATTACTGCTGCCTTTGCTGGAGCCGTCGGAGTCTGGAGCCTTATTTGTCTCTCCAGCGCCCTAATTTCCGGAGGCGGTCCTATTACCCTTGTTAAAAGCATGTTCTCTGCCATTGTTGGCAGCTAATAGTTCGTTGTACGAAAAAAGCTTTAAAGTTGAGAAATTATTAGTCTATTGAGCATGCCCTCACACATCGCTAAAGACTCACAACCTCTAGTGGCTAGCTGTTCGAGGTTGTAACCAAGATAATACCGAACAAACACAGAAAGCCAGTGAGCTTGAGCTCACTGGCTTTCTGTGTTTGTAACTGTCGACACGAAGATGCCTTGAGTCGTTAAAATCCCCCTCCGCAAAAATCTCCATACTTTTTCAGTTCACAATTTCAGGCGACAGGTATCACTTGAGACCATTGACCACATCTGCCGGAAAAATTCCGTTCAGCCCTCTATCACACTGTATTCGTGACGCATGAAGCAGATACGCACCTAGAGCGGCCATGCCATCCACCACATAACACCAACCACACCCTTCAAAACTGTTGCACCCTATCCTTGACGCAACATATATACAACAGTCAAGCAACACATCTGGCTTAGCGCAACAGTTATGCCACACTCGGCATTTTTCCTACCGACATCTCGGCCACGACTAAACAATAGCGGTAATCAATATATTTTTCAACATAATAACAGTAATTTAATCATAAACAGACTCTCTCCAATATAAATAATCACGTCTGGCACGATGCATGCATTAATTTTATCAAACACAAGAATTTCAAAAGAACAAAATTAAAACTAATCTCAAACTTTAATAAAAGGGGACATCATGAAGACAACAACTCAAAATAAGACCCGTGCCATCGTAAATGAAAATTCCCAGACCACCGTTGAGCTGCACAAAGCAGGAGCCACCGTCGTTGGTATCATCTCTCTTCTCTTTGGCGGCTGGGCAGTTGCATGCATGACCGCCGGCGTCATTGCCAGCGGCGGGCCAGTATCTTTTGCCACAGAATACATAAAAGCGATTGTTGGATAAGTACTTTCAAAATAATCAATAACGTATTGGCGACCCTGTAACGGCCTCTCAAAATAAGCACCCTGGAGATTCCCATGAAAAACTTTCCCAGCATTGATAAAAGTTGTGCATCCAGCACCGCAGCCACCAACGTAAGCACGGAAATCTTCAAGACAGGTATCACTGCCCTTAGCATTACCGCCGGTATCATCGGCTGCTGGGCTGCTGCCAGCATGATTGCTGGAGCAGTTAATAGTGGTGGGCCGATTTCCCTTGTAGTTAATCTTTTCACAGCAATTAACGGATAGTTCAGAACGGTAACCAGTCGCCTCAGCTGATAAATTCTTCACTAAACATTTCACCTTACAAGGAATCTTATCATGAAAAATACAGCAAACACCAAAGAACAAACCAAAGCAACGGCCCACGACTCTGCCAGTACGGACAGCGAACTTTACAAACTTGGAGCCATTATTACAGCTGCCTTTGCCGGAGCCGTCGGAATCTGGAGTCTTGTTTGTCTCTCCAGCGCATTGATCTCCGGGGGGGGGCCTGTTGCCCTTGTTAAAAGCATGTTCTCTGCCATTGTTGGCAGCTAAGCGATCGTTGCAGGAAAGGAAACACAAAAGCTGCCTGACTATAGAAAAAAACCAGCAGCCGCACAAGCTAACCAGTTTGAAGTTTTTGGATAAATGACAAAGTGGCACTAATACAAAAAGCCAGGGAGCTCTACCTCCCTGGCTTTTTGTATGGTATGTTCTTATATTTATATGGTATGACGGCTCAACAATAACAACTCATTTAAAGAAAAATATCACCAACCAGAGCGCATCTCCTTAATAACAAAAAAATCCACATAATCAACCCTGTGTTTATCCAAGGATATTTTGTCATGGCAATTCTCGCACGTAATCTTTTCATCTTTTTTCTTTTCACCATTTTTGCTGGCGCCTGCTATCTCATGTGGGCCATTGAACACCGCCTGCCGGAAAGAACATACAGCGAGTTTCGCTACTGCCTCAGCCATCACGATATCTCTGATATGACATTTACCGGAAACAGGGTTGTGATTAGTCATCGTGCCAGCGAGACTAGTACTAATCCCGGTTTTACCTATGTTACCATGGTTCCCAATCCTGAAGAGCTTATCCAAGAGCTCAAAGACAAGAACATCCGTATCATCTTCAATAAAGACCAATCTGAGCTGATTTTACAGGGTCTTGCCCTTCTCTATATTGTCCTGCTCATACTCGTAATTGTTCTCTCACTAAGCAAGATAAAGAGGGAAGAAAAAGAAAGCAAGTTTGCCACTGACAAATTGATTCTCCCTGATGATGGTCATAAGGTTGTGACTTTCAAAGATGTTGCCGGTATCCCTGAGGCCTTGGAAGAGCTTCAGGAGATTGTTGCATTTCTGAAAAATCCGAGCCAATTCAGTCAGGTTGGCGCCACCATCCCCAAAGGAGTTTTGTTGCAAGGACCTCCAGGAACAGGCAAGACTTTGCTTGCTCGCGCCATTGCCGGAGAGTCGGGAGTACCGTTTTATAGCTTCAGCGGTTCTGACTTTGTGGAAATGTTTGTCGGTGTCGGAGCTTCACGGGTAAGAGATCTTTTCAAAGAGGCCAAAAGGAATGCCCCGTGCATCGTCTTTATTGATGAAATTGATGCGGTAGGGGGAAGTCGCAGCAGTGGATCGTCTGCCAGTGGCAGTGATGAAAGGGGGCAAACCCTGAATGCCCTGCTTGTTGAGATGGATGGCTTTGGCTCATCCGATAATATTGTGGTCATGGCTGCCACCAACAGACCTGACATCCTGGACTCAGCCCTTCGTCGCCCAGGACGTTTTGATCGTCAGGTGAACATCCTGCCGCCAGATATCAATGGACGTCAGAAGATCCTTCAGATCCATGCAGCTAAAATTAAACTGGCCCCGGATATTGATCTGCATCAGATTGCCCAGACGTGCCCAGGGTTTACTGGAGCAGAGCTCGCCAATCTGGTCAATGAGGCCGCCCTCATGGCAGCAAGAGGAGGAAAGCGGGCCGTTGACTATACAGACTTTGAACTGGCTCGTGATCGCCTCCTGATGGGGGTAGAACGCAAAGGAATGATCATGACCGAGAAGGATCGTAACATCCTTGCCTACCATGAAGCCGGACATGCCATTATTGCTAAATCGCTTCCTGATGCCGATCCACTTCATAAAATTACCATCATTCCACGGGGAAGGGCCTTGGGACAAACCCAGCAACTCGCCTTATTCGACAGACACGCTTACTCTTATATTTATTTAAAGAATAGAATCACCATTCTGATGGGAGGGCGCGCCGCCGAAAACCTCGCATTTGATCAACGCTCTACTGGCGCCCAAGGTGATATTCTCCAGGCAACAGAGATCGCAACCAATATGATCTGTAAATGGGGAATGAATGATGCCATAGGGGCACAGGCCTTTATGATCGATGACAGTGGATTTCTAGGCGGCGTATCTCAACGCCTCCCCATGGCCGACGAGACTGCACGATCTATTGACCATGAGATCAAGACCCTTTTGGCAACCTGTTATGAAGACGCATTAGCCATTCTCAGTCAGAAATTTTATCTTTTGAAAAACCTTGCAGGGATCCTGGTTCAGGCTGAAACCCTTGACAATGAAGAATTCGATATCATTCTTGCCTGTTCGGAAAAGAAAAAAGCTGCAGATGATATTTCCGACAAAAACGAATGCAACACATGCCCAGCCTCACAAAGCTGTATTCACAGTAAAATCAAAAAAACGACACCATGTATTCTTTAAAAAAAACAGGTTACCTGGCCTTTATCTCCGTTGCGTGCCTCCTTGCCTTTGTGCTGCTTCTGGGTTTTCGTCAATACCAGCTCACCGGACAATACAATAAAATCATTACCCAGAGTGAGGAGTCCATCTTTCAATTCACCACACTGCGGGAACAGATTACAGCTTCATTGATAGAAAACGACTGGGACAAGGTGGTTGCCTCCTCCAGAGACTTGAAAGATCTAAACTCATCCCTTGTTCGTTTACAGGAAAACGAGCTCATTCCAGCTGAATATAAACTCGATATGGCCAAACAGGTTGACCTTTCCGGCCTTGCCATTTCATCAAAGAATATTATAGCGGCTGGAGATAAGATAGCTCACAGCCTCAATCTGCAGCGCCAGATGCGACAACTGGCTGATTACCTTCTGCAGTTTGACCGAATCATTGTCAGTCAGATGCGAGCCAAAGTTGTCCATTTTCAAACAATCATGATTGGAGCCCTTGGTACCATAATCTGTATTATCAGTTTTTACCTGATCCTTCTCTACCAAAAAACCGTACTCCCCTTGATCCGCCTCTCCGATCAGGCAAGAGATGAAGACATTCTCGTTAATGGTTTCAACTATAGCTCTGAGACCTGCACCGAAATCGCAGAGCTGACAGATACCATCAACAAATTACTGCAACACCCCCCAACTGAAGACGGTGAGGATGCCTCTCCAAAAAAACATGATGATAAACTGGCAGCCATTATTAACGAAGGCACCAACCTATCCAATGGTATTATTAATTATGCGCAATTACTCTCTGATTCTTTTCAGGAAACCACAGTAACTGTTGAAGAAAAAGACATTCTGAAAAAAATAATTTTGGCAGGCGAACGTATCGCTACCATATTAAGAAAAATATAGTGTAACAACAGCATGATGACAGAGTGGCTCCAACACATAACACTTCTCAGTTTTGTGTAAATGTAATAAAACGTAATTTTTCTCAAAAAAACTTATTTTACAACCCATTAAAAGAACGAACTTTTTGGCACATAATTATTACAAGCCAACTAAGGCCATAATTCTTTTTGTGCATTTTTCTATTGCTTAATCCCTTTACAGTTGTTTATCTTGTGCCGTTTGATTGGTTGACACCTGTTTTTTTTATTTTCGAACTTCCTAAGAAGGCAGGTTTCATCTCACTTGAAATAAATCTAGCAGCATACTGACAAGTTATTTAAGCCCATTGAATCTGGCAAAATAGTTCAGCAGTTCCTGAATCATCAGGATCCTCTGAATCATTTCCAGCCACAACAGCTAACAGATAAAAAGAGGCAGGAGCACATCAATGAACACAAACAAAGCGTCAACTGTAAGTTTACTGGCCTTAACGGCATTCTTGGCTGCATCTCTCCTTCTGGCGAATACCAGCATGGCAGAAGAAGCATACGATGCTGACCAATTTGGCCCGGAGGAACCAATTGTCTGGACCACCCCGACAAAGGCCACGTTCACCCATAAAGCCCATACCATGGACGCCGGCCTTGCATGTGACGCCTGCCATGACGAAATATTTGCCATGGAACAGGGTGCCACTGAAAAAGCAGGCGATTTCACCATGAAATCTTTTAAAGCAGGGAAATATTGCGGTAGCTGTCATGATGGCAACACTGCCTTTGATGCTGCAAGCCAATGCGGTTCCTGCCATTCAGCCCCCGAAACCCCAATTGTCTTTACCTATCCAGTGAAAGCAGTCTCTTTTGAGCACTCCATCCATCTTAAAAAAGGCGGATTGGCCTGTGAGACATGCCACAAAGACGTTTTTGCCATGAAAAAAGGGACCATCGAAGAGGCAGAACTAACCAACACTGATTCTGGGAACAAACGCGAATATCTGGAAAAACTCCACAATAAATACTGCGGCACATGCCATGATTCCTCTAAGGCATTTGGCTACCTGACCCGTTGTACCGTTTGCCATATCGGCGTAAAAGGGAACGACGCCCTGCAAGGTGGCGATCAGAAGAAGAAAGAACACGGCGAAAGTAAACACTAAGAACATCCATAACACGTGAAGATTGAAATCTGAACAGTTACGATTATTCTAAAATATTACTTAATAAGGTGAACAACTAATGGAAATTATGGTCAATATTTCAAAAAGATGGGGTTATCATGGTATCGATGCCCTGAAAAAAGCAAGCCCGGGCTATCTCATGCTCATGGGGTCTTTTGCCCTCCTTGCTTTGGCTGGAGTATCAGTAGGGTTGCACGGAATGATTGTCGGCTATCATCATGTCTATGGTGTAAGCCGTGAACTTTCATGGGGTCTCCTTATCTCAGCCTATGTTTTTTGTGTTGTAACTTCCACCGGACTGTGCATTATTTCTTCCATTGGCCATGTGTTTGGCGGCGAGGCTTTTATGCCGATTGCCAAACGCGCGGTTTTCATGTCCATTATATTTATGCTTGGCGGTTTCTGTATCATTTTCTTCGACATTGAAAACCCTTTCAGAATGGCTATTTACAATGTCATATCCCCCAACCTGAGCTCAAATATGTGGTGGATGGGAACCCTCTATGGTGCCTATCTGGTCTTCATGGTCATCGAGTATTATTTTCTGCTTGAGCAGAACCATAGTCTTTCCAGACTGATGGGATTTTTTGGACTGATGGTCGGTATTGCTGCCCATAGTAACCTGGGCGCTGTTTTTGGAATGCTGCATGGCCGCCCATTCTGGTATGGCCCCTACCTACCCATTTATTTTATCTTCTCCGCAGGCATGTCCGGCGGTTGTGCCATCCTGTTTGTCACCACTCTGGCCGCGAGAATCAATCCGGAGATCATGAATCAGCGCATGGAACGCGCCATGAAAGCCGTCTGTCAGGTGACGATCTTCCTGATCTCCACCATTATTTTCTTCACCATCTGGAAAATCGTTACTGGTATGGTATCGCATGACAAATCCCTTGTCATTATGTCTATGGTAAACGGCGATTACGCTGTCAATTTCTGGTGTTTTGAGGTTTTCCTCGGCATGGTTCTTCCCCTGTTCCTTCTTATTCGTTCACGGGGCAATAATTTCCCCATGATCATGTGGGCCACCGGACTTATGATGATTGGCATCTTTTTCATGCGTTACGACATTGTGATCCCAGGCCAGATGGTCTCTGTATATCACTCACTTGGTGTCGAAGAGGCACGTGATCTCATCAAATATACACCGTCCTTCCATGAGATCATGGCAGCTCTTTTTGGCCTTTCTGTTATCTGCTTTGCCTATTTTGCCGGAGAAAAGATGCTCAACGGTCATCAGCTTGAAAAACATGAGATCGTACCAGAAGGCGGATATATCTGTCCTGGTTGTGGAGCCATCCATTTTATGGAAGAAGGCGAGACAGAGGAAGAAGCCATGAGACGTCACCATAAAATCTGGTAATAACAGATATTTGCCTGAGACCATTGAAAGGAACGAATACTATGAAATTTCCTAATATAGATATGAACAAGTTGAAAAATGAGGGGACCGAATCGGTTACCGTCAAAGAAAGGCGAAACTTTCTTAAACTGGGGTTTGCCATTACCGGTGTGTATGCCAGTGGCAAGATACTCTCTCTGTCTTCCACCTATGGAGTCGCCCATGCCTCGGAGGGCTCTGATTTCGTTGAAAAATATCCATACAACCCTCATTACAGCATGGTTATCCGTCAATCTCTCTGCATTGACTGTGAAAAATGCGTGGATGCATGCAACAAGACAAATCATGTTCCAGAGTATGGTTACAGGACCCGTATTCTCACCAGAAAGTACGAGGGACAATTGGACAAGAAGGTAGAATTCATTCCTGTCCTCTGTAATCATTGCAACGATGCTCCATGCGTCAGGGCATGTCCAACCAAGGCGACCTATAAGGATCCGGTTACCGGAATTGTCCGTATGGAGAGCAAAAAATGTATCGGATGTAAGACATGCATGCTGGCCTGTCCTTATGATGCACGCTATTTCAGTGCTGAAAGGCATGCCATTGATAAATGTGATTTCTGTTGGGAAGAACGACTCTCAAAAGGTGAAACTCAGACCGGCTGTTCCTCTGCCTGCCCTACAGGCGCGCGAACCTTTGGCAATATGACGGATCCCGAGAACATCGTCTTCAAACTGGTTCACCAGCTGGAAGAAACTGTCTGGGTACTCAGGCCTGAAGATGGCACGAAACCCAATGTATTCTATATGAAGGGCAACATGGAATCTGTGGATAACATATTAAAAGGACAGAAATTTAAATATTCTGACCCTGCCAAGAGCTGATCCAGTTTTTCCATTGTAAATAATAATAAAAAAGGGCAACCCGCTTAGGGTTGCCCTTTTTTATTATTGTACTCTTCCAGCTCCTGTTAGACCATCAGCATTCTATATTCCTCCCCATCGCCAGGAGCGCATGACACGCTGAAAGCTATCCCAGTCTTTAATCGAGAAAAGCATCATCTTGGCTATCACCCGTTCTTGTAGAATCATTTGAACCTCCTGAAAAGGAAATGAAGGTCGAGGCACAAAAAACCCCTAACCGAAGAGTTGATGGTTCCGTAGCAACACGAATCCATCAATGTTATCGACCCGGGGATGTCCCTTTGTATCCACAAGATCACACTTTGTCACCGATAATCCACGACGGCAACAGATCAGCCACGTTCAAAAAGAAACATGCTGATTTTTCAGGCAGGTCTTCTGACTTCCGGATCATTCTCCTCATGCGCCTTCCCATCATTTTCGGTTACTACCGAAAGCAGACAGTGACTCAATTGCACGATTCGTCCCCGGTCACAGCGGCGGGCCCATCTTCGATTTACACGAAGTTCCCTCTTACTGTCCTGCAACGGACACCTGAAATTATATAAATAAATCTATAAAAAATAGTTGAACACCTGTCAATAGCAAAATCAAACAACACACTATATATTGCGCTAAGAAAATAGCATAAATACAATATAAAGGACATGCTCAAGAATCTAACAAAAGAAAAAGGTTCACCCAACTAAAAACGCTGGGTGAACCTTGATCAAGGAGAGATATGTATTCAGATTTTGTTATTGAGCATCGCTCCCAGCAGGGGCATCAGCTGCTTCAGTGCCACCATCAGGTCCGTAATTCATCATTCCTGGTCCGCCATGATGAGGCCCCATACCCATTCCCCAACCGGGTCCCTGACAAGCACCAAATCCCATCAATCCCTGGACGCCAGCAGCCTCAGCCTTGGACTGTATGGCGGTTCTCAGGTCAAAGATTTCACCAGCCAACTTGGCTGCCTTGGCAGAATCGGGGTTTGTCGAATGCATAAGAGCACGCTCTTCAGCTCGTTTCATTACCATTTGTTTCCGCAGATCTTGGGTCTCGTTATAAAATTTGTCAAATTTTGCCTTGGAAGCTGCATCCAACTGACTATAGTTTGAGCCGCCCATTCCTTGACCTGGAACCATTCCCCGATTTGCAGACGCCTGTTGTAGACCAATAAATCCCATACTAACTACTAATGCAGTCACGACTAATGATTTTTTCATTTTGTACCTCCTGAAATATAATTAATGGTAAGTAACAATCTTTGCTTTAGTTTAAGCATCAGCCGTGCCAGAACAATAAGCAATCATATAACATACTATAATAACGTCAAAAGTTTACAATTCTCTAAGCAGAACAGCTATTATATTCCTTGCAAGAATCCCTTTTTACCCACTTTACTGTACTTCAATGGATAAATTTTACTCAATCACTTAATGAATAAAAAACGTATTGAGAGAAAAAAAAAAAATGACGCCTGCTCAATATAAGCAGGCGTCAAGGAGGAGAGAGGGGAAAATGAATTTCTTCATTTTCATTATACATCCCAACAATTATGCCAACATACCAAAAAAAAGACAACTAGCTAAAAAATATGACATTTACGACAATCAATAACATTCAAGCAACAACAGCGTTGCCACCTTTTTACCCATAACGTTCGTCCAACTGCATATTTTATACTCACCTTTATTACTTCGCTCGCTTTTAGAGCACGGCGTAATATAGCAAGATACTAAGATCACTCTATCCTAATGCCCCCCACACCTTCTTCTATATCTTCTGTCTCTACAACTACCGAAACAAGAGGCTCTTTACGCCCAGCCTTGCGTTCAGCTATACATTCCAGGTCTCTTACCGCCTGACTTTTTAAGGAAAAACAAGGAGTTACAGCGTCACCCTCAGTGACAGATTCATGAACTGCCGCCACTTTCATCTCCAACTGTTGTTTAAAAACAGCCATCAGCCCATCCTGCATGCCAAACAGAGAAACCAACTCCCACCCTGCCTGACCAAATTCATTCAATGACTGCTCGACTTCCGCTTCATCAAGAAAAGAGCTACCCAGCAGACCTTCTTTTTTTAATCCATATTGTATGGTTTTATACCCCCAACGCATGATATCCTGTTCACTCCTAACTTTTTATTATTACATTACAGTAAGTTACTATTCAAAAAAAACTTACTATTAAACGATATAAAAACAATTGTCAAAACGTAATCGAACAGCCCTTCTTTGCAATATTTTTTTAACCCTTCCCTCCCCTTCAATCAAGCCACACGTTTCGGCAATGATTTTTTTTCAACCTCCCTATCTGTATCTTTGAGAACAAACAACTGACACGCCATTCCGGAAGAGGAAAAAACAACTTGAGCCGGATTATGAGCAGATTTAAAATGCATAGCTCTGCAACCATAAGGCATAGCTGGTTCATGGGTTACATAATAATGAATACAACGCTGACAGACAGGTGTTTTAGTCATTTTTTATAATATGGCAAACATTCCTTGAAGATAACGTCCCAGATAGTCTGCTCAAGCAGAAGGTTTTAATTAAAAAAAATCGTTAAATCAACTTATCATTCCTTCTTTTCATCCTGTTATCATTATACATATTCTCCCACAATAGCTGGCAAACATTTTTCTCAATTCCCTGATCTCTTCTGCAATTCTCAATTAATCAGTTTATATCACTTTTTTTCACAACAGACAAAGAAAGAGAAAATGGCACCAGCCATCATGGCTGTTCCTGTTATCATAAAGCCGACACCAATGGAAGCATGATCCCCTATCACCCCAATCAACACCGGGAACACCCCTCCCCCCAACAAAAAAGCCGCAGGAATACAAAGTGAGACAGCAAGTGCCCCTTCTCCCTCCGATCCTAATGCCGACAGGACAGCAAAGCCTGAGGG
Organism: Pseudomonadota bacterium; assembly: GCA_018821985.1. Lineage (GTDB taxonomy): Bacteria > Desulfobacterota > Desulfobulbia > Desulfobulbales > Desulfocapsaceae > UBA2270. The sequence continues at coordinate 99,823 of JAHJKP010000007.1, forward strand.
GAAAAAGCAGACAGCAAACACGGGTTGCAGGATCACTAATAGGACCAGCCATGGAAATGAGGAGATCACACCCAGGAGCACAGTACAGAGCCCAGCAATCAACAATACAAAGGCCATGATCATTCTATTTCCAACCCGATCGCCATACCATCCAGCAACCAAGGGCATCATGAGGGCAGCTATCCTTGAGAATGCCAAGAAGTAACTGGCCCGTTCCGGTGTCATCCCTTGCTCTGAGACTAAAAACAGAGGCAGCATGGCATAAATACCAAGGCTTGCACAGATTGCCAGCGAGAAGAGCAGTACCAGTAGCCAGAACTCCGGTCGAGATAAAATCCTCTGAGAAGTCAAAATATCCAATGCTTTTCCACGTTCATAACCACCTCTACCGGCTATGCCGTAGAACAAGCCGGCGCCAGCCATACATATTCCTAACCACATAAGGCCCAGCTGCCATGAACATGATCTGAGCATCAGGTCAGCCAGAACCGGGGCTGCAACAAAACCGAGATTTGGAGCCAGTTCATGCACTGCCATCCCTCTGGCCAGATACGCAGGATTGACCAGTTGTTTGATGGAGGCAAGTCCGGAAGGCAGATATAAACCTGCGCTCAGCCCCAGAGTAAAGAGACCGATTCGCATCCCAGATAAGGTTGAGCAATGGCTCAACGCGATTAATGTAATTCCAGAGCTAATAGTGGACAGAGCAATGGTATTTATATGATTAATACGAGCAGAAACAATACCGGACGAGAGGATAGAGAAGAAGTAGCCGCCAGAGATGAGCAGAAAAAAAGAACCAGCCGCTGCATGACCAAGGCCAAATTCACCTTCTATAATGGGCAGGAGCGGTGAAAAAATAACTCGGGAAGTGAAATTCAAGAAGAACAGGCCTGTTAAAAATAACAGACTACTGATCACCTTACTGAAAGGATGGCAATGCATGAGTCACCCACCGTCTCAGATTCAGGAAGTTCCTCAAAGAGGAGTAACATCTTTTTTGGGATAATCAAAAAAGAGGAATCGACCTTCATGCTCTTTTAGCAGCTGCCAGGAAGGACGTTGAAAGTTAATTGCCACAATTCCACAGGTGGGAATGCTTTCAATATGGGTGTCCTTGGCGTGACCGATGAGGAAATTGGCAAATCCTGAAATCACTGGATTGTGGCCAACCACCAGCAGACTCTTAATCTCATCAGGACAAGACCTGATTTCAAGCAACAAGTCATCTATTGTATTGGTATAGAGTCGATCACGCAGCTCTATTTCTTTGCGCGGATACTTCAGTGTGGAGGCAAAAAAACGTGCTGTCTCAAGCGCCCGTTGTGCCGGGCTGCTCCATATGGCATCTACCCTGACCTTCCTGCCAGCAAGCCTCTGTCCCATGAGCGGGGCATCACGCAGACCTCGTTTATTTAAAGGGCGCTCCCGATCTGCCAGAGATGGGTCCGCCCAACTGGATTTTGCATGGCGGACCAGAAACAGGTTCTTCATAGCTGAGATCCTTTCCTCCACACCTCAAGCCACAACTGCTCATAAGCCATGGCGGCAGCAGAAGCAGGCACGGACACCGCAACTGGTTGCCGGAAAAGACCCATCTTTTCAACGTCGGCAAGATAGGGGATTTCACTGGCCAGAAACATCTTTTTCTTACCAAATTTCGAGATGGTATCGGAGTGCATATTTTTTCGCTTGTCAACCATGGAGAAAAACGCCACCAGTTTCTTCCTGCTCACCTCAAGCTTATCTGCCAGTTTTATCAGTTGGGCAAAAGAGAGGATAGAAAGCGTGGTGGGAATAACCGGGGTTAGCACCAGATCCGCCACCATGATAATATTCTCAGAAAGCAGGGTCATATTAGGGGGGCAATCGAGAATCAATACATCGTACTCATCCTTCACACAGGTAAAGATTTTTTTCAGCTCGTTTGCCGACCCGCCCCGACCATCAAGGGCAATATCCAGGTTACGAAAAGAAAAATGGGCCGGTAACAGATCAAGGTTTTCAAAATCAGTCCCCCTGATAAAAGGCTCCAGATCTCCTTTCAGAAAACGCTTCCGGTTAAAACTATCCTTGGGCCTGATACGGTAATAATACCCTGCCGCACCTTGTGGGTCCATATCGCAGAGCAGTGTCTTTTTTCCGCTGCGGGCACAACCATAGGACAGATTGACTGCAGTGGCGGTCTTCCCCACACCTCCTTTACTTGAATAGATGGCGATAATTTTCATTGTCGATAATACCAGAATTTGAGGACAACAACGTATTAAAATTCGTTAAAGAAACAGATCAAAAAACGTCTATTATCCGTTGTGGTAAACTGCTTAAATCTTTGTTCAAACTCCTGACGAACACCTTTCTGCTCTTCATGCAAATGGGTTATCAAGCCGCCAAGGGCAGCTGCTACTTGAACTGCTTTCTTTTGCTCCCCGCCAGCTAAACCTTTCTGATGCTGTCCTAGCATCCCCTGCTGCACTGAAAGGTCATTAAAACTCCCCAGATTATCCTGCAGCTTTTTAAGAGATTTGACCAAAGAGTTCATTTCCGCTTCAGGGAACAGGGAGCGGTAAAACTCCAGCAGATAGCGGAGTTTTTTGGCCTGAATCCGTAAACCATGCAGGGCGGCGTCTGGACTCTGGGAAGTAATCCCGGCACCATCTTTGAGAATAGAGCGCAATCGCTTTCTGATAGCCTTGATTGCTACCTCTTTACATGGTTCATGACCTGCTGCATAAGCAGATGCAATCAAAGAATCCTCAACATATCTTCGCCACCGCCTCAAGAACTGTTTACAATTCCTGGACTGCAAGGCCTTCTTCATCCGTCGCAACTCTTGTACGCGCTGCCGGGACAGTTCCTTAAAAAAAACAGTCAAGCCTTCCTGCAACCCTTCCGGCAACATGGCTTGATAGCCCTTTTTCCCCAAGAGATACACATCCAGATCACGAACAGGCCCGGTAGCAATGCCGATCTCCTGAAGTCCTCGCTGAAATTGATCAACATCAGCAGAAGGCAGCATTTTTTTTATACTTCCCAACAAAGACCTCGTCCGACGCAAGGCAACCCGAAAGTCATGAAGAAATTCAGTATCAATATCCTGGATAATACCTGGAACATTGCGCTCCATCTCGTCAAGAAGCTGGAGAAAGATCTTCTGCGCGGCCTGAATAACGGCCTCTGCCGGGTCCAGAATAATGGAAAATTGCGAACAATAGTCCAGGGGTTTTCTGCCCATGGACGCAAGGGCAAGACGCAAAGTCCTCTCTTCTGAATATCCAGCCTCAAGCCCTTGGCTCTGCAAAAGCTCCACGACTCTGGTTAGAATTTTAACATAGCCGCGCACCCCCTGTACCCGCAGAGAGCCACTAAGAAATGTCGGTTCCCCCTCAGAGTTCACGAGTTCATTCAATTCAAAAGAACCAAGGAGAACTACTTTCTGATCACGGTTAACAATCTGAAAGGATTGTGACTGCCGGACGATCTCGGCCAGAGGTAGCAGGACACGGATACCTGCCACTGACTGAAGTTTCTCGCCCAGAACACCAGTTGTAAAATTCAGCGGAAAGATATTTCTCTGGGCGGGCCCTTCACCCTCAATTATGTTTTCACCATTAAAATCAGTCAAAACATAAACACTCCTTCTCTGCCGCAGACAGATGAACCCCTTATCATACAAACGCCAGTCAAAGGTATCCATATAGCTGAGAGTAGCAACAGAAAATTCACCTTTCTGAAGAGTATACTTCTCAGGTAATCCAGACAACAAAGTCACAAGCTCCGTCTGTTCCTGCAGAATATAGGTGACACTCTTTTCTTTCATTTTTCTATAGAGGTTTATGCCGGAATGTAGGAGCCCTGGTGGGAATATCCATCCTCAATGGTGACGGATAGCAAGAAGAACAGTTCACTGCAGCTTAGCTCCGGTAATCTGCATTAATTTTTACATAATCAATAGAAAAATCACAGGTATAAACCTCAGCACATTCTACTCCATCTTTCAAGTCTATGGTCACCACAATATTCTTCTCTTTCAGGATTGCGGTTGCTTCCCTTTCTGCTGTTTTTCCCTGCCCCAAACCTTCCTTGACAATCATCACATCACCGAATGAGATATCCACCCTTTCCGGATAGATACGTACCCCTGAACGTCCCATAGCGGCAATAATTCTGCCCCAGTTCGCATCTTCGCCAAAAAAGGCTGTTTTTACGAGATTGGAATTAGCCACGGTTCTGGCAATCTGGACACCATCCTGCTCCTCTCTGGCCCCGCAAACCCGGATGGTGATAAACTTGGTGGCACCCTCGCCGTCAGCCACAATCTGCAAGGCCAGATCCTTTAACAGATCCATCAGGGTCGTCTGAAAGATTTCCTGGTTGTCCGTACTCTCTTCGTCAATCCAGGGATTTCCGGCAGCACCATTGGCCATGATCAGGATCATATCATTGGTGCTGGTATCGCCATCAATGGTAATCCGGTTGAAGGTGCGCTCCACGCCCTTGATCAAGGCGCCATGGAGTTGCGGAAAACTGATCTGGGCATCCGTCAGCACAAAGGCAAGCATGGTGGCCATATTGGGCATAATCATCCCAGCCCCCTTGGCCATCCCCATGAGATGAACCTCTTGTTCACCGATAACAACGGTCCGGTATGCCGTTTTCGAAACGGTATCCGTGGTCATAATGGCCTTGGCAACCTGTTCAAAATTATCTGGCGACAGGCCCGCGACAAGCCCTGGCATGGCTTTCTTTATGGCATCCACATTCAACTGCTCTCCGATAACACCGGTGGACGAGACCTGCACCATCTCATCGGGGATACCAAGAGCCGATGCGGCACAACTGCCGGCAGCAAGTGCGGCCTGCATTCCAGTTTCTCCGGTGCAGGCATTCGCACAACCACTATTAACTAAAATAGCCTGCGCCTTTCCTTTTTTGAGCCGCTCCATATCAAGGATAACAGGCGCTGCCTTCACCTGATTGGTAGTAAAGGCCCCGGCAGTAACAACTGGCGCCTCACTGACAATAAGACCAAGGTCCAACCTGTCTGCATATCTGATACCGGCAGCAACTGCCGCTGCCTTAAACCCTTTGATTTCCATTCTCTTTCTTTTTATATTTATTGAATTATTGACGAACAGATACTTCCATTGCTCTTGGCAACAGATCTTCCCAACCCGTATAAAGGTACCATCCATTCTACCAAATATGCCAGTTAAAAATAAAGAGGTTTCCTGTTTCTCTGTTCACGTGTAGAATTAGCATTGTCCCTCTGAATATATATTGTCACGTCCACCTCTATCAGCCATTTGTCATGCAGATCCTTCTCCTCTCAGATATCCATGGAAACCTTCCTGCCCTTCTGGCCATTGACCACTATTTTACGGATAAATCCTTTGATGCCATCTATAACTGTGGAGACTCGACGGTATACGCCCCATTCCCTAACGAAACATTGCAGTGGCTGCAAGACAGGAAAGCATATTCCATTCTGGGAAACACCGACCATAAGGTCATAACTCTGCTGCAGGGGAAAGATTTCAAAAAACCCCATAATGAAGAAAAACGCATCATGTACCGCTCCACGGTGCAGGCCCTGAACGATGAGAGCAAACAATATCTGTGCTCTTTGAAAGACTCACAGAAAATAGAGCTTGGTGATTACACCATCGGTCTCTTCCATGGCAGCCCTGACCACCCCAGAGAACTGCTCTTTGCCCAGACTCCAGACAGCCGTTTTCAGGAACTCAGCCAACTGACAAGCTGTCGGATCGTTATCACCGGCCATTCCCATTCCCCCTTCCATAAACAGATTCATACGACTCATTTTATCAACCCGGGAAGTGCCGGCAGGATGTTCGATGGGAACCCAGAGGCCAGTTGCGCCACCCTGACTCTCTCAGAACAGGATATCCAGGTTTCTCTCCATCGCATCCCTTACCGGGTGGAGGATGTGGTGACAGCTCTGCAACAACAGCATCTACCGGAAATATATACCGACATGTTTCGCCAGGGGCGAAAGTTAAATTAATATCACCATGGTACATCAATGACAGCAGCCCATAACACCAGATCATCCCTTGAGAAACATCACCTGACTCCTAAAAAACGGTTTGGCCAGAACTTTCTTGTCCATGCGGGAACAGCAGAAGCCATTGTTCATGCAGGCAGGATAACGAACGAGGAAATCATCCTGGAGGTGGGTGTTGGACTAGGCGCCCTCACCCGACCACTGGCCCGCGCAGCCAAACAGGTTATCGGCCTGGAAATAGACAGTGGAATTATCAGGTTTCATGAGGAAGAAGAAGACCTGCCTGACAATGTTACCCTGATCCACCAGGATGTATTGAAGGCTGATTTCCATGAACTGTCCGAGCTGTGTCAGGGACCGATCAAGATCATGGCCAACCTGCCCTATTCCATCTCCAATCCCTTTCTCTTTAAACTGATTGAGAATAAGGAGAAGATGGCCTGGGCAACTATCATGCTGCAAAAGGAAGTTGCTGACCGGCTGACAGCACAACCGGGGACCAAACAATATGGAGTGCCAACGGTTCTTCTCAGCGCCTGCGCAACCGTAAAGAGACTACTGACCCTGAAACCCGCAGAATTTCACCCCCGTCCGAAAATAGACTCAGTGGTGGTCCGGATTGATTTTGACCATCAGGACGAGCGGATCAGGGCTCTTCCTGCATACGACTATTCACTTCTCCAGCGCGTCGTCCGCGGGGCCTTCAGCCAGCGGCGCAAGACACTGCTCAACACCCTGAGCAGCGCCAATATCCTCCCCATGGTCCCGGAGCAGGACAAGGCGACCGTCAAACAACTGACCGAGGCCGCCATCCGCAAGGCCGGAATAGCACCAACGGCCCGGGCTGAAGATCTGACCCTTGAGGATTTTGTTCAGCTCACCCTGGCATTTGCAGGATAGGCCGTCATTTCTTTTTACTTTTTACCTTTTACCTTGCAAACAGCATGCAGAATTTCGTCTTTCATAATCCGACCAAGATTCTTTTCGGCAAGGGCACCATTCCGGCCATCGGCCC